>DIYG01000063.1 GCA_002428935.1 Halieaceae bacterium UBA6060
GGGTGGGCGAGGATTCCGAGCCATGGCCTGCCGGACTATCGGGCGACGGGACCGCGGAGATTGGCGGTTCGTAGGGCGCGGTTTTCTCCAACGCTGGCTCTGACGCAAGCTCCGACTCGGGCGCAGCCCCCGCTAGCTCTCCGGCCTCCGCCAGAAAGGCGTCGATGGCCGCATCGTCAACGCTGGACGGTGCCGCCACCGCGATCGTCGCCTGCACCGGTAAGGTTTCCCCCACCTGCGCGATGATCCGGCGAAGCTGGCCGGCGAAAGGTGCCTCCATGACGTTGGCGATCTTACTGGTTTCAATTTCGCAGATTTCCTGCCCCTCGGAAAAGCTCTCCCCCTCGGCGATCAACCACGCGGCAATGGTGCCCTCCTCCATGGAAAGCCCCCACTTGGGCACGCGAAGCAGCTGGATGTCAGTCATCGGAGAAAACACACTGTTCGAAATTTATGTACTACAATATATCCACTAAGTAGACCTAAATCCACATTAAATCGCTTTTTTGTATTTTTTTGTTGTGCGAAAGGCTATGCTGGGTCCATTGGCGTATCGCTCATCGAACGCCTTAGCACTAGAATCAGACGAAGGAGCGCCAGACGGCCTCTGGCCTCGCCTGAGGGCATCGAGGGAATAGTTGTATGACAGATATGAATGCGCGGAACGACGCGGAGTTCGCGCCAGAACCCGGCACGGGATACATCAACGGAAAGTTCGTGCCTCTCAGCGAGGCCGCCATTCCACTGCTGGACTGGGGATTCAATAAGTCGGATGTGGTGTACGACGGTATTCCGTTTCACGCCGGACTGATCTTCCGCCTGGAAGATCACCTGGAGCGTTTCGAGGAGAGCATGGATAAATGGCGCCTGCCCCATCCCCGGGATCGGGAAACGATGGCCGACATCTGTCACGACCTCGTGGCTCGCTCGGGCCTGCGCGATGGCATCATTTACCTGTGTGCAACCCGCGGCATACCGCCCTCGGCAGAGATACGTGATCCCGCACGCTTTACCAGTCGCCTCTATGGATGGTCTCAACGCTTACCGCAATTGGGCGTCCCCGAAGATGGCGGCCTGGAGATGATCGTCAGCAAGGTGCCACGGATTCCGCAAAGCAGCGTCGACGCGACGGCTAAGAACTTCCATTGGGGCGACCTGATCCAGGCGCGCCTGGAAGCCAATGACCGCGGCGCTCAGAACGCCATTCTCCTCGGCCACAGCGGCTTCGTTGCCGAAGGGGTTGGGTTCAACGTCTTCGCGGTAAAAGATGGAATCATCCGAACACCGGAGCATGATTGCCTTAAAGGCATAACCCGCCGCACGGTGATGGAGATCGCCGAGTCCCTGGGATACGCCTGCCAGGAGGACAACATAACGGCGGAAGAACTTCTCGCCGCCGACGAGCTGTTCATATCATCCTCGGCGGGCGGAACGTTTCCCATCACAAGCCTTGATGGGCAAACCATTGGTACGGGCAAGCCGGGAACGGTGACTACACAGCTCCATGAAACCTACTGGGCCTGGCGCAACTCCGCCGAGTTCACCACCCAGGTCCACTACGATCAATGGGCGATGAGCGCCTAATAACACAGGGCTCGGTCTGGTGTTTAAAGACCCGCCGAATGATCGGCGGGTGTCGCAAACCTGGCTGGCGCACCACTTCTCTTTAGCGTAGCAACAAGCAAGAGAGCCACCATAAGAGCTAACGCAAAAGCCAGCTCAAGAATTTCGATCCGCTTTAGGGCAAAGCCACGGTCAACGGCTGGTAGGAATACAACCACGTCGCCCGGTCCTGGCCGATGTCTCCGCGCTGGGCAAAGGCATCACGCAAGGCTTCCTCGGACTCGTGGTGAAACAACTTCGCGTTAGAGGATGACTCACTCACGATTCGCGTGGTGCGCGGCAAGCGGTTGCGTTGATAGCGAGCGAGCGCATCTTCAAGCGCCTCATCGGACTCAAGCACCCGGGTAAGGACCGCCGCATCCTCTATCGCCATCACCGCGCCCTGTGCCATATACGGCAGGGTCGAGTGAACGGCATCTCCGAGCATGACCACGCGGCGCGAATGCCAGGTATCCAATGGCGGACGGTTGTTCAGCGCCCAGCGATAACACCCGTCGCGATCCGCCGCATCCAGGATGAGTTGGATCGTGTCACACCAACCGGCGTAATCGGCCTTAAGATCGTCCCAGGAGGCTTGAATGGTCCAGCCTTCCTCGGACCAATCGCTATCAACGCATCCAACAAGGTTCACCAGCTCTCCGCCGCGCAAGTAGTAGGTGACCGCGTGTTTTCCTGGCCCTACCCACACGTACATGCGTTGCTCCATAAAATCAGTCGGCAGGCGGTCCGCCGGAACCACAATTCGCCAGGCAGCCTGACCGGTAAATACCGGACTTTGCGCTCCCACCAGCTGCTCACGAACCGCCGACTTGATGCCGTCGGCACCAATGAGTAGGTGGGCGCTGACTTCGCTACCATCGGCAAAACGAATCCGTACTCCCGAATCGGTCTCTTCGTAACCGGTGCAGGTTTTATTGAGAACGATGGCATCGGCTTTCCGACGACGAACGGCTTCTACCAACACCGCATGAAGATCGGCTCGATGGAACTGATAGTAGCTTGAGCCGAAACGGGTTTCATGATCCTCTCCCAGATCAAAGCCCTGGAGTCGCTCCCCCGAATCGTAAAGATGAAACTCATAGGACTTAGGCTTTACCCCAATTGCTTCGAGGTCTGCCTGCAAACCCAGCGCATGAAGCACCGAGGATCCGTTGGCGCTGATTTGAATCCCTGCGCCAACCTCGCCAAGTTCCGGCGCCTGCTCGTAGACCGTCACGTCAAAACCGGCCTGCAAGAGGCAGGATGCGGCGGTAAGCCCGCCAAGGCCCGCGCCGACGATAGCGATGGTAGATCCTGCTTCCATTTGGGTATCTCCTATAACTGCTGGCAACGACAAAGGATCATCAGAAGTCCATGCCTACGGTAAGCCCGTAGGTGCGCGGATCTCCCGGGTACCCAAGGTTTGAAGTGCCGATATCTTCAAAGCGATTGAAGTAGAGGTCGTCCGTAAGATTTTTACCCCACAGAGAAGCCCGATACTGCTGCTCGCCTCCGAAGCGGTAATCGAGCCGGGCGTTAAAAACCATGTAGGAAGGGTCCGTGGTAAAGCGACGCGTCTCTACCGTATCGATAAGATTGAACTCACGCTCTGAGACGTAACGGCCATCGACACGACCGGAGATCACCCCGCCACTAGCCAGTTGAAACTCTTTTGTCACCCCGAAGTTCAGCGTCGTTTCCGGCGCGTTGTTTAGGTTGCGCCCCTCTTCGATGGACAGGATGCCGTCGGTTTGCGCACTCAACGTGTCTTCGATCACTTCGCTTCGCAGCAGACCGAGACCGAGGTCCACATACCAACCGTTACCCGGAGCAAACACCAGCTCCGCTTCTAGACCGTAGATCTCCGATTCCGCTGCGTTGACCACGCGAGATGACAAATTACCGTCTTCGTCCGTGAAGGTGATTTGCACCTGCTGGTTGGTGTAGTCGTTGAAAAACGCCGCTACATTGAGCTGCAAAGTATCGTCGGCAAAAACCGCCTTAAAACCCGCCTCGTAGGCGATGACCTCTTCCGGCGCCGCGGGGGGTATAAAAGTGCCCGTGACCACAGAATCAGGCGCGTCGGCGAACTGACCGCCCTTCTCACCTCGAGTGATGTGGGCGTAGAAAAGCTGACCCCCGTCGTTGATGTACTCAATGCCGAGCTTTCCACCCCACATATCGTCCCAGGTTTCTGAGAAGGGGGTGGTGACGGGGTCGATCACGTTGTACTGGGCCAGGTTATCGAATAACCATTGATCGGGTTGCTCGAAGTCCAGCTCACCGCTGAGAATGGCGTCGCCCCAATCGCCCTCCTGGGCACGGGCGACGCCTTCTTTTTCTTCACTCACCCAACGCAAACCCGCAATCAGCGTTAGCTTGTCATTGACCGCGTAGTCCACCTGGCCAAAAGCGGAGTACATGGTGGTTTCCTGTTCAAAGAGCCCGTTACTGCCAAAGCCTACGGGCGCGAAGGGCACCACGGTGATGGGCACCGAGGTATAGAACTCAACTTCGTCGTAGTGGTAGTACACCCCGGCGATCCACTGCACATCTCCATCGCCATTGGACGTCAGACGAAACTCGTGGGTGATTTGGTCCGTGTCTGCTTGCTGGCGAAAACCCACCAGAATCGGCGAGCGCAGTCCCGTATTGTCTTCCCATTTATCCCACTCGTTGGTTTCAAAACCCGTGAGGGACATGAGGTCAAAGCCATCGAAAGACCAATCGAAACGAACGGAACCACCCCAGGCATCGGTATCGTCAACATCGTTGTTGATACCACCAAAGGCCTCATCGGTGCCCGAGAGCGTTTCACCACCGAAGCCGTCTTCGCAGGTGGTCTTGAAATCATCGATATCGATATCCGTACAGCTATAGGGAATATCCGTGCCCGGTTCCGCAAAGCCATGGGCTTTCACGGGCCGAGATGAGCCCTCGCTCTTTCCCCCATGGACGTTGATGAGCGCGGAGAACGTATCCGAGGGCTCCCAAAGAACCTGCGCGCGAAAAAGGTTCTGCTCCCGGTCACCCAGCCGATCACTGACATCGAGCTCGTTGTCCCAGTAGCCGTCGTGATTCAGGGATTGAAAGGACAGCCGGTATGCTGCGTCTTCCCCAAGGGGCCCACCGATAGCGGCGTTGAGATTAACTGCATCGAAGTTGCCAACGGTCAGATCCGCAAAGCCGCTGACCTCCCCGCCAACCTCAGGTTTAACGGAGATAAAGTTCACCGCGCCACCGGTGGTATTGCGGCCGTACAAGGTATTTTGTGGGCCGCGGAGCACTTCGATGCGCTCCATATCAAAGATGAACAAACCCGCCGTCTGTGGCGATGTCATCGCTATTTCATCTTGGAACATCACCACCGGCTGAACGCCGATGGGTGAAAAGGTAGGAAAACTGATCCCGCGAATGGAGAGCTGCATCTGCCCATTCGCTGAGTTCGTTTGTAGCTGAACGTTGGGTACCCGGTTGAACAGATCCCGCGGCGCAACGATGCCCTCGTCTCGGATCGTATCCGCGGAAAAGGCGCTGACCGCCACACCAACGTCTTGCAGGCTTTCCTGACGTTTGGTCGCTGTAACCAGTACTTCTTCAAGCTGCGCCGCAGCCTGCTGAGATACCGCAACCGCTGTGGCTACCACCAAGACCGATCGTACAAATCTACCCATGACTTCCCTCCCCCCAGAGTGAATATTGTCACTTACGGGTATTTTTGTACTACATTAAATAGGTATTATCAAATAAATATGTATTTTTACCTTTATTTGTACAACATTTAATGATCGTGATTTAGCTGACGATAGAACCGCAAAGCCGCCACCACAGCCAGCGCGGAAGCCCCCGTGCATACGGCCGAAGTTAAGGCCACCAATCCCAGGCCATCGTCACGCACTAGCAATGCGGCCAAACTTGGCCCCAGCGCCATGCCTAGAAACTGCATACCCGTGCCGTAGGCGATGATGCGTCCCGAGGGATCGAAGGCCGCCAGGAGCGACAACAAGAGGGGGTGGGTGAAATTCCAGACGAACTGAAAGGCAAAACCCAAAACCATGAAGCTGACCAGGGACTGAGGTAGCAGCAAGAAGCCAATGGTAGCGGCACCCCCCAAAATCCCAAGGATGGCCCCCACGCTCGGCCGCAGAGTTCGCTCAAGGACAACTACCGCGAACGCGCCGGCGATTCCTGCAAATTGCGACAGCGACAGTGCGTACCCGACCGATTCCTCGCTTATGCCACTGTGAATCCCGAACCGATAGAAGTAAGACCAGGCGCCCATGACACCGATGAAGTAAATCAGCATGCAGGAACTGGCCAGCAAGGCCTCCATGCGCCCGGCGTTTACGGCTTCTGCTGAGGACTCCGGCTTCTCCGTCAATGCCTCACCGTGATCTGGCAGCAGTTTGACGAACGGCAAACCAAAGCAGGCAAAGCAGGCGAAGAATCCGAAAGCGCCTTGCAGGCCCCAGATTTTGTAGAGGAACGACAGCAGAGGAAAAGCCACGGCACCGTAGATCAACACCAGAGCGATGGCGAGACCGAAGTTGCGTTGGGTGCGCTCTGTCTGACCAATCATGGCGTAGCTGACAGCGACGATAATGCCGCCGCCAAAACCGGCCACAAAACGACTCACAAAAAGCAGCGTGTCGTTGAGGTCAAATAAAGAAAGACCATTCGCAAACATCATGGCCAGCAACGCGCCACGCATCAGCAGGCGCCAGGACATCCGAGTGATGAGATACATCATGCACAGGGCAGCGATGGAGATACCCCAGGCTTCGACCGAAGCGGCCAGGCCCGCGAAACCTTCACTGGCGCCACGATACTCCACATAACCCTGGGTCAGGGCTGGCAGAACAATGATGGTTTGTGGACCGATCGTGTGCACCAGCAAGAGCGCAGCCAGCACCACCAGGGAGTTCACGTCCGTAGAACGACTCATAGGCAGACCTATAGTATTTTTGTACTACAGTATCGCAGTTTCTCCCTGCCGGCCACTGCGCTCAGGTATAGCTGCGAGGCGTACCCTGAAAGCCCCCTGGGACAGCGCCGAGATCCTTCCCAGGCTTCGGCGCACTCCGAAGGCAAGGGAAAAGACCATTGCGCTCCCGGCACGATCGATCGGGGGAAATTGAGCGCGGCCCAATCATAAGAGTAGACTTCCACCACCGCTGTCAGAAGCCAGTTGCATGAGCGATACCGCCGTTAAACAAGCGTACGACTACATAAGATCTGCAATCTTCAATCGTACCTATCCACCCGGCTTTCACCTTCGTGAAGAGGTCTTTGCGGAGACCCTGAATATGAGCCGGACTCCGGTCCGCCAGGCCATCCGTCAACTGGCCTCCGAGGGCCTGGTAGACATCAAGGAAAACCGGCGTTCCTACGTTACCGACGTTGCCGATGAGGATATTGACCTTATCTTCGATCTGGTGGCGCTGCTGGAGAGTTACAGCGTCCGCCGGGCCGCAGAGCGCCTTACAAGTGAGCAGATCGATGAGCTTCGCGCCATCGAAGATGAATTGGAAGCCGCCGACGAAGACGACGACAGCAGTTTTTTGGAGGCCAATGCGCGCTTCCACAACCTCCTCCATGACGCTTCGGGCAGTCGCCTGCTGCGAAAAATGGTCGATCTGGTAATCAGCTATCCCATGCTTTTCTATCTCAAAGCCGGCGTGCACACGGAAAACAAGACCGCCGCCAAAGAACATCGCGAGATCATCGAAGCCATCGTCGAAGGCACACCGGACTATGCCGCGCTGAAAATGCGCGTACACACGGAAACTGTGCGCCACCAATACAAGATGATCCAGCAAAGCATGTCGGAAGAGGATTGAGTGGCGGCTTCACGCTTACCTGACACCCCTTTGCACCGCCACTTAGCCATCGAGCAAACGGTCATCGCGGAAGTTTCCTCTCCCCAGAACCATATCTTTTTGTAGAACATTTATTGCGTGGCGACATCTATTGCCGGTAGGCTAGCCAGCCTCTATGAGTGATGGGAGGCCTTCCCTTCGAGGCCCGGCTGCTTATGAACGCTTCTTCCGACACACCAGGCAATGCCCGTTGGGCTGACCGCGCTGCAGCGGTAATGCCTGGGCTCAATAGTAACTACGCCAGTTTCCGTCTCCCCCAACAGCCGCCGGGAATCGTCATCGATCGCAGCGAAGGACTACGTCTCATCGACGTAGAGGGCAATGACTACATCGATTTTGTTTGCGGTATGGGCCCGGCCATCTGGGGTAACGGCAACCGGGAATACCTCGGGGCCATCCACGAGCAGATAGATCGATTGATGTCCTGCGGCTCCGCCGTTGCCCATGTCACCAACGAGATCGAACTGGCGGAGAAGCTCACCAAGATAGTTCCCTGCGCCGAGCAGGTGCGGTTCTGCATCAGCGGTTCAGAAGCAGACCAGTTGGTGTGTCGCCTTGCCCGCGGACATTCTGGGAAGCGCTACGTACTGCGCTTCGAAGGACACTACCACGGTTGGTTAGATCCAGTGTTTTCGGGCCAGGTTCGCCAGGACAAATCAGTGCCGCCCACCGCCGAACCCTCCCCGGCGGACTCCGCCGGTATTCCCGCGAGCAGCTACGGCGAAACACTACTTATCAAATGGAATGACGAACAGCAGCTACGAGAAACCCTTGAGGCCTACGGCGACGATATCGCTCTGGTTTTAATGGAAGCCATCATGTGCAACAGCGCCTGTTGCCCACCCAAGGACGGGTATTTAAAGACCGTACGGGAACTGTGCGATGAGCATGGAATTCTGCTTTGCTTCGATGAGGTCATCACGGGCTTTCGCACGGGTCTGGGTGGAGCGCAGGCGCTGTACGGTGTCACCCCGGATCTCGCCGTGTTTGCCAAGGCCCTCTCGGGGGGACTCCCTCTGGCCTGCGTGGCGGGGAAACGGGAGGTGATGCAGGAACTGGCCACCAATCGCGTCTTAGCTGTGGGTACCTTCAACAGCTTTCCCCTGGCCATCGCCGCAGCGCAGCAAAACATCGCCATGCTCGAGCGCGACCATGGAGCGTATTACCAGCGAGTTGACCAAATTCAAGCCCGCCTCATGGACGGTATTCAAGCTGCTGCAAGACGGCACGAGCAGGAGGTTTTGCTCCAGGGGCCGAGAGGTTTTTTCTATATGGATTTCACGGCCAGGGATGTGATCTACACCCCTGACGATTTGCAGGACTCGGATCTCGACAAACGCCTGCGTTTTCGTAGCCTACTCCACGAAGCTGGCGTACTCATCGGCGGCAACAGCCGCTTTACCGTCTCGGGGGAGCTAACCGATGAGGATATCGACGACGCCTTGGTCCGCATTGATGCGGCGATGGCTCAACTCTAAGCTCGGCTATTAGCCCAGATCAAGAAAAGGACCAGGTTTACCGACCTGACAAGTAGCGCTCCGCCAGCTCCACCCAAAGCCCAACCCCTATCGGTAGTGCCGCGTCATCAAACTGATAGGTCGGCGAATGGAGCGGACCGGATTCCATGCCGTTACCGATCACGAAAAAGCATCCTGGTCTTTGCTGCAAGAAGAACGAAAAATCCTCGGAGCCCATCAAGGGATCAAAATCCTCCCGCAAAACGAGATCACGACCCGCGTTGCGCACCACGGTTTTTATCAGCTCCGACTCTTGGGGCGTGTTGATGACCGGCGGGTAACACTCAGTCAGTTCGCAGGTCGTTTGGACTCCGAAGCTAGCCTCCAATCCTTTCACCACGCTTCCTATGCGCCGTTGCATCAATAACTGCACTTCAGGATCTAGGCTCCGGCAGGACCCAGTGATTCGCGCCTCATCGGGTATCACATTGAAGGTGCTGCCGGCGTTCACGGAGCAGACCGAAAGGACCGCGGACGCCAGTGGAGGCACATCACGAGACACAATGGTATTGAGGCTGAGAACCGCGCTGGCGGCGGCGGGAATTGGATCCAAGGCTTTCTCCGGCATGGCTCCATGGCCACCACGCCCCTTGATCTGGATCTCGAAGGTGTCGAAGGACGCAGATACAACACCGGCCTTCACCCACACTTCCTCCACGGGGATTCCCGGCAGATTGTGAAGCCCAAATACCGCGTCGACTGGATGCTGATGAAAGAGCCCATCGTCCAGCATGCGCTTTGCACCGCCCTCGTTCTCTTCCGCGGGCTGGAAGATGAAAACTATTTTTCCTCGTAGATCGTTTCTTTCGGCCAGGAGCTTTGCGGCACCCAAGGCCATGGTGGTATGACCGTCGTGACCGCAAGCGTGCATCACACCATCCACCCTGGAAGCGTAGGGAAGGTCCGTTTTTTCCCTTAGAGGCAAGGCGTCCATATCCGCGCGAATACCGATCGTTGGTCCTTCACCAAAATCCAGTATTCCCACTACCCCGGTTTCCGCGAGGCCGGTGTGCACCTCACAACCGAACTCTCGTAGACGATCAGTAACAAAGGCGCTGGTGCGGTGTTCTTGGTAGGCGAGTTCCGGATAGGCGTGCAAGTGATGACGCCACTCGATGAACGCTTTGTCGGCAGCTTTGATTAGCTTGTTCATAAAAGCCCTAGGGGTTCGAGAAAACCGTTTTGGCAAAGGCCTCTACGGTGTCATTAAAGACATTGGGGGCTTCAAGAAATGGTGCATGCCCCACGTCCGGCAGCATCACCACGGACTGCGTCCAGAAATGCTCCGCGGTTAAAGTGGCCAGATAACCCTCTGACACAAACGCGTCTTCTTTGCCATGCAAGATGCAGATGGGCCGCTCCCAACCGCGCACCACCGTTCGCTGATGACAACCCTCCTCGCCCTTGGACCAATGGGTGCCAACGTGACTCGGGCAACGTCCGTCGGCGCGACGGGCCAGATCGAGAAAGGCCGGGGGTATTGGATCCAGGCTTCCGTACAAGCCTTTCGTGTACACGGCGAGGTCCGCCGCAGTTCGCTCTTCCTTTAGGGTAACCGCCATCGCATCGCTAGCCACAAACGCACGCTCAAAATCCACCATACCTGGTCCCATGGGGGGAGTTCCAAACAGCATTAGTCCACCCATATCGAAGCCACGCCCGGCCATTTCGATGGCGATATGTCCCCCTAAGGACCATCCCGCGATGAGCGGCCGCGAGATTCCCAGAACCTTGAGAAGCCGGTGCAGCCGCAAGGCGAGGGCCGGAAAATTGTAATCGCGCTCCGGGTTTGGTGAATCCGCCGATCCTCCATGGCCAGGGAGATCGATGGCCAGAAGGTCGTAGCCGGCGTCCTGAAGCCCGGCAAACTGGTGGTAGAAGACCTCTTTGCCAGCGGAGTTACCGTGCAGAAACACAATCGTGTTCTGACCACCCTGGTATCGCCAGTATTCGATGGACAGCCCGTCGATGTCCTCACTATCGACGCTTCCAGTACCTCGCAGCGCGGCGAGCTCACCCTGGATGAGAGCCATGTTTCCCGGTGACTCCGGCGGACGCTCTACCACGATCACTCAGTACTTGAGTCGCAACGTAAGACCGTAGGTCCTCGGTGGACCAAAGGCCTGGGTAGTGTTTACAAGGATTGCGCTGCGGTCATCGGCGAAGTTCACGTAGGTTTCATCGGTAAGGTTCTTTGCCCAGGCGACCGCTTCCCACCTGGGCGTTACCAACCCGGCGCGAAGATTGACCAATGTTCGATCATCACCGCTGAGGCGCGTCTCATTTTGCGGCTCAAAGAACACTTCGCTGCGGTAGTTCACGTCCAGGGCAAGAACCAGATCGCCCAGGGTGTCGTTCACGGGATAGGTGAAGCTACCGCCCAGAGAGGCGCTGTATTCGGGCGCCAAATTTAGAAAGTTGCCCTCACAGTTGACCTGGGGAGTGGTTTCGATAGCGCCCCCGGCGGGGCAGCCCTCGAAGTCTCCATAGGTCGCATCGAGGTAGCCAAAGCTGCCGTAGATGTCGAGGTACTGCCCCACGGCGGCGGCAATATCAAGTTCCAGCCCAGCGATATCGGCCTGGGCTGCGTTTTCCAGGGACACGGCGGCGCTGGTGATCGTCGACACCTGAAGGTCTTCGTAGTCGGTATAGAAAGCGGCGGCATTGAGTCGCAGACGGCCATCCAGGGCCTCCAACTTGTAACCCACCTCAAAGGACGTGGCGAATTCAGGATCGACTTCCTGGTTGGCATCGGCGGAAATGATATCCGTGTTGAAGCCGGCACTTTTAAAACCCTCAGAAAATCGCACATAAGCCATGGAGCCATCATCCAGCTCATAGGACAGGGACACCGTAGGCGAGAAGTCATCGTCAGTGCGGCTGATGTCGAAGGCCACGCTACCGAAAATCCCGGTGCCGTCGATCTGCACGTGTCGGGCGTCTTTATCTTCCGACAGATAGCGGCCCCCCAACTCCAGGGTTAAACGTTCGGACAGGGCGTAATCGAGGTTGAAAAACAGCGCGTAGCTCTCCGTATCCACGCTACTGACCAGATCCAATGGTGGCTCAACACCGGGAGCACCCGTGAGGAAATCACCAAGCGCAAAGTTAGAGACATTCCCCGCCTCCTGGGAAAAATAGTAGGCGCCTACGGTGTAGCGAAGCTTGTCCCCCAGCGGGGCCGTATAGCGCGTTTCCAGAGAGTAGAAGTCCGTGTCGCTAGAGAAGAAATCAACAAAGAAACGCACGGGGAACTTGTCATCATCCAGGCCCGCATCAAAGGAAGTCTCTCTATAGCCAAACAGCGTAGTCCACAGGCCTTCGCCGATCTCGATATTACTTGTTGCCGAAAGACCAAAGATGTCTCGGTCGAGGAAATTAGGTTGATCCGCATCCACGGAAAAGGGCTCATCTAAGGTCGCCACGGTTTCCGGAGAAAAAATGAGATCAACGGGTAGGCCGATCTCAGACACTTCAAAAAATGCCGCGTTGCTTCGCTCCTCAAGAAAATCGGCGCTCAGAATAAACTCCGCTCGATCCGTGGGCGTGAAACGAAGCTTGGCACGAGCGCTGCTCAGATCAGCGTCATCCAGATCGTCGCCTCCAGGAAAGATGTTCTCGACGTAGCCATCCCGTTGCGTAACTCCACCGGAGATGGATCCGTAGAGCTTGCTCTCGACCAGCGGACCGGATACGGCGCCCCGAAGCCGCAGCAGATTGTAGTTACCCACCTGGGCTTCGAGCTTCGCGCGGAACTCTTCATCGGGCGTCTGCGTAACAATATTGATTGCACCACCAATGGTGTTCTTGCCGAACACCGCGCCCTGGGGGCCCTTTAGTACTTCCACTCGTTCTATATCGATGAGGTCCTGGTTAAAGCTTTCCGGTCGACCAGCATAGACGCCGTCGAGATAAAAACCGACACCCGTTTCCAGTCCCACGAAGCGCACCAGGGTTGATATGCCGCGAATGCTGATGAGCCCTTGCAAGCCTCCAGCGATGCCGCCGGACTGGCTGGCGTTGGAAATGGATGGAAGGACTTCGTCAAACTGATCGATACCGCGGCTTTCCAGTTGATCTCCCGATAAAGCGGCGATGGCAATCGGCACATCTTGCACGCTTTCTTCACGCTTTCGCGCGGTCACCGTGACTTCTTCAAGGACCCGCGGCTCAGCGTTCACCGATTGCTGCCCGTTGGCCCCGTTTGATGAAACCCCTACGGCCATGGCCAGCGCCAGGAACAACGGCTTTTGCTCGATGCGATGGTTCAACGATTTCTCCTCCAGATTCTTAAGATTTTTCTAATCTCATGCTGAAACCAAGTGAGGGCCGTCGTCTTGTGAAGATCGCAGCGCTTTTTTGCTCTATCGCATTTTTCTTGGTGTACGTTAGGATCGGCGTTGTCACCATGACCTTGGGTCCATGGAGCTGGAAACCTTGAGCAAACGGAATCTCCCATCCACCCCACCACCAATGCCCGATGAGGTATTCACCTGGGAAAACTTCTCCAGCTACATCGCTGGTTTCTTCGGCCTCGACGAGGATGAGTTCTTCCATCTGGAGTCTTCCATTGGGTCCCACTGCCGCATAAACCTGGAGAGCGATCTCTTTAGCGGCAGCTACGCCTTCTACGAGTTTCGCGACGATCTTCGTATGCTCGTTATCGATGGTCAGTTTGGGCATCCCGTGGAAATGCGGATTACCGACGGCGACTGGATACGGTTCAACTTCGCTCTGTCTATCACGCTGGATATGGGGGTTGTCGGCGCTAATGCGGTGAACCTAGAATCCCCCTCCTGGCGCATCGTAGACCATCCGCCCGGTACCGTTGTGGTAGAAACGCCACCGGCCGGTGCCGAGGAGCGTTGGGTAACGGTTATCTGCAAGAACGCCTTGATCGAACGAATCACCGGCCGATCGAAGGATGACTTACCCGAATTTCTTCGCACGGTAACCGCAGAGCAACATCAAAGCTCGGTGTATCGCGATTTCCATATCCGCTCACGCTTACTGGCGATCACCTCGGACATTATCACCACGCCGGTGGAATCCCCCATCTATATTCCCTACATGGAGGCGAGAGCCACGGAGCTTCTCTGCCTGGCCCTGGATGAGCTCCTTGACCCCATCTCCCTTTCTTCGGCTCCCACCGTGGAAGACCCGGTAGAGAGAGGGAAGCTGGAAGCCGCCCACGCCTATATCCGCGACAACTACCGAAGTTCACCCACCATCGTAGAAATCGCCCGGCACGCGGGTTTAAACCGAAACAGCCTCTACTACGGGTTCAAACGCCGGTGGGGGGTGAACGTATCGGAATTTCTGCAGAGCTTGAAACTCGAGGAGGCGCACCGCTTACTCCTCCAGTCTCCGCACAGCGTCAACGAGATCGCTGAAATGGTCGGCTTCAAGCACCAGAGTAACCTCACAACCGCATTCAGAAAAAAGTACGGCCTGACGCCAAGTCGCCTGCGCCGTGAAACGCGCTGAAGTGCTCATATTCGTCAGGGCCATTAGCGCGAAATCCTTCTGGTGATAGGCATGCAGGAAAACGCCCCGAGTGAAGAACCTCTGGACGACTTCGCAGCCTTAGGTGGATACAATATGCGGCTACGACCCACCACCGACTGGGTATTCATTCACCATTCATCCAGCACCCGCTAACCCTCCGTTAACCAGCAAAACCATGCCGAAGAAAAAAAACGCCGGTCTGTCGCGCCGAGAATCTGAAAAAACCACGGCCATTGAACAGGCACGAAAGCAGCAAATCCTCGAAGCGGCATCCGCGCTCTTTCGTAATCAGGGTTTTGCGAAGACCTCCCTCGATGACATCGCGCGCAGTGTTGGGGTGAGTCGCGGGATACTGTTCTACTACTTTGATGGGAAGCGAGAGATTGGCATCAATACCTTGCGGCTGGCCCTACGGGAGTACAGCGCGTTTGTCCGGGAACGGATGGAGGGGAAGCGCAAACCCAGCACCCGTCTACTGGCATTCATCGACGCCTGCCTGGATTATCAACAGTTCCACCCGGAGCTTTACCTGGATTATGTGGAACTCATCGCCTGCCTGGATCAGGACAGCGACCGCTATACCCTCACGGAACTGGTGAACAAGCGCACCCGACAACTGTTGATGCAGCTCATTCGGGATGGTCAAGCGGCCGGTGATATCGCCAGGGTTTCACCCCAGGGGCTTGCCGATGTGATCCAGGCCTTTATCGACGGCACCATGGAAATGGCTGCTCTGGAACCCGGGGTCGTGGACTTCGCGGCGAGCAAGCGCTTGATTCGGCAGATGGTGAAGCACGTAATCGACCCTTAAGGCCTGCGCGTTCTTCAAAAAAGCTGGTGTCCTGAGCATCGAGTATCTCCGGGGCACCCCACCGCTAGCTCAGCAGACTTTCGGCCAGTTCGCCATTAGGCGCTTACTTCGTCCGCCCTCTCCGTCATCTCCTCGGGCCAGCGCAAACGCACGAAGCAACTCGCGGCGCGTGTCGCGCGGATCGATGACCTTGTCGATAAGATTCAGACCCGCAGGCCCCCAGGGCTCGATTCCCTGTTCCAGCGCCGCGAGCTTCTCGGCGCGAAAGACCTCGGCGTCTTCAAGGGAGTCCAACTGCCGTCCATACATCACGTTCACCGCCACCTCGGGCGCCATAAACGAGACTTCCGCCGTGGGCCAGGCGAGGAGCTGATCGTTCTGCATTTGCCCCCCCGACATATTGAAATGGGCCATGCCGTAGGACTTCCGAACAATCAGGCTAACCCGGGGCACCGTGCTGTGATGGAGCGCGTCGATAAAGCGCATGATCTGAATGGGCATTTTCCGCAGCTCCGCCTCCCGGGACAGCATGAAACCCGGTGTGTCGTGGATGAACAACAAGGGGATGTGGAAGGCGTCGCAGGTACTAATAAACGCCACGGCTTTTTCACAGGCCCCGTAGCCCATTGCGCCCGCCGTCACGGAGGGGTTGTTGGCCAAAACTCCCACGACATGCCCTCCGAGGCGGGCCAAAGTCGTAATCAGGCTGCCATCGTAGTGCGCCTTCAACTCCAAAAGGCTGTCCTTATCGGCAATCGCGGCCAACAGCTCGTGCATGTCATAACTCACGCGGTGATCAGCGGGGACGATATCCGTGAGTTCATCCTGGGGAGAGTCCACCGCGTCGTCACAGGCGATGACCGGTGGAAGCTTGCGAAAGTTGTCGGGGAAGTAGGACATCGCTCGCCTGAGCAGAGCCAGGCACTCCGCGTCGTCTTCGGCAAATAGATCTACGGCCCCTGTTTGGTCGGCGTGGACTTCCCAACCGCCCAACTCTTCGTCGCTAACGGCCTCTCCCGTCGCCACGCTGATAATCGAGGACCCCCCAACGGCGTAAACCGCTCCGCGCACCTGAACGACGATATCCGACAGGGCGGCGCTCCAGGAAGGCAGACCAAAGCACTCCCCCATGATGGCCGAGAGCATCGGCACGCGCCGATCTCGAGGTGCGTGATCGATGGGCCACGCCGTGCTCATAAGTCCCGTAGAGCCAAGAATATCCGGCATACGGGCACCCCCCGCATCGCCGAGATTGATAATGGGCATGCCCTTATCGATAGCGTACTGCTTGGCTCGCCACGCCTTGTTCATACCCACGGCGCCCCCGGCGCCGGCCATGACCGTGACATCATCGGCGGTGACAAAAAGCTGCCGACCCAGGACCCGGCCAAAACCGGTGATCTTTCCGTCGGCGGGAGTTTTATCGCGATCCTCCGCTCGCTCGCTGCGGGCTAGCAAGCCGAACTCATCGAAGCTATCGGGATCCACCAGAGCATCGATGCGCTCCCTTGCGGTAAGTCGCCCCTTGCGATGCTGCCTGGCGATACGTTCCTCGCCGCCCATGGCTAAGGCCCTTTCACGGCGCGCCGCTAGCTCCTCAATACCATGGGTGTCTTCGTCAACAAGACGACTCACAGCGCTTCCTCTTGCAAGGAAAGCAACTCACCACCTTTCTCAACGCTGCTGCCCTCGGCTACCCGCAGGTCCGTTACGCGACCGGCATTACGCGCGAATATCGTGTGTTCCATCTTCATTGACTCCAGGGTCAACAGGCGTTCGCCCTTAGCAACCAGGGCCCCTTCTTCGACATACAGCACCAGGACCCGACAAGGCATGGGAGCACGATAGGGACCTCCCTGGTCCGACCGAGCGCCCTCGTTCTCGCCATCCACGGATTGGATGAGCCAGTTTCCCTTCCCCAACTGACTTACTTCATACGCCCCATCCCCCTGGGAGAACTCAAACCAACTAGCCGTCCCGTCGATGCTCAATAACCAGGGGTCAGCAGTTCCAGGCGACAGCAACTGAACTTCATGAACCTGTTGGCCCATCCTCAGGCGAAGAGCGACTCCCTCCGTTTCGGCCATGGGAGCCCCAACGGGAGTAATCACCATTCGACGATCCCCGCCACATCGGTAGTAGTGGCTAACCTCCCTATACCCCAGGGCTCGCAAACGTTTGTTATCGCGGTGGCCAAGCCAAAACGCCAGAGCAAGAAAGGGTGTCGAAGCGTCGACTTCGTCCACCTCCTCCAGGAGATCCCGACGCTGATCAAGAAACTCCGTTGGGGTTACGCCGCGAAGAAATTGCTCGTCCCTTAATACGCGACGCAAGAACCGTTGATTGCTCTGGACGCCCTGAAGCGTCGTCTTACTCAAAGCGTAATCAACGCAACGAATAGCCGCCGATCGTGTCTCTCCCCAACCGACCACCTTCGCCAACATGGGATCGTAGTGGCTTCCAATCACTGCGCCATCGATCAGCGCAGACTCTATGCGCCCATGCTGCCCCGTGCGCGGTCGCCAGCGAAGGACGGTTCCACCGGTAGGGGTAAACCCGGCACTGGGATCTTCGGCATACCACCGGCATTCCACCGCGTGGCCATGGAGACCGATCTGCTCCTGAGTGATGGCGACGGGTTCCTTCGCGGCGATAGCCAACTGAAGATGAACAAGATCCAGGCCCGTAACCTGCTCCGTAATGGCGTGTTCCACCTGAAGTCGGGTATTCATTTCCAAGAAATAGAACTCACCGGAATCCGGTCGCACCATGAACTCGACGGTGCCCAAACCCCGGTATTCGACGGAACGGGCAATGGAAATCGCGGCATCGCACAAACGCTCACGCATGGCGCCATCGATATTGGGCGACGGCGACTCCTCAACGACCTTCTGTCGCCGGCGCTGCACGGAGCACTCCCGTTCGAAGGCATGGTAATGGCCGCCGTAGCCGTCGCTGATGAGCTGGATTTCTATATGATGGAAGCTTCGCAGCAAGCGCTCGAATAGCACCTGCCCCTGGCCAAACGCGTTGAGAGCTTCCCGCTGTACAGCGTCGATGGACCCGGCCAGGTCTTCCTCTCGCTCAACGACCCGCATGCCCATACCGCCGCCCCCCGCAGTCGCCTTAATAAGTAGGGGGAAACCTACGGAAACTGCAGCGCTTTGAAGGCTGACAGGATCTTCACCGCTGGGCTGGGCACCGGGAATCACGGGGATTCCCAATGCCTGCACATGGGCTCGAGCACGGGCCTTGTCACCCATGAGGGCGATGGTTTCGGTACCAGGTCCAATAAAGACGAGGCCCGCTTTCTCCACGGCGAGGGCAAAATCCGCGTTCTCCGCGAGAAAGCCATAGCCCGGGTGTACTCCGTCGACGCCAAGGCGCAGCGCCGTAGCGACGATCAAATCAGCATTAAGGTAGGTGTCCTTAGGTTCTTCACCTGGTAACTCAACGGCGCAATCCGCTTGTTGTACATGGGCGCTGTCTCGATCGGCACTGGAATAGACCGCCACAGACTGTATGGACAGCTCTCGACAGGCCCGCAGAACTCGGAGCGCTACCTCACCTCGATTGGCGACCAGCACCGAGCGAAGACCCTCGTGAAAAGTCAGGTCTTCGCACTTCTTCGTTAGGGCACCGTTCACAGCGACCGCGCAACCCGGTCCATAGACTGCTCGGGCAGGGCAAGAGACGGGTCGTCCATCGCTGCCAGGGGCTCCGGACCAGCGCTGATCGATTCGCGCAATCCATGGGCCCGAGGGAGAATCCGCTGAAAGTAGAAGCCCGCGGTAGCGAGCTTCGATCGAGCCAGCTTCGAGCACACCCCATCGCTCTGTAGGTCTTGCGACGTCTCCGCCATACGCAACCAGTAGTGCCCGAGGAGCAGATAGCCGGCGTACATGAGATATTCCGTCGCAGCAGCGCCAACGACGCATTCGTCGTCACGAGCCTGTATCCGCAAGTCTTCGCTAAGTCGTAAAAACCGCAACAGTTCTTGATCCAGACGCTGAGCCCATAGTTCTAAACCGGGCTTTGCAACGCAGCGCGAACAGTGGGCGCGAAGGTCATCAACGAAGCCCTGCAATTCCCGCAGGTCGTCTCGCAAAACCTTTCGGCTCAGCAAGTCGATGCTCTGAATCCCTGTGGTGCCTTCGTAGATGGTAGAAATTCTCGCGTCACGGAGGTTCTGCTCTACACCCCACTCCCTGAGATACCCGTGGCCACCGAAACACTGCAAAGCCAGGGAAGAAGCCTCAATTCCCACTTCCGTCAGGAATCCCTTAATGATGGGGGTAACCAGGGCAAGACGCCGCTCGGCAACACGGGCCTTCGTAGCTTCGCCCCGCTCTGCGATATCCATCAGACAGGCGGCATCCACGATTAAAGCCCGGCCGCCTTCGGAGAAAGCCCGCTGCGTCAGCAACATGCGCCGTACATCCATATGGCCGACGATCGGGTGGGGGGTACTAGCTGCACCTTTTGGAACCAGCGGAGATCGCATGGCGCGACGTTCCTGGGCGTAGCGCAGGGCGTTTTGATAGCCCAGCTCCGCATGCACCACACCCTGTTGGCCCGCACCGATCCGGGCCGCATTCATGAACACAAACATTGCGGCCAGGCCACCATTGGCTTGCCCAAGGAGCTCCGCCTGGGCTCCTTCGAAGTACATGGTGCAAGTCGCCGAGCCCTTCAAGCCCATCTTGTCTTCAATGCCGCCGCAGATCACCCGATTCTTGCCCTGCAAGGTTCCCTTCTCTCCAACAAGCTCCCGGGGTACAAGAAAGAGCGATAGACCGGCATTACCCGCCGGGGCATTTGGCAATCGAGCTAACACGAGATGGACAATGTTCTCCGTCAAGTCGTGCTGCCCACCGGTGATGAAGATCTTGGTGCCCGTAAGCCGGTATAAACCGTCGCTAGCCGACTCCGCCCGACAGCTCACCAGAGCGAGATCGGAACCGCACTGGGGCTCCGTAAGACACATGGTCGAAGACCACCTTCCCGAAACCAAAGGCTCCAGGTAAAGGGCTTTTTGACGACTTGTGCCGAAGACTTCTAAGGTGTCCATGGCACCGTGAGCCAGGCCCGGATACATGCTCCAGGACCAATTCGCCGTGGCGAAGAACTCCGTCAGGATCGTCGCCAGGGAGCGAGGCAGAGCTGAGCCTCCATAGGACTCGGGACGACTGATGCCGGGAAAACCCGCCGCACAGTAGCTGCCATAAGCTTCGCGAAAACCCGCTGGAGTTCTCACCTCCCCCTCGCGGAAGTGACAACCCAGGCGATCGCCTTCTTGATTGAGGGGTAAGAGTTCCTTTTCCGCGAAGGTCGAGGCGGCTTCGATGATCGCCAGGAGCTCTTCTTGATTTAGCGAAGGCGTATCGGACAGTGTCTGACAATGGCTGGCGTAGTCCAACCAGTGACACAGCAAGAACCGAAGGTCTTCACGCGGGGCTGAGTACTGCAGCATCGTTTCGCAGCTCCGTCAGGAAAATAAAAAAGGGGCGCCAGCCTCAGCACCCCAACAGGGGCCCCCAAACGGGGGTCAGAACGTGTACTGCAACTCCACTCCATAGGTGCGAGGTGCGCCCAGAACACTGAAGTACTGGCTCACGAAGGGGTTGTTGAGCAAATCGAAGGTACTCACGAGATAGGTTTCGTCACTCAGGTTGTACCCCCAGAGCGCCAGGTACCAGTTGTCGGCGTTGAGGGTCGCGCGAGCGTTGTACAGGGTGTACGCCGATTGGCGATTAAAAGGGTCCAGCGCTGATGGGCGGGGATCCAGATAAGTTTCGCCCTGGCGTCGGTATTCACCGCGCAGGGTGAGATCGAACTCTCCCGGCAGCGGGATGACATACTCCAAATCAGCGCTCAGGGTGTACTCCGGCGTGGCCGTAAAGTGGTCCAGGGGAATACCGGCGCCTACACCAACGGGCAGTTCACCTTCGTCATAGCCCGCGTCGATGTAGTTCCCAGCCACATACAGAGACAAACGGTCACTGAGAATGGCCTTGACCTCGAGCTCCACGCCATCGGAATGGGCCTCGCCGGCATTGGTAATGCGAGGATCGAAGGACTCGGGAGTGCTCGGATCATCGGCGCGAATGTGGATATCTTCCCAGATCATGCTGTAGATCGACGCGTTTACCAGCAATCGCTGATCCAACCAGGTGGACTTGATGCCGATTTCGAAGTTGTCGAGAAATTCCGGATCGAAACCTTCACTCTGTTGCTCTGGAACACCGGAATCAACGTTGTAACCTCCACTTTTGAAACCGCGGCTGTAGGTAGCAAACAACATCACGTCATCGGTAGGTCGGTACCGCAGGGTCACCGTGGGCGTGGTTTCGTTCCAGGAGTCGCTGGCTTCTGCAGAGCCCGTGCCTCCGAGAATCGGCGCACCGAAGATCGCTTCCAAATCTTGTTGGACCCAGAAAAAGTCTTTTTCCTCCCAGGTGTGGCGCGCCCCGAGGGTTAGCTCCCACTGATCGGAAAAGCGATAGTCGAAGCTGGCGAACAGCGCAAACGTTTCGGCGGTGTGCTCGCCGCGGGAACCGCCGGAAACTTCACCGAGAAATCCTGCGCCCAGCAGGGTGAGGAGATCATTCTGGATGAGGATGCCGCCATCATTGGTGGAGTCGATTTCCGAGTAGTAGACACCGGCCAACCATTGCAGGTCGTTATCGGTTCGCGAAGAGATTCGCAGTTCACCGGTCCACATCTCGAGATCTTCCGGATCGAAGTTGCGTCCAATACCAAAAGGCAGGAGATCCGACTCCCCATCGACAAAATATTCATAGGTGCGATATCCGCCCACACCGACAATTTCGTAGCTGTCGGCGGTGTAGACCCCGCGCAGCGATACGCCGTAGGCATCTTCCAGGGTCTCGGCCCCGGGAAAGTCACCGAAGGTTACGCGATCTTCCGGGTCTCGATTCACCAGAAGGCCCAGGGAGCCAAGTAACGAGGCATCGTCATTTGCAAGGGTTTCAAAGGTCTGGGCTTTTTGATCGACTTCTCGCGCATCAGCGCTAAGCAAAAAGTCCCAGCGCTCACTGGGCGTAAAGTGCAGGGATGTCCGCACCCCCCACTGGTTGCGATCGTTGGTGTCCGTACCCAGAAACGCGTTGTCCATATAGCCTTCGCGTTCGTGGTACAGCCCGGTTATGAGCCCGTTCAGCTTACCTTCGATGAGAGGTCCGGAAATCGTGCCCATGTAGCGCTGGAAGTCATAGTTCCCCACCTGCGCCATAAACTTTCCCGACAGCTCATCGGTGGGACGTTTAGAGGTGACGTTGATGA
Source organism: Halieaceae bacterium UBA6060 (assembly GCA_002428935.1). Classification (GTDB taxonomy): domain Bacteria; phylum Pseudomonadota; class Gammaproteobacteria; order Pseudomonadales; family Halieaceae; genus Congregibacter. The sequence goes on from DIYG01000063.1 coordinate 22,623, forward strand.
CTCCACCGATGGTGTTACGCCCATACAGCGTTCCCTGAGGGCCACGGAGAACTTCAATCCGCTCTGCATCGTAGAGATCAAACACGCTGCCTACGGTGTTACCCAGATAGACTTCATCAATGTAGTAGCCCACGGACGGATCCGCTCCGGCGGAACCAGAAACCGCGCGGATACCGCGGATGGACGTCCCCGACGATTTGATACTGTTGTCTTCGCGGAAGTACAGACCTGGAGTAACCCGCGCCACCCGCTCCATGGAGACCGCACCGAGCTTCTCCAGGTCCTCCTCGGAGAAGGCACTGATCGCAATTGCCACGTCTTGTATGCTCTCTTCGCGACGCTGGGCACTCACGATCACCTCTTCCAGCTGCCGCACCCCGCTTTCTTGCGAAAAGGTTACGGAGCTGAATATCGCCGCGGATGTGGCCACCCCTAGCACCGCCATTCGCACTGGTATTTCCAAGCCTTTGCTATTCATCTCTCCCCCTTCGTTCTCCCTAAATGACCCTGCGGGGTTTTACCTTCGGAAAGCTAAAACCGTTAGGTCTATTTACCAACCATGTGGTCTTTTTTACATTAATCTGACGTCTTGTCAATTTTTTATAGTCTTTAAAAGAACCACGGACAAGGAAGACAGGGAATCTATAGATAAGCTTAGACAGGAAAGAAACCACTGTCCCGAGAGACGGCGGTTTGTGTACCGACCACAGGGTTTGTAAACTTCCCGGACTGCGGTTTCAGACAACGGTCTACTGTTATGGCCATGGATTTACCGGTTTTTGACCGAGAGGCGCTTCAACAAGCCAGACGTAATGCACTGCTTTACGAAGCGGGGCGCCAATTCGCCGAAAAAGGCTTTCACGGGACCTCCCTGGCAAGTATTGCCAAAGGGGTAAACCTCACCAAATCAGGGCTTTTTCACTACGTAAAGAACAAGGAAGAATTACTCTTCCAATGCTACGAATTAGTGCTTCAGTCTGCGGAGGACTGTATTGACCAGGCCGAAGACATAGAAGGCAACGCCCTTGAGAAGATCGCCCACTATGTACGTAGCCATGTAAGTAGTTTCGGTAAGCCCGGTGGCTACTTCGCAATTCTCAGCGAACTCTATGTTCTGAATGCACAGCAGCAGAAAGCTCTTAGAAGTAAAGCCAAGAACATTGACCACAGGCTTCTGGAGATCATAGAGGCGGGCATTAGCGAAGGAACCATCAAGCATCCCAACCCACGAGTCGCCGTTTTCGCCATCGACGGAGCCTTAAACTGGCTTCCCAAGTGGTACTCCGAAGGAGGCCCCTACTCCATCGACGAAGTCGTCGATGCCTTTATCGCCTTTTTCGAAGCCGGCTTGGCAGGTTCCTGAGGGCATTGTTTCACCGCTCCCTGCCTACAAACCCTCCACGCTCCAACTTCACGATTAACCATCCTCGGGGTAGCGTCATAGGAGCGAAGCTCTCAGCGTCCGAGACTAAATTGGGCGAGTTCACAAGACTTCCCTATTGCCTCAAGCCCCTGGTGTTCTCTCCATGGACTCGATTAGCTTGACGCCTCATCGCCAAAACCAACCACTTGGTCGCTTCGCAGACCCAACGGATTGACGATGTGAAGTCCATATATTAACGTGATGTCAAATTTTTACTGGTGCTCTTAGTGTCAAAGACTGGAAGCGAAAACCTCCCAAGGATTGTCACCTGTCGTGATCTTCGAAAAGAGTTTGTCACCGCTGGTAAAACGACACCGATCGTTTCCGGGGTAGACCTAGACGTCTTCGAGGGCGATTACACGGTTCTTATGGGAGGATCCGGCTCGGGGAAATCGACGCTGCTGTATCTCTTAAGTGGCCTGGACAAGGCGAATGCAGGCACCGTGAGTTTTGCTGGCGAGGATTTGCACAAATTGTCGGAGCGCGCTCAGGCGCAACTTCGCCGAGAGGGCATGGGCTTTGTATTCCAGGCTTTCAATCTCATACCCACGTTGTCACTTATTGAGAATGTTCGCCTGGCGGGCCTGTTAGGTAATCAAGACAGTCTGGAAGCGACAAGCATGGAAATACTCCGCGATCTTGATCTCGCGGACCATGCCAGCAAACGGCCTGGGCAGCTATCGGGGGGGCAACAGCAGCGCGGTGCTATCGCGCGAGCCCTTATCAACAATCCTAGAATGCTGTTCGCCGATGAACCCACGGGGGCGCTTAACAGCGCCGCTGGCGAGGCGGTCCTCGATTTGTTTGATCGCCTATCCACTCGTGGTCAAAGCATCTTCATGGTGACCCATGAGCTTCGCGCGGCGTGCCGCGGTGATCGCGTTCTGTTTATGCAAGATGGCGGTATCAAGGGTGATTTTCGCTTCGCCGATCACCCGGGCAAAACCACGGACCGAGAAAGCCTACTTTTCAACTGGCTTACGGAACAGGGTTGGTAAGGGCCGGTGTCCGCACCTCGATTAGGTTTTAGAAGCGTCAGCCTGCTGGTTTGGTCAAACCTGGTATCTCGTATCGGCAGATCATTGATCATCGCCCTTACCTTAACGCTAGCAGCGACCATGCTCTTTACCGCCCTGGCGGGCAAGGGGAGTCTGGAAAAACCGGTCCACACGCTTCTAAGAGATCTCAACGCCGCTGAGGTTACCTTTACGCTCGACGCCCGGGCCTACGATGTGGAAGCCGTTCTAAACTGGTGGGCTGAGCAAGCGGAAGTAGCTGCCCTGGCTTCCCCCCGGGCTATCCTCGCCCCCCCTGCTCGGCCTCGAAGTGGCGATCGCGAGCTGGGTTCGACCATTCTCTTAACGGAGCGCAGTCGCGATGATACGTCCATCGATAGCCTGCGTTTTCAAGCCGGACAGGAAACCGCGGCACCGAAAAACAGCGACATCTGGATTCCGAGTTCCCTCGCCGCCGCCAACGAACTCACGATCGGCGACACCCTTGAGGTTGCCGTCGATGGCCAAGTCATCATGTTCACCATCTCGGCCATCGTCGTCGACCCCCAATACTCTAGTGGATTTCTATCCCCGGTCCGCAGTTGGGTCGCCCCGGGCTCTCTGGCTACTTTTAGTCGACCTGGGAAGCTCAATGAAATCCAGGTGTCGGTGGCACTCTACGAAGGCGCTTCCGCAGATGCCCTATGGGATCGATTCAAAGCGCATCTGGGCGGCGGATTCTCGGGCACGGCGCTGACTCGGTCGACAGTCCTGGCCTCCTACGCTCAAAGCATAGGCATTCTCACCGCACTGATCATGCTTTTTGGGGTACTGGCGCTTATCGTCGCCGTATTCATCATAACCTCAACCGTGGCTAGCGACGTTACGGCGAACTACAGAAATTTTGGAATCCTTAAGGCGATAGGTTTTACCCCTGGGAATATGCTCGGCGCTTATCTATTGCAATACGCCATCCTGGCCGCTGTGACCACAGGGCTCGGCTTTGCTCTTGGCTTCCTAAGCACCAACGCCCTTACTTCATTGATGCTGTCATCCATCGGGGGCTCCTTAAGCCCAACCGTCTACGGGGAAGCCGCGCTTCCCGCGCTTCCCGTACTTGGACTCCTGATACCCATCGTGGCGGCATTAGTCGCTCGCCGAGCAAGCCGAATCAACGCGGCGACGGCGATCCGCTTCGGCGCGCCCCCAACCGAGTCATCATCAACCCCGTGGCCAAACATTGTGGTGGCAAAGGGAGTCGGCTTACCGGCCGTGCTAGCCCTTAAGGAACTCCTTACGGCTCGTGCCCGGGATCTGTTCGACGGTGTCGCTCTAACCTTAACCGGGGCCGTAATACTGTTTGCTATCAATGTGTATCAATCCACCTTAGATCTTGGAGACAACCTGCCGTTCTGGGGCCTGGACGGTTCCGATGTGCGCTTGACCCGAGATCTCTCACCGGCTTTTGGAATAGCCTATGAACGACTGCGTGAGCAACTCAACGATCACCGGGAGGTAGCCACCAGCGGAGGAATTCTAAACGCGAAGGCTTCTCTGCTGACCCAAGATCAGAGCAGTTTCGATATCGATGGCCATGTTATCGATGGGAACTTGAATCATCTTGGGTATCTCAATCTGGAGGGTAGAAACCCACAGAGTAGCGAGGAAATCAGCATCGGCTATCCCCTTGCCGATCGGTTTGGGATCGCTCTGGGTGAAACCATATCATTGCATCTGCGAGGGCAACGCCTCGAATTCCGCGTGGTGGGCATATTCCAGGGAACCAGCAACGGGGGACTCTTCTATCGCTGCACTCTGAGCGGCGCGCAACGTGCCGTGCCTTTTCTGGAGCCCTCGGAACTCATTCTTAAGCTACACGACAGAAGCACTCGCGGTGACTTCATTGCACGGCTGCAACAAGAACTCGGACAGGCGGCACAAGTCGAAACCAGCGAGAAACTCGTGGAAAGCCAACTCGCTCAAGTCGCGGGCGGCCTGGGAAGTGTGCTCAGCGCAATTGCCCTGTCGCTTCTCGCCATTGCAGGGACCAGCATACTGAACTCCACAAGCATGGGCATCGAAGAGTCCAAACGACAGCTGGGTGTGTACAAGGCCCTGGGCATGACCGCAGGGCAAATCCGCGGGATAAAGCTCTGTAAAGCCCTACTTCTGGCCTGTCTGGGCGCCATTGCCGGTGCGCTGCTGTACAGCACCTTGGCCACGGGACTTATGAACAGCATGATGCACGGAGCCGGTATGCGCGAATTCCCCCTGACAACGGATCACGGGCGGTCATTGCTGATGCCGGCCCTACTCGCCTTCATCGCCCTCCTCAGCGCCTGGATTCCCAGCCAACGTATCACTCGCTTGCCCGCACGGGAGCTCATCTTAAGTGACTAAAGAATCCGTCAATGCCATAGATCGGACGCTGACCATCCGCCGCTTAGGCTGGTGCAGAATGATTGGGGTCATCGCTGCTCTGGCGGCCTCTACCTATGCCAGTGGCCAAGACACGGACGCAGCGCTGATGAAAGCATTGGACGCTCGCTTTCATCGCCATCTGGAACGGATCGAAGCACCGGGCTTTAGCGTCGCGGTGGTGCACAACGGCCAAACCGTATTCGCCCAGGGATACGGCCGCCAGCAAATCGATAAACCTGGGCCCATGAGCCCCGACACACTCCTGGCCATTGGCTCTGTTAGCAAGTCCTTCACCGCCCTGTTGGTGCTGCAATTCGTAGAGGAGCAAGGCCTTAATCTGGATAGCCGTGTCGTCGATCACCTGCCCTGGTTCCGAGCCGGCGACAAAAGCCTGAGTGACCAGATCACCCTCCGGCACTTGCTGACCATGACTTCGGGACTTGAAGCCCGCTTCGATGACTTAACGCGGATCCACGATGCATCTCCGAAGGCTCTGGAAAACTCCGTCCGACGGCTACGAAGCTATCGCATGCTCGACCCACCCGGCGAGCGGTTTCTCTACGTTAACGAGAACTGGAACATCCTCGGTCTGGTTTTGCAGACAATCAGCGGACAGAGCTTTGAAACGCTCCTGGAATCTCGGATCTTCAACCCCCTGGGCATGACCCACACCTCGGGGTCCCGAAGCACAATCGTGACGCTGGGACCGCAGTTTGGCCACTATCACGGAGCACCGCCCCGCCCCGCTTCTTTTCTACACCTACGCAGCAGCGTGCCCGCAGGTTCTGGCATCTACTCCACGGCCAACGATATGGCTCGCTACATCACGGCTCTCCTGGCCGATGATGACCTGGGTATCGGCTCTCCCATTCTCAGCGCCGATGGAAAAGCCACCCTGTGGGAGGGAGCGATTCCCATGAGCGTTCTGCCCTGGGAACTGGGTGGAACCGGCAACCCTGGGCAATACGCAATGGGTTGGATGCGCATGGGAGTCCACGGGCGAAACTACGCATTTCATGGCGGAGAGTTCCGTCTCTCATCAAGCCTGTTGCTCTTGGATCCGGAACACCGGGACGGGGTCTTCCTTCTCTACAACACCGGCAACCTCGACCCTTATCAAAGCGAAATCAACCTACACCTGGCGGACAGCGTAATGCGGCTGCTTCAGAACCAGGCAGACACCGACTTCGCCGTGCCGCGCCAAGGCGACCCCTACAAGAACAGCTACACACCGGAGCTACAGGTCAGCTCTATGGCGGGGAGCTACCTGGCCGCCAGTGGAGACCGCCTGGAGCTTTCCCCAGGGGGGAGCGAAGGCCTGCGGGCATTTCTTTATCACGTCACATACCCCACAAGCTACGACCTGGATTTCGTCAACGACAGTAACTTCATCGCCCGCAATAGTGGCGGCGCCTTGGAAGGCTCTCTGGTACGCGATGGTAATAGACGTCTGCAAAGCGTAGTGATCGCCGGCAAGCCCTATCACCGCCAACATCAGGCTCAAGGCATCGGCTCCATTTATCAGCCCGAAGGGGCAGGCTTTCGCGTCGCTTTTCCCGAGGGCTGGACGCTTCGGGACACCGAGAATGGGGTTGTAGCCCTGGCCAAGAACACCAGGAGCCAAACCCTGATTCGTCTAACAGAACAAACCCCTGGACGGTCCAAACCCGAGAGCGAGGTTCTTGACCAGTCGGACGAGTATTTGTACGAATTTGAAGACGCCATTGCGGGATATCACTTTCGCGGCGAGGTGACAAAACCACAGCAAGGCGTGCAACAACTGTGCATGACCACTAGCTATGCCAACACGGCTTTGGAGTTTTGTCTGCAAAGTGAAAGCGAGAGTTTGAGTACTGACGTCATCCGCTATCTCAACCCAAGTCTGAGTTCTCTGCGCTTCGACGATTAACTCTGGAAGGTCTGTCCCGAAGGATCAACGACTCATGCGATAAGCCGTAACGCCCAAGACGAGATAAACCAAGGCAATCAACCCCTGGGTCGGTGACGTGGCTAACAGCAAGCCCAAGGCGACGACAGAGCTGCCCATCATTCCCCACGCCGCCACGGGTAACATCTTAGAAGGCAGTCGAAAACCCGCAGCCTGTAGTCTGGCTGGATCAAGACGCGGCAGAAGTAAGAGGCTGACAGCCAACAGGCATTGCACCAGTAGAATTCCTACCACCGCTTGCACCGCCAGAGAGGAGATACTGCTTCCCCCTAGAACTCCGAATAGGGAAACACCGGCAATGATGACAACACCGGCTGCCTCCCCCCGACCCGATTCCGCGCCGATGAGTCGGCGCCAAAATTCAAATCCTTGAAGAAGCGCGGCGACATCCCGAGAGTATCCGAGCAGCACGCCATTGATGGAACTCGCAGCCGCCGCGATCGCCGTGAGAGCTATGGCCATGGCAAGGGGCTTGCTGAAAACCAGCGATGCCGCCGAGCTTATCGGTGCGGTGTCTTGGGCCAGGGACTGCCAGGGCACAAGTCCAACCAGCGTCAAAGAGACAAGGCTATAGCACACCACGACAACGGTAAAACTAAGCAGCAAGGCCAGAGGTATGGTTCTCTCCGGGCGTTTGATCTCGCCCGCCAGTTCAATGATCACCATAAAGCCCGCATAG
>DIYG01000149.1:0-1935 GCA_002428935.1 Halieaceae bacterium UBA6060
ATGATATCACCCGTCACCCCCGGGCCGCCCCGTGAGAGCTTCCTTAAGGGCCGCGAGATGACGCCGACTCACCTGGGGCCTTTCATCCACACCCGCCAGCTCGACTACCCATGCATTGTCCTGTCGGGTGAGGCGCAGCACGTGGGCCGCGGCCACCAGCGCATTCCGATGGACCCGCAGGAAACGAGCCGGGTACTCCTGCTCCAGTTCCTTTAGCGTTTCTGAAAGCAGCAGCTCCGCACCCGGTGCACACACTCGTACGTATTTGTCTTCGGCAAGGAAACAACGAACCTCCGCCACATCCAGGGTTTCAACCCCCCGGTGACCGGCGCTGACAATTTCTTCGCGACCACCACCGGCAACACCCAAAGCATCGAGCTGGGCGCGATTAATCCGCACGGCGGCGCGCAAGGCATCATCCAGCTCCCGTTCGCGAACCGGTTTAAGGAGGTAAGCCACGGCCTGATGGCGCAACGCATCCAACGCATACTCGTCGTAGGCGGTACAAAATATGAGGGCCGGTGGTTCATGCAGGGCGAGGAGCTTGCGGGCAACGGCAACCCCATCCATTTCCGGCATACGGATATCCAATAGGAGAACCTCTGGCGGCCATTGCTCCATGAGTTCGAGGGCCTCACGACCACTGGCGGCTTCACGCAACTCGGCTTCCGGTTTCAGACGCACGAGCAAACGACGCAAACGCTCCCGGGCGAGGGCTTCATCGTCGACAATGAGAATCCTCACGGCCCAGACTCCACGGTTTTCGCCGGGAGACGGAGGGTGGCGCGATACTCCTCACCCTCCCGCCCCGCTTCCAAGGAGGCAGCATCACCGTACTGGGCCTCCAGACGCTGACGGATATTGTCCAGTGCCATACGCTGACCGCTGCCCGCCGGCGCACTGGCCCGCAGCGGCAGGGGATTCTCGATGTCTATCCGCAGCGTATCGCCCTCCAGACGAGCGATCACAGAGACTCGCCCTCCCTCACTGCGCTGGGCGATACCGTGGTACACGGCGTTCTCCACCAGGGGCTGCAAGAGCAGCGCGGGAATCACCAGGGGCTCCAGGTCGTCATCCATCTCCCAGGACGTGGAGAGGCGATCACCCAGACGTAAGCGCTCAATCCCGAGATACAACTCGCACAAACGGCGCTCTTCCGCGAGAGTGCTGTCTCGATCATCTGCTTTGAGGGCCACGCGAAACAGTTCCGCCACGTCCTCCACCGCCTGCTCCGCACGCTCGGGCTGAACGGCAATGAGGCTGGCGATGCTGTTTAGCGTGTTGAACAAGAAGTGTGGGCGGATACGCGCCCGCAAGGCGTCGAGACGCAGCTGCAGTTCACTGCGATGCTGCAGGGCAACCCGCTGCTGGAGATAGGAGTAGCGCAGCACTATCGCTGCGAGCACCAGGGCCAGCAGGGAGTTGCGCAACACCCAATCCAGGGTGGTCCCCGCAGACCCATGGAGAGAAAAAACCGACGCCGAGAGCATACTGGAACCGGCGCATACGGCGATAACCAGGGCCAGGCAAAGCACCGTCGCAACCGCCGGCGACAGAGCCTGAAGGCGCGAACGCAAAGCGCAGATCAATGCCAGACAGAGCAGCGTATTCCACTGCACAAAAAATGAACCGAGAGCCAGCGTGCGCCAATCAAACATCGCCAGAGGGCCCAGGGCCAGGACATGCATGAGCACCACAAGCTCGGCGAGAAGGACCGCGATGAACACCGCCTGGGGGGCGCAAAGGTTTGGAATGAAGAAATCGTCGTCGATGGTCATGGGCTGGGGGGTTGCTCCCTGGGTAAGGCCATGAGTTGTTCCCGAGCTCCGTCCCGTTCGGCGCATTCACCGGCGGCGCACCCAAAACCCACAACACGAGATCACCCGGGACCGTGACCCCAGAGCGCGAAACGCCGCTGGTATACTTGCACGCCTT
>DIYG01000149.1:1994-4485 GCA_002428935.1 Halieaceae bacterium UBA6060
CCGCTGGTATACTTGCACGCCTTCCAGAACGGGACAAGCCGAGCACCCGTTCACAACCAGGACCCAGGAGAACGACACAGACATGGCCACGGATAAAGGCAATGAAAGCCTGTGGGGGGGACGCTTCGGCGAAGCCACGGACCGTTTCGTGCAACGTTTCACGGCGTCCGTGGACTTTGACCAGCGCATGGCTGCGCAGGATATCCGCGGCTCCCTGGCTCATGCGGAAATGCTTCGCGACGTCGGCGTCCTCAGCGACGAGGAGTTTGCCGCGATCGAAAAAGGATTGGCCACGGTGCAGGCTGAAATCACCGCGGGAACCTTTCCCTGGTCTATAGAGCGCGAAGATGTACACATGAACATCGAGGCCCGACTCACGGCTTTGATTGGAGACGCTGGCAAAAAACTCCACACAGGGCGTTCCCGCAACGACCAGGTGGCAACAGATATCCGTCTTTACCTGCGCGATGCCAGCGATACCATCGACACAGAGCTGCGACGCCTACAGCGTGGCCTCGTAGACCTGGCGGAAGATCACGCAGCCACGGTAATGCCGGGCTTTACCCACCTTCAGGGAGCCCAGCCGGTAACCTTTGGTCACCACCTACTGGCCTGGAATGAAATGCTTGAGCGGGATCGTGGACGACTCCAAGACTGTCGCAAACGCATGAACCAAAGTCCCCTGGGCGCGGCCGCTCTGGCGGGCACCACCTTCCCCATCGACCGCCAGCAGACGGCCCGTCTCCTGGACTTTACCGCGCCGACGAGAAACTCCCTGGACTCCGTTTCCGATCGCGACTTCGCCATCGAGTTCACGGCTTTTGCCGCTCTGCTGTTGACCCATCTGTCGCGCATGAGCGAAGAACTGGTTTTGTGGACGTCTGCACAGTTTCGTTTTATCGATCTTCCGGACCGCTTCTGCACCGGCTCATCCATCATGCCCCAGAAGAAAAACCCCGATGTGCCCGAACTGGTCCGAGGCAAAACAGGCCGAGTCAACGGCCACCTTATCGCCCTCCTCACCCTGATGAAAAGCCAGCCGTTGGCCTACAACAAGGACAACCAGGAAGACAAAGAACCACTCTTTGACTGTGTCGATACGGTCCTCGACTGCCTCCGGGCCTTCGCCGATATGGTTCCCCATATCGAACCTGAAATAGAGCGGATGCGCGAAGCTGCCCGCGCTGGCTTCGCCACAGCCACGGACCTGGCGGATTATCTGGTCCGTCGCGGCTTGCCGTTTCGCGACGCCCACGAAGTGGTCGGCAAAGCTGTGGCTCTGGGCGTTGAAACGGGACTGGATCTGGCGGAGATGGACCTCGACACCCTGCGCGGTTTCAGTTCGTTGATCGACGCCGACGTGTTTGAGGTGCTTACCGTCGAAGGCTCCGTGGCGGCCCGGAACCACCTTGGCGGCACCGCACCGACCCAGGTCCGCTTGGCCGTAAAAGCCGCGCGCCAGCGCCTGGTCGAAAGCAATGAGGAATCCCCATGAGATTACTATCCGGGCCGCAAAGCACTGCAGCTGGTTCCACCGCCTTCTCTGGACATCAGACCGTGCCTGGCCGAACACCTCTGGGATTGCGTGTCTGCGCGGCCCTAGGGATGACCCTGGGCTGCGCGGCCTGCAGCAATCAAGCGATCTACGATACGGCACAGAACAACCATGCCCTGGAGTGCCAGAAGTATCCTGACAGCCGCTATGAGGAATGCATGGCCACCGTCGATAAGGACTTCAAAACCTATGACCGAGAGCGGGAGGCCCTCATCGAGGAACAAGCTCCCGCTGAACCCCCACAACCTTAGAAGTTGTAACGAAACTCAAGGCCATAGGTTCGTGGCATGCCTCGGACCAGGTAATCCTGGTAGAAGGCGTTCAGATTGAGACCGTAGGTGTAAAACCCTTCGTCACCGATATTCCGCGCCCACGCGGCAATGGTGTAGCGGTCTGTGTTGTAGGCCGCACGCGCATTGAACAGCCAGTAGCTGGGGTTTTGGCAGGCTAGCTCGGGGCTTGCCAGCAACGTACCTTGACCGGGGGCCGGCGCATCGCAGGGTGTCTGACCATAGTTATTAAAGGGATCGAACCAGTACTCACCCATATACTGGGCTTCGCCGTAGACAACAAACTCCGCATCCCCGGAGTACCAGGCTCGCCACTGGGCGCTGATATTGCCACTCAGGTTGGGCGCATTGGGGAACTCGTTGCCACCGATGTTAATCCCATCTTCCGAGAGCTGCTGATCGTCGTACTCGGTTTCCAGAAAACCCAGGGACGCGCTAACCAGCAGATCGTCCGTGGCCTGCCAGGACAGCTCCGCCTCGGCTCCAAACACCTCGCCATCGGCACTGCGCAAGAATGAGGTTGCCCCCACGATCTGAGCGATCTGCTGACCGCTGTAATCGTAGTAAAACGCCGCGGCATTGATCTGCAGGCTGTTGTTTAGAATCCGACTTTTCACCCCGACTTCGAAGGCATCTACGGTTTCCG
>DIYG01000149.1:4544-17475 GCA_002428935.1 Halieaceae bacterium UBA6060
CGAAGGCATCTACGGTTTCCGGAGGAACGAAGTACACCTGGGAAACATCCTGGTAAGCCAGTGCATTGTAGGTACCCGCGCGATACCCCGCAGCGTAGCTTCCGTACACCATGGTGTCGTCATCGAAGCGGTATTCGGCGATAAGCCGCCCCGTAAGCTCGCTGGTGGATTCATCCTGATTCAGCCGAGGAATGCTGTTGATGTCCAGGGGCACCGGCTGCCACACTCTCGGGGTCGTAGATGTAGGGCACCAGGGCCGCGACGGGAACGCCCGCCAGGTTATTGACCACGGAAACCGCATCCTTGTATTCCACGTCGTCCCAGGTGTACCGCAAACCCAGGGTGAGACTGAAGGCGTCCGTAACGTCGTAAACCAACTCGCCGTAGACCGCTGACGAAGGCCTGGCAAGGGTGAATTCCTGACTCACATCGATATTGGCGAAGGGCGGCGCACCCGCCTGGGCGCAGGCACCTTGCACCGCAGTACTACCCGCGGAGTTTGTCAGAGCCACATCCGTATTAAAGGCAATCAACGAACGGGCATCAAAAAAGCCATTGGGGTTTACGTTGACCGGCGCGCAGTTGGCGGGATCCGTGGGGTCCAGGCCCGGCTGCACGGCAAATAGGGGAAGCGTGCCGATGGAGTTACCCACGGCGATCGCCGGATTGAAGTACTCGCCAGGGAGCCCCGCATCCGTTAGTAGAGGCTGCAAAAATCCGAAGAAATCCGGCTCGTTTGCGGTAAAAATCTCGTCCTCGCCGGTATAGACGCCGCCAATAAAGCGCAGCTTTTCCCCCGTGTAGTCCACGCGCAGATCAATGTTGTAACTCTCGCTTTCGGAAAAGTAGCGAATTGCACACACATCCAGGGCCGAGCCATCGCATTCAAACGGTGACAGCCGATACTCGGCCTCGTCGTAGCCAAAAATTCCGGTGAAGGACCAGGCGTCGTTGATTTCCTGTTTGATGGTCAAACTAACGCCTTCACTGCTGGTGAAGTAGGTACCCGCTGTGTCGGACTCCAAGCGTGTGGCATCGGGACTGGCAATCAAGGGCACCCCCGCTCCGTTGGTGCCGCCCTCGAGATACCCGGCGCCGAAGGCAATATCCTGGCGAGGATCATTTTCTGCCCAGTAGACTTTTGCGTGAATCTCCGTTCGGTCCGTGGGGCGCCAGAGCATGGACAGCCGAGCGGCTTCCGAGGAAATCTCCGGGTGGTTCGTACCGGCCAAGGTATTGTCCACATAGCCATCGGCGTTAGAGACGGAGCCGGCCAGGCGAAAGCCGAGGATATCGGGAATCACCGTAGCCTCGATGGCGCCGGTGAAATCCGTCGTCGAATAATTGCCTACGCGGGCATTGATAAACCCCGTTAGTCCCTCTTCAAGGCTGGGCTTCACGGTATTTACGTTAACTGCGCCACCGGTGGTATTACGTCCGTACAAGGTTCCCTGGGGGCCGCGAAGGACCTCCAGGCCCTCCAGGTCGTAAAGCTGCTGACCGTGAGAGGCGCGAAAGCTTTGGTACACCTCGTCGACATAAACCCCCACTGGCGAAGCGGTAGCTGCCGAGAACTCATTGGCCACGGAAATGCCGCGGATTGAAAAGTTGGGTTGGGTTCGTCCGTAGGCACTGGTGACCTGGATATTGGGCACGGAACCCATAAGATCACTGGTTTCTACAATGCCCTGTTCGCGAAGGCGTTCCTGGGAAAAGGCGGTAATCGCCTGGGGCACATCCTGAAGATTCTCAGCGCGTTTGGAAGCCGTGACCACGACTTCTTCCAACTGCTGCGCCGAGGTGCCGCCGGCGGCGACGGCCAATGCAACGGCCAGGGGAAGCCGGCACCTATCCTGTTGATGCAACATTGTTGTCTCCTTATATGAGTTTTATCTGGAGTACTGTTTTTTTAGGGGACCAAAAATTGGTCGACGGGGTACGGTTTAGATCTCCTGTTGACTAACTGCCTTAAACGGATGTTCGCTTTAAACTCAACACTGCCTAGCTGAGCTAAAGCCCCTTATTCACCGCGATCTAGCTCACTGCTATCTAGGTCGCCGATGACTGTTGATGGAAACGACACTCCTCGACCCAACCGGCCATATCCCGAGCCGTGGCGCGCGCGAGATCCGGAGCCAGGGCAACGAACAGCTCATTCGCGTGAACCGAGCCCATCACTTGCCGGCAATGGGAGAAAACGCCCGCTTGCTGGAGCAGGCGATAGAACTGAACACCCTCATCCCGAAGGGGGTCGCACTCGTTGACGCTGATCATCGTGGGCGGGAAATTCACCACGTCGCTCACGGTGGCGAAGCCCGGCCAGGCCAAGGGGTTTTTCGCCTCGAAGGCCTCTATGCCGTACGCCATGGTGGCGTGATTGTTGCCAACGCTGATGAGCACTCCCTCGTTTTCGCGGCTTGAGGGCATGGCGTCATCGGGCCAGCGCCCAAGAAGATAGGGACACAGGGCATACAGGCCCAGCGGCGCTTCGACCTCTTCAGCAGTCAAGCGCATGGTGGTTGCGATGGCGAGGTTTCCTCCACCGCTTTCACCGGCGATGAGAATTTGCCTTGGATCTACACCCAGGGCCTCGGCATTTTCCCTTACCCAGTGAAATCCCGAGACACAGTCGTTGAGGCCTGCAGGAAACGGCGCAACGTCCTCCGTAGACGATGGGCGCAGAGAGTTGCGAAAGTCCAGAAGCACCACGCACAGGTTTTGCCGCGCCAGCATCTTCGCCCAGGCCCGATAGTTACCCAGAGTTGCCGAGAGGATCATCATCGCCCCGCCGTGGAGGTAATAGACGCAGGGCAATACCTCATCGGTGTCAGGCCGGACAACCTGCACGGATACCGTATTGCCATCGGGCTGCGAGATCATTGTCTCTTGAGTTATCCGCAGCCCCGCCGAGGGCGTAATTTCCTCGTTGTCCATGGTCTCAAGCAGGGCACCGATGGCTTGCTCTAGTTCCAGGGCTTCGGCAGTGGTCGCCACCGCCATGGCCTCCTCGCGGCTGGCGACATCGGCGGGTTGATACAACAGCGGCTGATCAAGGCCTTCAAGCATGGCCCGAATCCGAGCATCCAAGCGAAAGTCCTGGCTAGGGTCGTAGGTCATAGGAAGTCTCTACGGGAAATTGGAACGATGGCGGCATAGCGGTAGTTCTGTCGTGCGCCAGACACTGGGCTCAGGCGACCTTAAAACCGGCAAAATCGTTGGCCCTGATTTCGTCGCAGAAGTCTCGATAGGTGCCCACACCACCGATGTAAGACAACAGCCGCCTCGGTTTGCCATCGATGTTGCCGCCGTTGTACCAGGAGTCCACGGACATCAGGAGGGTGCTGTCAGCGACCTCGTCGTGATGACGAACCCACTCCTCTTCGCGCTCTTCCGTGGGTTCCATGGTGTGCTTGTCATGGGCGCGCAGGTAAGAAATCGCATCGGTAATCCAATCCACCTGCTGCTGCAAACACGTGGTCATATTGCAAAACCCCGTGGCCGGTGCCAGAGGCCCGGCTACCGTAAACAGATTGGGAAAGCCGTGGACCTGTAGTCCCAGAGTGCTGCGAATATCCTGGGCCCACAGCTCCGACAGAGATTTGCCATCACGACCGCGGATGTTCATCCGGCTCAAGCTTCCCGTACCCGCATCGAAACCCGTGGCAAACACCACGACATCAAGGGGGTACTCCCGATCGGCAACCCGTAAACCCTGGGGACTAAAGCCCTCGATTGGATCTGTCTTTACATCTACCAGATGAACGTTGTCGCGATTGAAGGCTTCGAAATAGCCGTTCTCCAAAGGCACGCGATGCAAACCGTAGCCGTAGTCGCTCGGTACAAGCTTGTCGGCCACGGTGGGGTCATGGATCTGCGCGCGAATTTTCTCACGCACAAACTCCGTCGCCTCGTCATTGATTTCTGGAACGGCCAGCACTTCGAGATAGGTGCCCACAAACATTTTTAGGGAACCGTCCGCCCAGCATTCTTCAAGGACATCCCGCCGCTGCTCCGGCGTCAGCGTCAACGCCCAGCCCTGCTCGGGCACATGCCACTCGAAGCCACCAAACGTATGATGGACCTGGTTTTTGAGGGACGCGTACTGAGCCCGCCAGTCTTTCATGACCGCATCGTCGACGGGGTAATTATTCATGCGGACGGCGTACTGGGGCGTACGCTGGAAAACAAATAGCTCCTCGACCTGGGGCGCCAGGGTTTGCACCACCTGGATGCCCGTGGCGCCGGTACCGATAACGCCGACGCGCTTGCCGGAAAAGTCGATCTCCTCCTGGGGCCAGCGAGCGGTCTGGTAGATCTCGCCCTGGAAATCCTCTTGGCCGGGGAAGCTGGGGACCTTCGGCGATGACAGCATGCCAACGCAGCTGAGCAAAAACTGGACATCGAAAGTCTCGCCCTTGCTGGTCCTCACCCGCCAGCGTTGCTCATCTTCCTGCCAATCCGCCGACGCCACCTCGGTGTTCAACTCAATATCGCGGTAGAGATCAAACTTCGTCGCCACATGCTGCAGGTAGCGTCGGATCTCTGGCTGCGCGGGAAATCGTTCAGACCACTTCCACTCATCGAGAAGCTCTTGGGAGAACCAGTACTGATAGACATTCGCGGGGGAGTCCACCCGGGCACCCGGGTAGGCGTTCCAATACCAGGTGCCACCCACGTCGGGAGCGGCATCCACACTCTTGACGGACAAACCCAGTTTGCGAAGGCGGTGAAGTTGATACAGACCCGCGATGCCGGCGCCCACGATGAGCGCATCCAGCTGCCTTACCGCCATGTGATCTCCAGAGTTGTTTTTATTTAGAGTGAAAACAGTCTGGCGCAAGAAATGGGCCGACGCTTTGCACATCGAACCTCTTTCCTATGCAAAAAAGGATCAGTTTGCACTTACAAATAATTTTCTTGAGGATTGCGCTACACCATCCGATGATGGTGCTACAGCAATTCAGTAATAAGGAAAAGAAATGAAGGCTGTATTTGTCACCGGTGCCGCTGCCGGTATCGGCCTGGCCATTGCGACAAGGTTTGCTCAGGCGGGCTGGTTCGTAGGACTGTACGACATCAACGACAAGCGTTGTTGCGAACTGGCGAGTAGTGACACCTTCTCCAAGGCTATTGGCGGTCATTGTGATGTAACAGACCGGGAGTCTATTGCCTCGGCCCTGCAGTCCTTTACAGCGACCAGCGACGGTCGACTCGATGTCCTCGTCAACAACGCCGGCGTACTCACCGCCGGGCCCCTGACGAACCTGGACCCCGCGCAGATCGACAGCATGGTCGCCGTGAATATTCGCGGCCTGACCCAGGTTACGCAGCTGGCTTTTCCCTGGTTACGGGATACCACCGGCGCCGCAGTTATCAACTTATGCTCCGCGTCGAGTATCCATGGGATTCCTCTCCTTGCGGTTTACAGCGCCAGCAAGTTCTATGTGGATGGTTTGACCCAGGCACTCGCCATCGAATGGGCCGAGCACGATATCCACGTAACTTCCTTGAAGCCTCCGCCCATCAACACAGCCATGGGTCATGCTCTCGATAAGAAGCACACGGAAAAGATGCCCCCGACCATGGAACCCGAGACCGTTGCGGAGGCGGCATTTCGTGCCGTAACCCGGCGCAGACCCCATCACATCCTCGGCGCAGGACCAAAGCTATGGCATGGTCTAGACGGGTTTCTTCCCCCCGCGGGCAGACGTTGGCTCACCCGACGCCTGCTGAATCTGTAGGGAGAGGTGTTATGGAACTGGCCCGTCCACGCCATCGCAACTCCTCGCCCGAAACTCTCATTGTTAAAGCGCCGTGAAACCCACCGTACCTGCCGGCCGTCATCGGCTCATCGAGGGCGACGAAAACGTCCTTGCCGCGGGGTTGAGCGATTTATTCATCGAGCTGGAGGTACATGTCCAGGCCCGCCACCAGGATGCGCGCATGCTCGTGGACACGCGCGTCTTTGGCGATCTGGAGTTGCTCCACACCAACGTCGTTCGCGGCGGCTTTTCGGTGGTTCGCTCTCAGGAACTTGTTGCACGCTCCGTATCCAATAGCTTTTTCGTCGGCTGTATTCTCGATGGCGTCGCCAACTTTTATCAGGAGTCCCGCAAGGTCTCCTTACAGGCTTCAGACTTGGCAGTACTGGACAGCACTCGACCGTATCGAATCGATGTGGACGGCCATCTCGATGCCCTTTGGATCCGCGTGCCCCGTCACCGCATCGAGGGTCGGATGCCCAGCGCCGCGGAAATCCTTGCCCAACGCATCGACGGCTCTTCCGGTACCGGGCACCTCACATCGTCGCTCGTTACCGCTAGCCTGAAGGAAGCCGAGCGTTTATCAGCTAGCGAGTCCATGCGTATCAGCAACGCGCTCCTGGACCTGCTGTGCTTATCCCTGGAGATCGACCGCAGCCAGGATGATCGGCGACCCCTGCATATTCTGCGGCGCATACAAAACCACATCGACGCGAACATCGCTGACCCCTCTCTATCGCGGGAGACTATCGCCCGCAGCCATGGCATCTCGGCGCGCTACCTGAGCAAAATTTTTGAACGGGAGGGATTGTCCGTGGCCAAATGGATCCGGCTACGGCGCCTGGAACTGAGTCGGCAGCGCATCGAGGCCCCGGATTCCGCCAACACTACCATCAGTGAAATCGCCTTCGCCTGCGGCTTCACCGACGTCAGCTCCTTCAACCGAGCCTTTAAACGCTATTTTGGTGCCACCCCGAGCAGTCTCCGACGAGATCGGTTGAGCGGCGGTGCGGCCCGGGTTGCCACCCCTTAAACGACCTCGCGAAGCTCTCGTTTCAGAACTTTGCCGCTGGGGTTCTTGGGCAGCGCCTCCAGGAACACAACCCGCTTGGGGGTTTTAAAGCCCGCAAGATGTGCGGCGCAGTGCTCTATAACCTGCGAATCCGCAAGCTCCGCAGCCTCTTTGAGCACCACCACGGCGCATACGGCTTCTATCCACTTCGCATCGGCTATGCCGATGACCGCGACCTCAGACACTTCGGGAAGAAGGTAGATCACTTCTTCAACTTCCCGGCTGGATACGTTTTCCCCGCCGCTTTTAATCATGTCCTTCTTGCGATCAACAATGGTGATGTAACCATCCTCATCCTGCGTCGCCAGATCACCACTGTGGAACCAGCCTCCGACGAAAGCGTCCGTCGTACGCGGCTCATCATTGAAATAGCCGCTCAGCAATTGGGGTGAACGATGAACCACCTCACCGATTTCCCCCGCGGCCACATCGTCGCCGGTGTCGTTTACCACGCGGGTTTCAATATTCAGGCCCGGCTTCCCGGCAGAACCGGCCTTGGTCAATTGCTCCTCGGGCTGCAGCACCGTCGCTACCGGCGCAATCTCCGTCTGTCCATAAAGATTCCACAGACGCAGATCGGGGTAGCGCTCGATCAGTTCCTTGAGGACCTCAACGGGCATGATGGATGCACCGTAGTAACCCTTCTTGAGACTTGCCATGGCCTCTGCCGTGGCCGCCGGATCGCGAAGGATCGAGATCCAAACCGTCGGAGGTGCGAAGAAGGAACTGATTCCACGCCGCGTGATGTGCGCGATGATGTTATCGGGGGTAGGCGCTGCGGTGATGATGTTGGTACCCCCCACATAGATAGACGGTCCAAGGAACACATCGAGCTGCGCGCAATGGTAAAGCGGCAACGCGTGAAGCATTACGTCACCCGCCTCGATGGCCGTATCCACCAGGCAGGTCACGTACTCCCAAATCACCGCGTCGTGATTCAGCAGAGCGCCCTTGGGTTTGGACTCCGTGCCGCTGGTATAGATGATTTGCGCCAGGTCATCGCCCTCCACCATCACCTCAGCAACGAACTGCGTTTCCATCGGCGACTCGGCCAGAGCGTTGAGAGAATCCAGGTGCTCGGGAATTTGCCCCCCTTCATTCTCCAAACCCCAGAACCGATCTACCGCGCCACCGAGCTCCGCGGCAGCCTGCCCCGTAGCGGCAAATTCCTCATCCACGCACAAGGTCGCAGCACCGGAGTGCTCCAGGATATAGGCGATTTCCTCGGCGTTGAGCATGAAGTTGATGGGCACAAGTACCCCACCTGCCCGCGCCAACGCGAACCGCAACAGGGCAAAGCTGTGGGAATTCCGCGCCAGCACCGCCACGCGATCACCCTTCTTTAGACCTTCGGCCAACAGTCCTGCGGCGAGCTGATCACAAAGAGCATCGAAGCGCGCATAGCTCCAACGAATATGCTCACCGCACTCTATGGCGCTTTTTTGTGGGTATCGTCGCGCCGAGCGCCGCAGAACATCACCGATGGATTGCCGACGTGCTCGACGGATCACATGATCTACCGCAGTCGCCGAAGCCATTTGCCTGTCGTTCATGATCAAGCCTCCTCGCGTTCAGCGTGCAATCGTCATTGGAATCTTCCCAGCACCCCTCCACCTCGGCGCCAGGAGATGCCAGCCCCCCTGATCTGGGTGTTTATCGCTGCGAGTATTCCAGCACATCAGATAACCCATGCTTTTCTCCTTATAGGTGGTCATCTCCTGCGAGCGCCGGAGCTTGGAATGGCGAGATTCCTCCGTCAAGGTTTCAAGGGAGCCGGCGGCAGAATTCGCTCATAGTGTTCTCGTATTGCCAAGGATCGATCCCGAATTGCCAGGGCTATGCCCGGTTGAAACCCGTCCTTCCTACAGCGATGGGTCTCCGCAAAGGACGGCGAGACCCTCGCCGGCTGAGGCGTCCCGACGCTATACTCCGCCCTTTGCCTGAAATACCTATGCCTTTTCGCTCCCTACTCACGACGCTTAGCGTCGGGCTAATCGTTGTGTCTGTCGCAGCCTGCGGCCAGATGGGTCCGCTGTATCAGCCTCTGCCAGAGCCGCCTGCGGAAGAAAGCAGCGCCGAGGGTAATTAGCACACCATGAGCATCGAATACCGCAACGGGTCACTGATGATCGAAGGCGTTTCGGCCCGCGACATTACCCAGAACCTGGGAACGCCCGCCTATATCTATTCTCGGGCCGCCATGGAAGCCGCGCTGGACGAGTACCTCCGCGCCCTGGCCGGCTGCGAGCATCTTGTGTGTTACGCCGTGAAAGCCAATTCCAATCTCGCGGTGCTGGATGTCCTGGCGCGTCGGGGGTCGGGGTTTGACATCGTGTCCGTCGGGGAATTGGAGCGAGTCATCGCCGCTGGCGGCGATCCGGCAAAAGTAGTTTTCTCTGGTGTGGTCAAGCAACGGTCTGAAATGCGTCGGGCTCTAGAGGTCGGTATCCGCTGCTTCAACGTCGAGTCCGGGGCGGAACTAGAGGTACTCCAGGAGGTTGCGGCGGAGCTTGGAATGACGGCCCCCGTCTCCGTGCGAGTCAATCCCGACGTCGACGCGCAAACTCACCCGTACATCTCTACGGGCCTGCGCGAAAACAAGTTCGGTGTCGCCACTGATGACGCCCTCGCCCTCCTGCGCCGGGCAAAGGCGATGAACAACATCCAGATCGTCGGCCTGGACTGCCACATCGGCTCTCAGCTAACCGATATGGCTCCGCTCCTGGAAGCCCTGGATGCCTTGCTGCTCATGATCGATGAGCTGGCCGAGGAAGGCATTGCGATCCATCATTTGGATCTGGGCGGCGGCGTGGGCGTGCGCTATCGCGATGAAGACCCGCCGAGTATCAGTGCCTACATCGACGCCGTGCGTAAAGCCGTAAGCGGACGAGATCTGTGCCTGGTGTTTGAACCGGGTCGCTCCATCGTCGCCAACGCCGGGGTTCTTCTCACGACCGTCCACTATCTAAAACAAACCGAAGCGCATAACTTTGCTTTGGTCGATGCGGCGATGAATGATTTCATCCGTCCCGCGCTTTACGAAGCCTGGGTGGATATACGCACCGTTGAGCCCGTGCATGGAGAATCCCTGGTTTGGGACGTGGTGGGCCCGGTTTGCGAAACCGCCGACTTTCTCGGCAAAGATCGCGAGCTGTCATTGCAGCCTGGCACCGTGCTGGCCGTCCACGGCGCCGGGGCCTATGGCTTCGTCATGAGTTCCAACTACAACACCCGCCCCCGCGCCATTGAGGTAATGGTCGACGGCGACGCGTATCATGTAGTTCGCGAGCGCGAGACCTTGGATGACCTCCTTCGCGGGGAACACCGGCTGCCCGCGTAGCTCAGGGAACGAGAACAATAAGAAGACCATGTCAGTCCGATTTACAAAGATGCACGGCGCGGGAAATGACTTTGTCATGCTCGATGGCGTGAGCCAGCGTTTAAAACTCCGACCGAGGGATATCCGCCGCCTGGCGGATCGACGCAAAGGTATCGGTTGTGACCAGGTTCTTATCGTCGAGGCACCGGGTCGCCCCGATGCGGATTTTCGCTATCGCATTTTTAATGCCGATGGCAGCGAATCGGGGCAGTGCGGCAATGGCGCGCGCTGCTTCGCCCGGTTCGTCCGCCATCGCAAGCTGACCCAGCAGAAAGAACTCGTGGTGGAAACCACCAGCGGCTTAATGACTCTAAAGCTCCGCGACAACCATCAGGTTGAGGTCGATATGGGTCCACCCACCTTTACACCCGCCGACATTCCCCTAAACCGGGAAAGCGCCGCCCTTGAATACGATTTGACCGTAGGCGACGAAGAGTTACGGATTGGCGCCGTATCCATGGGCAACCCCCACGCCGTTCTCAAAGTGGATGCCGTGGACGATGGAAGCCTTGAACGTTTGGGGGCGAGCATCGAAGCCCACGAGGCCTTTCCCGAGCGGGTAAACGCCGGTTTTCTTGAACTGGTGGATCGCGATCGAGTGAAGCTCCGCGTCTACGAACGGGGGGTTGGCGAAACCCTGGCCTGCGGTTCCGGGGCCTGTGCGGCGGTGGTCCACGGGCGACGCATGGGCTGGCTCGATGAACGGGTGACAGTGGAATTACCCGGGGGTAAGCTCCTTGTCAGCTGGGCCGGCGACGACGCAACCGTGTTTCTCACGGGCCCTACCGCCATAAGCTTTGAAGGCAGCGTGAGACTGTAAATGACCGACGACAGGCCAACCGTGGACGAAGACGACATCCGTGATTTTTTGGTGCAGAACCCCGACTATCTGCAAAAGAATCCAGAGCTCCTGGGTCTGCTGCAAATTCCCCACGCCTCGGGTGCCGCGGTTTCCCTGGTAGAGCGACAGGTTAGCGTCCTTCGCGAGCGCAATGTCGATTTACGCCATCGGCTCCGGGATCTGGGCAGCACCGCCCGGGACAACGACCAGTTGTTCAGTGATACCCGAACCCTGGTTTTGGCCCTCCTCGATGCCGAGGGACCCACCGCCCTGGAAGAAGCCCTCCTCAAGGTTCTGCGCGATGAGTTCGATGTGGAATACGCCAGCCTGACGAGCTTTGACGATACCGGCGAGCAAGGCGATCCGCGCCGCGTAGCCGAAAGCCAGGCCCGGGGACGCCTTGCGGGGCTGCTCAACAATCGAAGCGCGGGCTGTGGCCCCCTACGGGCCGAAGAGTTTGAGTTTCTGTTTCCCGGAGCCAAACTACTCGGCTCAGCGGCGGTGGCTTTGATCTCCCGAGATGGAAAAGCCCTGGGTATGTTGGCCGTGGGTAGCTCCGACGCGGCGCAATACGACAGCAATATGGGCACTCTGTTTCTGGAATTCGCCGCTGAGGTCATCGCGCGTCTGATGCCCCCCAGCGCTTCGGGCTGAGCCCGGGTCTCCGGGCGGTACCCATGTCCATCCCCTCCCCGGCTCACGAATCCGCGTCCGAAACGGCCCTTAGTCAGGAAACGGCAGACTTCCTTCGTTATCTCCGGGATGTTCGACGCCTATCAAAACACACCATCGATGCCTATCGGCGGGACCTGAGTTCCTTTCACGACTTCGCGACGCCACGCTCCGTTGACCGGGGAGCGGCCGTGGAAGAAAGCCATGTTAGGCAGTGGCTCGCAGAAGGCCATCGAAAAGGCCTGGCCGCCAACAGCCTACAACGACGGTTGTCGGCTTTGCGCGCCTTCTTTACCTGGCAGAGTCGCCAAACCGGAGAACGACGCAACCCTGCGGTGTCTGTCCAGGCCCCCCGGAAAGGTCGAAAGCTCCCAGGCACGCTAGAAGCGGATCAAGTGAATGCCTATCTGACTCCGGGCGATGATGATCCCTTGAGGTGTCGAGATCTGGCCATGGCCGAGCTCATGTACTCCTCGGGTCTGCGCCTCGCCGAGCTATGCGCCGTAAATCGTGGCGACATTGATGCCCGGGAAAAACTCATCACGGTGACGGGTAAGGGGAGGAAGACTCGCAGCATCCCGGTCGGTACCGCCGCACTGAAAGCCATTGGCAACTACCTAAAAGTTCGACCGGAGGCGACAAATGCCGATGCCGAAGAGGCGCTGTTTCTTAGTCAACGGGGATCGCGCATAAGCCCTAGAAGCGTGCAGCAGCGGCTGCGTCAGCTCGCAGCCCGCAAGGGTCTCGGGCGCAACGTGCATCCCCATATGCTGCGCCACTCCTTCGCCAGCCACCTGCTGGAATCCAGCGGCGACCTGCGCGCCGTGCAGGAGTTACTGGGACACAACGACATCTCCACCACCCAGATTTACACCCATCTGGATTTCCAACACCTGGCAAAGATTTACGATGACGCCCATCCGCGCGCCCGGCAACGGCGGGACGACGACTGATGACAATCACCGTCATAACCTTCGATCTCGATAACACCCTATGGGATGTGGAACCCGCGCTATTGCGAGCGGAGGAAGCGCAGAGACAATGGTTGCTGTCCCATCGCCCGGGCGCCATCGACGATATCAGCCACGACGATCTCTGGAACCTTAAAAAAACCCTCTGGAAAAACCACCCGGAACTCAGCCATAACGTAACGGCCATGCGCAAACTCCTCCTGAAAGAGCTTCAAGAGCGCGCGGGGTTTGCGG
>DIYG01000180.1 GCA_002428935.1 Halieaceae bacterium UBA6060
CGTCAGACGAAAGTCTCGGTGGCCGGCGCCGGTTTTGCGGATGGCACCGGCCGCGACTAAAGAGGCGACAAAGGCTTCCGCGTCGGCATGGGCATCGGTGACAAAAAACACCTCCCGTCGAGGGGCCTGCCAGCCGTTGTCTCGCGCGGCGAAGCGCAGGGCGCCGGCCATGCGGTAGAAACTACCGCAGGACGGATCCGCCGAAGCTTCGCCACCCTCCAGCCATTCTTCCGTGGATTTTGTCACCGGTGTCGATGTACGCCCGTCTTTGGGCGGCGTTTCGTTAAGAGCAAACGGAGTCCGTGCGTTCACGATCCTGGGCGCCAACTGACATTTGCGCGCAACACTATGTCAGGAATGTTTCCGTCTCATGACAGTGGTCGAGGCTAAGATTTGCCTTTGGCGATGGATTAGCCCCGGAGGATGACCCCTGGTCAGTCAAAGAAAAGGCCTGGAAGGAGGAGGGGCGCGGGGAAATTGAGTGGTTAGTCTCTCGCCTCAGTGCGTCGGGTTTTCCAGGCACCGCTGAGGAGGGTCCAGGACTTATCGCGGTACTCAAATAGCAATCCCCGGCCGTGATGCATGCTGAGCCCTGGAATTTCTGCGGTCTCCAGGATGCCCAGATCTCGCGCCGCATGGCGAAAAGCGGCGCCATGACCCACAAAGAGCTGCACCGGTTTGCGTTCACCGTTGGCGGCACACTGACTGAGGATGTACTGGGCGACCCGGGCTCCGGCCTCATCCAGGGATTCGGCACCGGGTAGGGGGAGGCGATAGTCGCTGCGGGATTTCCAGTCCCTCGGTGGAGGGAGATAGCGTGGGTCGTCGGCGAGGAGTGCTTCGATGGCCTTGATGCTCAAGTTCGCCGCGCTGCCCACGCTGCGCTCGCAAAGGGCAGGACTCTGCTCCGGTGGTACAGAAAGGCCAAGAGTCTGAGCATAGATTTCCGCCGTTTGCCAGGCGCGCAGTAACACGGAGCTATGAAGCTGGGGTGTTTCCTTCCACCCAAGGGTTTGGAGCCCTTGCGCGAGTTCTCGCGCACCTTGTCGGGCATGATTTTGTCCTTCGTCGGACAGGGGGAAGGGTTGCAGGGCGCTGGGCGTATTGTCCAACTGGTGATAGGCACCGTGGCGGATGAGGGCCAGGCGGGTGCCGTCCAAAAGCTTCGGTAGCCTAGAGGAGCCCATGGTCGCGCAGTAGTTCAACGGCTCTGGCGAAATCCGCCTTACCCTTCAGGGCGAATACCGTTTGCCCCCGCAAACGCTCCAAGTAAGACGACGGTTGTGGCTTGATGCCATTGGCCAGAAAGCGGCCTTCCCGGTCCTGGTAGAAGGGTCCTGGAGATTTCATGACGGCCTCCAGCAGGCTTGGTTCGGCGGCCAGATCGACGGTCTGAAGTTCCGTGCTCTGGGTGCTTTGCGGATCCCAGGCCAAAACAATCAGCGCCCGAAGGTCCACCTCGCTGTCGGCGATAGCCGTCGGTCCATAGCGCTCCCGCAAGGGTACGTCATACTTTTCCTCCAGTTCCCAGAGCTCTGTCGGCGTCAACTCTTGGAGCTGTTCCTGACGTTTCACAGGCAGTAAGGAGCGTAGCCGCGGGCTGTGCAGGAGAGTACCGGGGTTAACCCGAGGTAGTTTGGGAACGCCGCAAATGCGTAGCCGACCGCCGTCGTGGCGAAGAAAGCTCCGATCGTTGCTGACAAATTGGGCTTCTTTCTCCTCCAGGAGACGCAACATCAGGGTGGATTTACCGCCGCCGGAAAATGCGCCCAGGGCCAGGGCGCCCCCCGGTAGGAGCACCGAGGCCGTATGGGTTATCAACCAATCCCGTTGCTGCAGGTAGTTCATGTACTGGGAGTTAATGAAGTTGATAAGTTGATTCAGGTTTTTCCGCAGGGGCCCCCGGGCGAGGGGATTCTCTGCACTCTGGAGAAACACCACCCCGGTTCGAACCTTGTGTACGATCCGGATGGATTCGAGATCCACAACGCTGTCTTTTCGTCCCTGTTTTCCCGGCTCGCGCTGCCAATCGCGAAACACCAGGGGTAGTTCCGGTGAGGCGCCTTCCACCGCGGTGAGCCGCAAGGTGTTGGGCGCGGCGGGCGTTGCTGGGTCGAATCCTGTGTCGCGACAGATCGGCCCAAAGTAACTGGCCAGGGCATCCAACAGCTCTGCACAATTGCTTAAGACCTCCAATCGGAAGTCGCCCAGCCTTAGCACCATCGAGCGCTCGATGAGGAATTCCTCACCGCGCAGGGCTAGCGTTGCATCATGGCTGTTCAAGAGTTTTGGAGCTGGGCGATGGCGTAGTCCGCGTAGGCCGCCGCCGCATCGATACCGGCGCCTTCGAGAACACCACGAAAACCGCCGAAAGCGGATACTTCGAAGACTACGGGGCCCTCACTGGTCTCGGCGATATCGACGGTGGTGAAATCGAGACCAAAGGGCGCCTGGGCTCGCTGGGCCAGGCGGACGATTTCATTCGAAGGCTTACAGCGGTGGTACTTGCCCCCGGCGCGGATGGTGGTGTTCCAGGCGGACTTGCCCGAAACCCGAGCGTAGGCTCCGAGAAACTCGCCGCCAAGGAACGCCAGACCCATGTCCCGTTCGAGGCTAGGAATACGTCGCTGCACGTAGATATGGGGGTTACTCTGGTGGAAGGTCTGGAGCTGTTCACGGAGGGCTGTCTCTCCCTCGCGGCTGTCCAGCACGGCCATGCCCCGGGCCTTGGTGGAGTAAAGGGGTTTGAGCACCACGCTGCCGAAATCGTTGATGGCTTGTAACGTGTGATCGATGGATTCCGTAACCCGGGTGGGCGGGATAGGGATTTCGTTGCTCGTAAGGGTCACGGTGCAGGCCAGGCGATCGACCAGGCGGAGAATATGCTCCGGCGGACTGAAAATCCGTACACCACGGCTCTCGGGGATGCGCAGCACCTCAAGGCGATCCAGGGCCGCCGGCGAATAGTTCGGCGCGATCTTCTTGATGATGATGCCGTCGTAGGTGCACAAATCCTCTCCACCCGGGGTCAGCACGCGACCCTCGTCCAGGCGTAGTTCCACGGTGGACATGTCCACTACCAGGCAGCGACCCAGACGCGCCTCGACGGCGGCGGCGAGTACATCGGTGGACCACTTGCCCGGGATACCCACCACGGCAATGTTGAGATTACTCAAGGAACAGCTCCTTTAGGGGAACTCGAAAGTTGCGACCTTCCTCCTGCGCCTGGGTGCAGAAGATCTGCAGCAGGTAGCGGGCCCGCAAGAGCATGCGCCGCGACAGGGTCTTGTCGAGAATAAAACGTGTTGATGTGCAGAAGGAACGCGCCAGACCCAGCGCCAGGCGTTGCTCAAAGCTTGCATCTTTTTGCCGCTTGGCGAACTCCGCGGCGATGCGATGGAAGTCCAGCGCTGTCTGCAACATGCGGGCGCGGGTGGGCGTATCGAAGATCTGCAGCCGATAGATCGAGACCATAAACACCGACACATCCTGCACGTAGTCCATGTACCGGGAGCGATGCAGATCGATGAAGTTGATGCGCCGTTCCAGGGGGTCGAAGATGATGTTGTCGACGTTGAAGTCGCCGTGGATGTACACGGAAAACGGTGCTTTGAGCTTGCGTTCAAGACTCTGGGCTTTTCGAATTTCCGTTTCCAGGGAGGCAATGCGCAGGGAGCCGATTCGGGCCGTGCCGCCCCGAAATTCCGGATGAACGCGATAGACCTCCGGTAATCGCTTTTGCAGCTGCTCCATAAATCCGGCAGGTACACGCTCATCGCTGCGTGTTTCTCGCCAAACGGAGCGCAGGGTCTTGCCCAGGACTTTTAAAGCGCTGTCCAACAGCTCCGGGTCCTTGGCCAGAAGCACCTGTTCAAAGGTCATGCCAGGCAGGTGTTCGATGAGGAGCGCCGCCGACTCTCCCCGCTTGCGATAATCCAGAATCTTCGGCGCCAGCCCCGGGTACAGCTCATGCCAGCTCTCCACACCCTGGCGTTCTTCCTTGAGCTTGCCCCGTTCTCCATCTTTATAGACGGCGGCGTACCCAGATGGCGTTTTGCGTCTAGCCACCGCGGCGATGGTGCTGCCCGAGCGGGTGTAGGCCAGGGTTTCCATGTTCAGGGCTGCGCCCTTGCCGGGAATTTGAGCGCTCATGCGCTGTAAAGACTGATAGCGCTCAAAGCTGATGGCCTGGCCGAGGTTGCCGGAGATCACGGCTTCGGCACAGCGTAGAAGGGCGTCGCCCATTTGCCGGAGAGCCTGGACGATGAACAGGGCCTGGGCGATGTCTGGGGCATGCCGCGACTTTCGTATCGACGTGAGATAGGTGTCGGCGTGGCGGTCGCAGCTGCGTTCAATTTTGTCCACCAACTGGCCAAGGGCCAGGGCACGTTTGCTGTCGTGCTCCAGAAGGGCCGGAACCACATCGGCCACGCCCGTCGAGATACGCTTGACCAGGGGGCGAAGGTCTTTGAGCTCTACCGCCGCGTAATCGTCGATACGTTCAATGCTGCGGGCGCAATCTCGGCATTTCTCTGTCATGCGCTCGAGCTGATTGCCGATGATGCCCAAGGCTTCGATCAACCTTTGCTGGTTTTCATCATCACTTCCCCGGCTGAATTGCTCGACGCTGGCACTCTGGATATGCAGACGAAGGTTCGCCGCGTAGCCGGTGCGGGCAAGGACCCGCCGGGTCGCGCTGGCCGAGGGTTTGCCAAAACAGCGATGGAGAAGTTTCAGCTCGCTGTCCACTTCGGCGGCGAGAAACTTCAGGTTGCTACTTAGGCTGTCGGGGAGGCTGGACATGGCGCGTGCATGTTCGCAGACTCGGGACTTCTTGTCCCCATTTCAGGCGGTCCTATCCATGGAAAGCACCCGACAAACTGCGCAGCGGATCGGCGCTGTATCTTCGCGATAAACGCACTCCGGGATCAGACTAGGACGAAGGGTTCTATACTGGACCCATGAAAGAGTTGCGAGCGAGAGACTGGGTATTGCTGTTGCACCTGTTGGCGACCTTCCCCGCGCTGGGGCAAACGGTGTACAAAACCGTGGAAGATGGGGTCGTTAGCTTTAGTGATACACCGCCAGAGGATGGTGCTGCGGAAGTGCTCACCGTTGACGTGCCTCCCCCGGCCGACGACGGGGTTCTTGAAGAGCGCCTGGCGGAGATGCGAGAGACCACCGACCGCATGGCTGACGACCGACGGGCGCGAGAGAAGCATCGAGCGGAAATGCGCGCGCTGAACGCCCCGGAGCCTGAGCCTGTGGTGATTGAGCAGCCGGTACCGACCTGGGCCGGCGGCTATTGGCCTCGCAATCGGTGGCCTGCCCACCGTCCGCCCTATCGCCCCGGACGTCCTCAACCGACACCATTGCCCGCCGCTTCACCACCGCCAGGATGGTCGGTGATGCAGCCGGGAAATTCCCAACTGATGCGTCCGATCGTGTCTTCCCGCCGTGGTAGTTAGGTCCGTAACTCAGCCGACAAAGGCGGCAACCCGTTCAATGGTCCAGAACGCCGCAACGCTGCCGATGACGTAGCTAATAGCGCGGCTAAGCGCGGGGAAAGAAAGGGGCGTAAAGCGTACCAGGAAACTGGCGAGGAGGACCATGACCGCCACAAACAAAAGCTGACCGGCTTCCACGCCCACATTGAACATCAGTAGTGCCATGGCTATGGCGGTTTCCGGCAGGCCGACTTCCTCCAGAGCGCCGGCGAAACCCAGGCCGTGGAGAAGACCAAAAGCAAACGCCACGATCCACGGAGCCTGCGCGGTAAGCGATGCTCTGCCCTGTTGTTCATGAATGACTTCTGCGGCCACGAAGACAATGGACAAGGCAATCACCGCCTCTACCGGTGGCCCGGGCAGGCTGATCCAGCCCAGGGTCGCGCAGATCAGGGTTATGGAGTGGGCCATGGTGAAAGCGGTAATCGTCAGCACAAGACGTCGTAGACTGCGCACCAGCAGGAGTAAGGCCAGGACAAAGAGCAGATGGTCGATTCCCCCGAGGATGTGCTCGACGCCGAGGATGAAGTAGGCCCAGGCCACTTCCCCTGGACCCGGTGAGGCGGTGACCACAAAGCGCGGATTGGCCGGTGCCAGGCGTTCAAGCTGGGTGCTGCCGTCCAGACGTTGGATACGGACGATGACATCCGTGGCACCGCCCAAAATGCCCTGGATCTCTACCTCGCGATCGATGAGCCCATCGGCGGCGCGAATCGAATAGCGCCCCTCCCAACTATTGTTTCTGAGGGCTGCGCGAGTTTCATCGACCTGGACGACCTTATCCGGCCAAATGATGCTCGCGGCGAGGCGTCGCCGATCGGGTAGGGCGGGTACCCGCCAAAGCACCATGTAGTGATGGTCGTCAAGCTGCTGCATTTCCAGGTAAGCGGGGCGAAATATATCCGCCTGACTTGCAGCGCTTGCCAGGCTGAATACGAGCCACAGGAACAGCCGCTGGGTTGTCATTGGTACCGGGTTTCGCTGCAAGGGGTAGGTCACGGATGTTCTTTTCTAGCTTTGATCACGGCAGTTTAGGAGTGGGGTGCTGCAGGGTCAGCCATGGCTCGACGCCCGGGGCCGCAGTGCGGCGTCGATCAGTTCGCGGAGCTGCTCATCAAAGCTGGCTTCCATGGCGCGGTAGCTATCGTTTCCCAGCATCGCCTTTAGAGTGTCGGCGGAAATGGCGAAATAGTTGATGGCCCCCAGGAGCTGGTACACCGCCGCAGCAACTCGCGGTCGCGGCTCTTCCTGCCAGGCCGGTAGCGCATGGACCCGGTCCATAAGGGTGTTGAGGAAGTCCGTGAGGTACCAACGCCCCGCGTGTTGAGCACGGGGTCCGTTATCGAGAAGCTCGCGCATCAGGAGGGTGGTCTGTGTTCTATGGGATCGACTGTCCCGGGCGAAATCCAGCAGGAGTTCGCCAATGGCTCCTTCCGTCGCATCCCTTGGCAGCACCGCCAGGCGCTTTTCAAAATCCTGGGAAATGGCCGCGAGGAGTTCGCCATAGAGCTTTTCCTTGCTCTGGAAATGGTGCAAAAGCGCCTGCTTCGAGATGCCCAGTTGGTCGGCGATGGCGGCAATGGATACGCCGTCGAAGCCCCGTTGGGCGAAAAGCTCCAGGGCTACGCCCAGGAGTTTTTCCCGTGTATTGCTCGCCATGAAGCTCTCCTGAGATTTCCCCCAGTGTAACGTTTCTCCTTGACAGCTTACCAGTAGGTAAGCTAAAGCCTACCAATCGGTAAGTACACCTGGTCGATGTTTGATCGGTGGTTGATCGAAGACGAAGCGATTAAGCGCCTCGCGAAGGGCGCGGAAGGAGCGCACTCCTATGGAACAACACACTTCCTTGAGACTGATGGGAGAGCTGCAAAGCCTCGCGCAGGCAAAACGCAGCTTTGCCCAGAGCGATCCGGTGACCAATGAAGTTGCCAAGTACCACAGCCCAGAGCATTTCCGCCGGGAGCAAGAAACCGTGTTGCGGCGCGGCCCCCAAATCGTCGCCCACAGCAGCGAGTTACCGCAGAAGAACAGCTTCCTGACCCGACGCGTCGCCGGCTTACCCCTGTTGCTGACTCGCGACGAGGATGGTGAGGTCCATGGCTTTCTCAATGTTTGCCGACACCGTGGTACTCGCCTTGTGGATGGCGAATCGGGGTGCAAGGGTCGCTTTGCCTGTCCCTACCACGCCTGGACTTGGGATAACCGAGGAGACTTACAGCGGATGCCCTTCGGCGATGAAGGCTTTGCTCATCTCGACAAGTCCGAGTTGGGATTACAGCGACTCCCCTGCGTTGAACAGTACGGTTGGCTGTGGCTAGCGCCGGATGGGCACCCCCTGGATCTGACCACGGAGCTTCGTGGCCTGGGTGACGATCTCCACTGGCTCGCCGGGGAAACGCTGGAAATCAAGGCGGCCCACGAAGTGGAGCGACGCGCCAACTGGAAATTGCTGATCGAAGGCGGGCTGGAGGCCTATCATTTTCGCGTGGTCCATCGCCAAACGATCGGCCCCCACTTCCCCAACAATCTGTCCTCCTTTGAAGCCTTTGGGGACCATCTGCGGTCGGTACTGCCCCGGGCGGGAATCGAGGCCCTGCCCATGGACCCAGGGGCTGACTGGTTCATTCGCGACCACGCGAACATTCTCTACTCGTTTTTCCCCATCTCCCAGCTCTTGGTCATGCAGGACCATCTCGTATGGATTCGTGCCGAACCCCTGGCGGCGGACCTTACGCGCACGGTGATCTATACCCTGGGTGCGAAAGACAGTGACGACGACGCCCATTGGAAGCGCAATCACGCCATTACCAGCGCGACCCTAAAAGAAGACGGGGAAATCGCCGAGAGCATTCAGGAGGTGATCAATGCCGGCGCCAACGAGGTGTTCCATTTTGGACGATTCGAGGGCGCCTTGACCCGCTTCAACGACGCGATTGATCGCGCTATGGAAACGCCGATACCCGGCTAAACCCACCGGTTCATGAACAATTTGTAATCTTGCGTCCACCTGCGGGTAATCATCGCGCAGGCATTCTGGTCTCCATTCTCGACCCCATGGAGACTTGTGATGACGCTACAGGAACGCTTTACAGCGCTCTACACCACCCTTGACCTCGATGCGCTGGAGCGCCTTCCGGGGGTGTACCACTCCCGGGTGACGTTTGCCGATCCGGTGGCGGTACACCAGGGAATTCTCGCCCTCGACGACTATTTTCGGCGCCTGCTGAAAGGTTGTACGGAGTGTTCCTTCCAGATTCGAGGACAACATTTTGGCGCAAGCGAGGGTTGGGTCAACTGGACCATGACCTTCGCCAATCCGCGTCTGAACGGCGGTGAGCCCATCGATGTGGATGGCAGCAGCGTTCTTGAAATTCGCGACGACCGAATCAGTTACCAGCGGGATTACTACGATATGGGGGCCATGATCTACGAGCAGATTCCAGTGCTGGGTCGTGTTATCCGCCATATCCGCGGGAGGATGGCGGCATGAAAACGATGCTGATTACCGGGGCCAGCTCCGGTATTGGTCGGGCCACCGCTATCGCCGCCGCCCAGGAGGGCTGGCGGGTGATCGCCTGTGGTCGTAACGAAGAGCGACTGGCGGCCCTGGTAGAGGAAGCTTCGACGATAGAAACCCGGGCCTTTGATCTCAGTGACCCCGCAGCCTGCGCGACGGCTCTGGGCGACCTGGCTCCAGACGTTAGCATTCTGAACGCTGGAAGCTGCGAATATGTGGATGTAGATGCCTGGGACACGGCGCTTTTCCGTCGAGTCTTCGAGGCCAACTTCTTTTCCGTGACCCATTGCCTTGAACAGCTTTTGCCCAGGCTCCAAAGGGGCTCGCAAGTATTGTTTGTAGACAGCCTAGCCCGGCTTCTACCCTTTACGCGCAGTGAAGCCTACGGGGCAAGCAAAGCCGCCCTGTACTACCTGGCGAAAACCCTCGAAGTCGATCTCAAGGATCGCGGTATCGTTGTTCAGACCGTATCCCCGGGTTTTGTCCGCACCCCCCTTACGGATCGCAATGACTTTGCCATGCCCATGCGCGTGGAACCGGAAGACGCGGCCCGGGCTATCCTGCGCAGCGTGCATCGGCGTCGGGCAACCGGCTATTTCCCGGCGCTGTTCGCGGCCATATTGCGCGGCCTGGGGGCCTTACCCAGCGCCTGGCAGGTGTCCCTGTGTCGACGGATGGCGCGGCGCCAGGCGGTGGCGTCATGAGCACTCGCCCCTACAGCAAACTTCTAAACTTCGCCTGGTATCAACTGCTGTGGTTTACCGCTGTGTTGGGCGGTTCGGCGACTCAGGGTTTTCTTTTACCCCTGCTGATACTGCACCTGGCGATGGTTGGGAATTGGCGCCGGGAGCTGACCCTCATGCTCGGCGCAGCGACCCTCGGAGCTACCTGCGACGCGCTGCTGACAACCGCGGGTTATTTTGTCTTCGCTGACACGGCCTACGGTTTGCCGATTCCCCTGTGGCTGGTCGCTATTTGGATGGGCTTTGCCGGCACCCTGCGCCACAGCATGACGTTTATGGTGAGTCGCCCGCGCCTGTTCACCATGGCCGCCGGCCTGTTCGCCCCCATGACCTATCTCGCGGCCCAGCGTCTGGGCGCCGTGTCCTTTCCCCTGGGGAATGGGCCCACAGCCATTGTGATCGGTTTGACCTGGGTTACGCTGACCCCTGTGTTGGTGTGGCTGAGTGCCCAGACGGAAGGAACCTTCCTTCGGTTTGCTCACGACACTCCGATCCCCAGGGAGCTGCAACCATGAAACGATCCCGATTCTCCCGTTGGTGGCTCCTGGCCCTCGCCCTGTCGACTCTAATGCCAGGTCGCAGTCACGGCCTGGCGATTCCGGAAATGGCCACCCTGGAGCGAGTGGGGGCGGCTCGCATGCAGGTGCTGTTCTGGAACATCTACGATGCCGTACTGTTTGCTCCCCAGGGGACCTGGTCCGACGAAGGGCCCTACGCCTTGGCACTTACTTATCTGCGGGATCTAAATGGCCAGGCCATCGCCGAGCGCTCCATTGAGGAAATCCGCCGTCAGGGTCGCACCGACGAGCAGACCCTACGGCGCTGGCAAAAGCTTCTTACAGAGATAATCCCCGATGTGCGTGAACGCGACGAAATCACCGGTTTTGCCGACGAGCAGGCTCACACCCGGTTTTATCTTGATGGCCGCCTGATCGGCACTGTTGAGGAGCCGGAATTTACCCGGGCTTTCTTCGGCATTTGGCTTGATGAGACAACCTCGGAACCTTCACTCAGAGCACGGCTTTTGGGAGATCAACGATGAACGTGAGATTGGCAGCGATCGCTTTGTGCCTTGGCCTGGTGGGCTGTGCAACGAGTCTCGATGGAAACCGCTACAGCGCCCAGACCCCCGCCTTTGGCTTGTTTGAGTTCTTTGAGGGCTCTGTAAAAGCCTGGGGTCTGGTGCAGAACCGCTCCGGCGAAGTCGTGCAGCGCTTCGAGGTAGACATCGAAGGCCGGGTCGACGGCGATGAGCTCACCCTGGATGAGGTGTTTCGCTACGGCCTGGGAGAGGGGGTAACGGAGCGTGTTTGGAACATCAGCCGAAACCCCGATGGTAGCTACGTGGGCACCGCGGGTGACATTCTCGAGAAGGCCCGGGGTAGCAGCTATGGCAACGCGTTCCGCTGGACCTATGAGATGGATCTACCGGTGGGTGACAAGACCTACCGGGTGAAGTTTGATGATTGGATTTTCGCCCTCGATGAACGGCGCATCATGAACCGCTCCTACATCCAGAAGTTTGGCCTTGATGTCGCCGAGGTGACGATCTTTATGGAGAAGCAGTCCGCCCCGACCTCGTCTTAGATTGCCTCACGGGCGGTTATTCCGCCCGTGGAGGAAGCCTCCCCAAGCTAAGACACTCCCGCGCTCACGGGCAGGGTGAATTCCACGCAGAGGCCCGTCTGTCCATCGTTCCTTCCTTTGAGTTTCAAGGTGCCCCCATGGCGGCGCAGGATCGCCGCCACCAGGGGTAGACCCAGGCCATTC
Source organism: Halieaceae bacterium UBA6060 (assembly GCA_002428935.1). Lineage (GTDB taxonomy): Bacteria > Pseudomonadota > Gammaproteobacteria > Pseudomonadales > Halieaceae > Congregibacter. The sequence goes on from DIYG01000180.1 coordinate 11,538, forward strand.
CCGGGTTCACTGCGGCTGTCGTCGAGGCGCTGAAACCGTTCCAGCACCTGGGCGCGACGATGTTCCGGTATCCCCGGTCCCTCATCGCACACCGTTACGGTGGCCGTATCCCCCCGACACGCCACGTGGACGTCAATGGCTCCACCGGGAGCGGTGAATTTGCTGGCGTTATCGATCAGGTTGACGATGCCCTGGAAGAGTAAGTCTCGATCCGCGGCAACGAGGCAAGGGTCGCCCGCTACGGACAGAGGTTGGTTTTTCTCGGCCAGCACCGGCTCGTAGAGCTCGGTGGCATCGCGCAGGAGATCTCGCAGGTCTACCTCGGCCAGGGCCAGGGGTTGTTTGCCCGCCTCGATGGCGGAGATCCGCAACAGGCTGCGAAAGATGGCCAGGGTGTCGTCGAGTTCCCCCAGGAGCTGATCGCGAACCGCACCATCGGTTTGCTCTTCGATAGATGCCCGCAGGCGCGTAAGAGGGGTGCGAAGATCGTGGGCGATGTTGTCGGATACGGCCTTGATACCATCGACCCGCAGTTCCAGCTCTTCGAGCATACTGTTCAAAAGCGCCGAAACCTTGCTGAGATCGTCCCAGGAACTGTCCACGGGGAGGCGCTCGGCAAGATTGCCCGTGCGGATAATTCGTTCCGTGGTCTCGGCCATGCGCTCAAAACGGGTGGCCACATAGTAGGTGACCCCGTAGCTGAGAGCGAAGATCAGCAACAGCACAAGCACCAGAGCGCCGCCGACCAGCCACAGTTCTCGTTGCAAAGCCGTCGCCGGGTCTCGCAGCAGCGACCCGTCGAAGGCGACAAAGAACAGATGAGCGGCGAAGAGCAGGCCCAGCAGAATAAGCACCGCAAACAGCGCACCCATCTGGTAGCTCGAGCTGCGCAGGAGTTTGCGCAGGAGGGTCATCAGCTACTCTCGCTCAGGCGATAACCGGCGCCGCGCACCGTGTGAATAAGCGCGTGATCATGATCTTTGTCGATTTTCTGTCGCAGACGACTGATGTGCACATCGATGATGTTGGTCTGGGGGTCGAAGTGATAGTCCCAGACGTTTTCCAAAAGCATGGTGCGGGTGACTACCTGATTCTGGTTGCGCAGCAGGTATTCGAGCAGGGCGAACTCCCGGGGGTTCAAATCGATGCTTTGGTCCCCACGATTTACTCGTCGGGAAAGCAGGTCCATATGCAGATCCCGACACTGGAGGGTGGTTTGCGTGTCGGCGCTGCCTCGGCGCAGGGTCAAGACCTCCAGGCGGGCGAGGAGTTCTTCAAAGGCGAAGGGCTTTACCAGGTAATCGTCTGCCCCCGAGCGGAGGCCCTTGACGCGATCGGTGACCTCGCCGCGCGCCGAAAGCATGAGAATCGGCACGGCGTTCCCCGAGGCGCGCAGAGCATGGAGGATGCCGATGCCGTCGATGTCCGGCAGCATCCAGTCCATGACCAGGGCGTCGTAGGTCTCGCTGGTGGCCAGAAAGAGCCCGTCCTTGCCATTGGCGGCGGTGTCCACCTGATGGCCTGCCTCGCGGAGCCCTTTCTCGACGTAACGAAGCACCTTTTCGTCGTCTTCTACGACCAGGTAGCGCATGAACGTCTCGCACGGGGGGTCAGGGGTGATTTTCGAACGCTCTTGTCTTGCAATACAAGCCCTTCCTGATGCTAAGCTTCGCGCCCTCACCAGGAACACAGGTAACAAAACAATGTTCTCAATTCTGCGGATTATGCTGGCAAGCACGCTGGCGTTTGCAGCACCTTTAGCTTTCGCCGCCGATGACGACGCTCCGAATCCTTACGGAGGTCTTCACTGGCGCAACATTGGGCCCGCTTTCATGTCGGGTCGAATTTCGGATATCGACTGGGATCCCACCGACGACAGCGTTTGGTACGTCGGTGTGGGCTCCGGTGGGGTATGGAAGACGGTTAATGCCGGGACCACCTGGACACCGGTTTTCGACAAGCAGTCGTCCTACTCCATTGGTAACGTCACGGTGGATCCGTCCAACCCTCACACCGTGTGGGTAGGTACCGGTGAAGACGTTGGGGGCCGCCATGTGGGCTTCGGCGATGGCATCTATCGCTCCGACGATGCCGGCCAAAACTGGACCAACAAAGGTCTTAAGGAATCCCAGCACATCTCCACGATCATCGTGCACCCGGAAGACTCCGATACGGTATGGGCAGCGGTCCAGGGCCCGCTCTGGAGCAAGGGTGGAGAGCGCGGTCTGTACATGACCACGGATGGTGGTGATAGCTGGGAAAAGACCCTCGGCGGCGGCGAATGGACCGGCGTTACGGACTTAGTTATCGACCCTCGAGACCCCAATGTCCTGTACGCGGCAACCTGGCAGCATCACCGCACGGTGGCGGGCTACATGGGCGGTGGCCCGGAGACGGCGCTGCACAAGTCCACCGATGGCGGACGGAGCTGGACCAAGCTGGAAACGGGTCTCCCCACGGGTAATCTCGGCAAGATCGGCCTGAGCATCTCGCCACAAAACCCCGATGTGGTTTACGCGGCGATAGAGCTGAATCGCCGCGAGGGTGGTGTATGGCGCTCCGACGATCGTGGTGCGAGCTGGGTGAAAGGCGCTGACGCCGTTGGTGGCGGTACGGGCCCTCACTACTATCAGGAGCTTTTCGCCAGCCCCCACCAGTTCGACCGGCTGTATCTGGTTGGCCCAACGGTGCAGAAGTCCGAAGACGGCGGGAAAACCTTCGAGCCCATGCCCCATCCGAATCAGCACAGCGACATGCACGCTGTGGTCTTCCACCCGACGGACCCCGACTACATCATGATGGGCACTGATGGTGGCTTGTATGAAAGCTTTGATCTGGGCGAGACATGGCGTTTTGTGAAGAACTTGCCCCTCACGCAGTACTACAAGCTGGCCCTCGATGATGCTGAGCCCTTTTACAACATCTACGGTGGTACCCAGGACAACAACACCCAGGGCGGTCCCTCGCGCACGGACAGCGTGAATGGCATTCGCAATGCCGACTGGAAAGTGGTCCTCGGTGGCGATGGTCATCAGCCGGCCACGGAGCCCGGTAACCCGGACATCATGTATGCCGAGTGGCAGCAGGGGAACCTGACACGGGTCGACTTGATCACGGGCGAGTCCGTGTACATCAAGCCTCAGCCTGCCCCCGGTGATCCGCCGGAGCGATTCAACTGGGATTCACCGATTCTCGTATCCCCCCACAAGCCGACGCGACTCTACTTTGCTTCTCAGCGCGTGTGGCGCTCGGAAAACCGTGGCGACGAGTGGACGGCGATCTCTGGAGATCTGACCCGTAACGAGGACCGCATGCTCATGCCGTTCATGGGTCAGACCTGGAGTTGGGACGCGCCCTGGGACATGTACGCCATGTCCGATTACAACACCATCACGTCGCTGGCAGAGTCGCCCCTCCAGGAAGGCTTGCTCTACGCTGGCACCGACGACGGTTTGATTCAGGTGTCGGAGAACGGTGGCGGTAGCTGGAGACAGATAGAAGTCGGCTCCCTGCCTGGCGTGCCTGACACGGCGTTCATCAACGACATCCGTGCCGATCTCCACGACGTGAACACCGTCTACGTGGCTCTGGATAACCACAAGTACGGTGATTTCACACCCTACCTCCTCGTATCTCGTAACCGGGGCCGCAGCTGGACAAGCATCAGCGATGGGATTCCCGAGCGGCACCTCGTTTGGCGTGTGGTACAGGATCACGAGCGCGCTAGCCTGATGTTTGCGGCGACGGAGTTTGGGGTGTATTTGACCCTTAACGGCGGCGACAGCTGGGAGAAGTTCAGCGCTGGTATGCCCACGATTTCCATTCGGGATATCCAGATCCAGCGTCGTGAAAACGACCTGGTGGCGGCAAGCTTCGGTCGCGGCTTCTTCGTGCTGGACGATTACTCGGCCCTGCGTGAACTCGCCGACGATACCCTCGATCAGGAAGCGGTGCTGTTTGAGACCCGCGACGCCCACTGGTACTTCCAACGGCAAGTTCTGGGTGCGACGAAACGTGGCAGTCAAGGCGATCAGCTCTACGTGGCGGAAAACCCACCTTTCGGTGCCGTCCTGACCTACCACCTGGCCGAAGGCTTCCCTACCCTGGAGAAGCAACGGCAGGAAGCCGAGAAGGAAGTGCTGGATGAAGGCAGTTCCGTGCGCTTTCCCGGTTGGGAAGCCGTTGAGGCCGAGCGCCGTGAGACCGCGCCGGCTCTGAAGCTGGTTATTCGCGATGCCGATGGCAATGTGATCCGACGGGTCGACGCGCCGGCAGAGAAAGGCTTCCAGCGCGTGGCCTGGGATTTGCGGCATCCGTACTACGGCTCCGTGGAAACACCGCCGAACTGGCAAGGTCTGCCGCCCAGCGGATTTATGGTCCGCCCGGGAACCTATAGCGCGGAACTGGTGCTTATGAAAGATGGTGCCAGCCGTCGCCTTGATGGCCCTGTGAGCTTCGATGTGGTGCGCATGTACAAGGAGCCGGCCCTGAAAGGCGCGTCCCTTGATGAAATCGACGCCTTCTGGAAAGCGTATTCCGCGCTCTCCGGTCAGATCAGCGCGGCTCGCTACGCCCTGGAGGATGCGGTCGAAGATGTAGAAACCATGCAAAGCATGTTGGCGGTTACGGCATCAGCGCCGGGCGCCCTGGATGCGAAGGTCCACGATCTTCGGCAGCAGCTCTACGATCTGGACAAGGCACTTACCGGTGACAAGTCGCGGGGTGCCGTGGGGGACTACGACGTTCACAACGTGACCTCCTGGCTCAGCCACGCCTACAACGGGGTGGACAACTCAAGCTATGGTCCCACGCCGTCTCATCGCCAGAGCCTGGAGTACGCGACGCAGGAGTTCGCTCCGATTCGTGCCGGCCTGCAAAAGTTGATCGAGGAAGACATCCCCGCTCTGCGAAAAGCACTGTTGGATGCCGGTGCGCCCTGGGGTCGAGGGCAGCCTATTCCCGCGGCCTAAGGCCACACTGTTTACCAAGGGCCCTTCGGGGCCCTTTTTTGTGCATGTCTGGTGTTGGGGTGAGTTTGGTGCTGGCGTTGATGGGATTGGGATCAAACACTGTCCTCATAGCTCTCTCCGCACCGCCAAACGGCTGCCCCTGGCCGATCCAAGGCCAGCGTTGCGTTAGACTTGGTCACGATAGTGTTTGTGGATCACGAGACCCCTACATGAACTACCAGCTTGCACAGCTCAATATCGCCCGGTTTCGCTTGCCCCAGGAGCATCCGAGCAACGCCGATTTTGTCGACAACCTGGATCGCGTTAATGAGATCGCCGAGACCCAACCCGGGTTTGTGTGGCGGTTTACGGGCGAGGGTAACGATGCCCTGGACGTGCAGGCCTTCGACGATCCGAACATCGCGGTGAATATGTCCGTATGGGACGATATGGAAACCCTTGGTGCCTTTGTTTATCGAAACGAGGCGCACCGCGACATTATGCGGCGTCGCAGGGAGTGGTTCGACAAAATCGATTTCTATCTGGTGCTGTGGTGGGTGCCGCAGGGGCACCGACCCACGGTGGAGGAAGCCAAGGCACGGCTCGCCCAGCTCGAGGTTTCGGGGCCATCTCCAGACGCATTTACCTTTCGCAAGCCATTTCCGCCACCGGGTGATGATGCCATCGAGCCGGTTTTGGATGAGTGCGCTTGACGGTTGTCACTCCGATCGTCGTCGACCAGTGGTGATGGGTGGGTCCGCTACGGTTTTCCGTCGACGCGTTCGATGCTTAGATGCAAGGGAACTGGAACGCTACCTAGCTTGCGCTAGGGTTCGGGAAACGCCGTAGCTTTAGGTCGGTGGGGCGGCTTACCTAGGGAGGTATCTGTGTATGCCTGTTATGCGCATCTTCGGATTGTTTTGGCTGGTGTTCCATCCTTGCATCGCCGGGGCTATTGAGTACGTCAGTTCTTCCCCCGTTCGCGACGTTGATGTTATTGCCATAAAAAGCATCCTGGTCACGCGACACCCTGAGCTGGCGGCGAGCCCTGGGGTGAGGTATTCCCGTTACTTGCCGGGCAGAGGTGAGCCCGGTTGTGAGGATGGCCTCGATGAAGGGAGTAAAGACGCTCAGTGGATAGCTGTCTCCGGAGCCTTCGATGAAGCCGATCTGGAAGAACTGATGGCCGCAACCTTCCCCTGCGCGCTCTCCGTTGCGGATATCTACTTTGAGCCTTTCCGGGAGAGTGCAGGTCGCAGCGATGGGGCTTTTGTTCGCTGTCGAGCACCCGCTGGGGATCCCAGCGAAGCCGAGGTAGCACTGCAATGGGCTTGCGAGGAGGTGATCTTCCGCCAGTATGTACAGCTGGATGATCAGGAGTGTGAAGTCACGCTGATCGGTGATGTGTCCGATGCAGAACTACGCGAGGTGAAGAAGCTTGGTCTTGCAGCGGATGAGCCCGAGCCCCTCGAAAAACGCAACACCCTGATGAAGTTCCAGATCATGCCGAACAAGGCCGCGTTTGCGGTGTTTGGTTCCCAGGAGTGCCGGGCAGGAGAGTCCACCTTTTATTACCGGCGCGTATCCGAGCCCGATTCCCATGCGGAGCAGCGCTGGGTCTTGCTGGGTGAGCCACCGTTTTAACGGCAAGAAGTCTCGGCTGCCGATTGTGATCTCTTGCAGTCCCTTCGATCCCATAAGATGGAATGCGGAAACGATCACTCCCCGGTCCAGGGGAGCGATCGTTGGGCTAAGGGGAGCGTCGTAAAGTCGATTACTCGACCCCGAGGGTCACCAGCGTGGCCCCCTGGTTGACCGGCGGTGCGTGTCGAAGCATCAGTACTACCCCCCGGGTTGGGGCCCGAAGCTCGGCAATGGTGTCACCAAAGTAGTCTCGCACAAGCCCCAATAGCGCTCCCTGCTCTACAAGCTCACCGATTTCGCAGCGTCGTTCGAACAACCCCATTTCCGGGGTTTCCACTTCTATCAAACGCTCGTAGACCACATGCCCCTCCGATGGCGGTAACTGACCGGGCAGCATGTCGAGGGCGAGGATCAGACGATGGAGGGCGTCCAGGTACGCGCGTACGTCATCTTCGTCGTTGAGACCGCGATCGCCTATTTCAAGGGTCAGGCCGGGTTTACCCCGGGTCATGGCCGTATTCGGATAGCTGATGGAGTTTGTGGGGTCCCTGGGTCGATCGCCGTAGAGAACCACGTGTCGCATACCGGCTGTTTTAGCCCAGGCAAGGGTTCGTGCATCCAACTCCGGGTCGCCGACAAACGGCGCGTAGATGTGCGGCCAGAGCCATTGATTGGCGCTTCCCGAGTGTAAGTCAGCAAGGTAATCGGTGCGGCCAACGATCTCTTCGGTCAGGAAATGCGCCAGGCGCTCCGTGGCGGTTCCCTCGAGGCTGCCGGGGAACTCACGATTCAGGTTTTTCCCATCCTCAGGGTGTAGGGGGCTTAGACCTCTCTGGTGCAGGGCGGGAATGTTCGCCCCATGGACGAGGATCAAGGTGCCTTTCAGGGCCTGGGGATCGATGTCCTCGCGCAGGCGCTGGACGGCGGTGATGGCGGGGAACTCGTCGCCATGGGTCCCTGCCGATAGGGTCAAAACCGGGCCTTCCTGGGTGCCGTGAAAAACGGTTATGGGAATTTGTACATCGGTACCTGGAACATCGGCCAGGAATGAGTTTTGGGTGCCTTCGGTTGTGACGGTGCCGGCCAGTTCGAAGGGTGTGCGAGCTGCGCTTACACCCATGGAGACGAATAGACAGAACGCCAGGGCCAGAGAACAGAGCTGTGTTTGCATGAATACCACCGTAGTTGCGAGTCGTTGCCACCCACGGGGGCAGCCTAGAGTTCAACGATCAGGTCGATAGCTGAGTCGGATTTAGGCGCGCATCTTACCCTGGTGGGTGGGTTGCGTGTTGCCTACAACGGGCCTGGAGATGCGTAACGATCTCTTTAGTTCAGGCCCTTGCGGAGGGTTTGGCGTTCGCAAGAATGGGCGCTAGCCAGGGTTTGTGTTGTGCAATTTCCTCATCGCTCAGCCCCGTGATCTCATAGGGCAGTACCAACCAGTTATCGGTTTCGTGAAGGTAGTAGTCTGGAACCCGGGTTGTGCGATTCTTGGCGGGTTTGTAAAAGGGCACGGCAATGCGTACATCCTGAGGCATGTTGCGCTTGGTTTTGTTTTCCAGGCGCTGAATAACGGCGTCAATGTTCTGGCCGCTACTAAACACATCGTCGACGATGAGCAGGGAGTCGTCGCGATTCATGTTCTCGTAGAGGTACTGCAAGCCGTGAACGCGAATGGACTCCGGATGATCTACATCGTGCAGATAGTGCTCCATGCCCCGGTACGAGGTGCGAATGGCGATGTGGTCGGTTTTGACATTTAGGTACTGCAGGCATTCCTGCACGTAGATGCCCACGGTAGAGCCGCCGCGCCAAATGCCGACGATGAAATCAGGTCGAAACCCGCTCTCGTAGACTTTCACCGCCAGGCGATAGGAGTCCTCTAAGAGTGCCTGCTCTTCGATGTAGGTCTTTGTAAGGGTCTCTTCCGTCATGGTTCCGAGTCCGTGCTGGGTTAGACCAGTGTATGCGGTTCACGACCCGGGAGTACAACGCTCCGGCAGCCCAACGGCCAGGGGGGACAGCCGAACTCTCATGTCGTTGGGTTCCGTTACACTACGCAGCCCGGTGTAGCACCAGGCGAAGCGGGGCAATGGTTTTCCCCAGGCAGGCAGAAGACTCCATGGCTGAAAAGGTATACCTAAGCGCACAGCAACTCCTGGAAGACTCCTGTCGCCTCGCGGCCCAGGTTGTGGAGAGTGGCTTTCGGCCCACCATGATGATTGCGATTTGGCGCGGTGGTGCACCGGTGGGTGTTGCAGTGCAGGAGGTTATGGCCCACTGCGGTATCGACACCGACCATATCGCCATACGTACCTCGTCCTACAGTGGGATCGACGGTCGCTCCGCAGAAATCCGTATCCACGGCATGAACTACCTCATCAAGAAGGTGCGCCATGAGGATCGCCTGCTTATCGTCGACGATGTCTTCGATACGGGCAGCACCATCGATGCGGTGATTCGCTATCTGGAGGCAAAAGCGCGCCTGAATACGCCCCAGGATATCCGCGTGGCCGTGCCCTACTTCAAGCCAAAACGGAATCTGACCGATCGTCGCCCCGACTACTTCCTCCATGAGACGGAGCAGTGGTTGAAGTACCCCCATTCTCTGGAAGGTCTCAGCGTGGATGAGGTCGCCAGGCACCGCCCGGAGCTGTACGACATTATCCGACCCTGTTTGCCGTCGGCCTAAGGTCATAAGCCTTGTCGTAGGGTACTGGACCGTTTTTTTGAGCCTCGGGTTACGCGCCTGGAGCCTAAGCCGTCGCGGATCAAGCAATGGGGTCTATGACCAGCTTCAGACCCAAGACGAGCATGAAGAATGCGATGGACGCATCGAGGATTCGCCACGCGGCGGGTTTGCTAAACAATCCCTGGGTGAGGCGAGCTCCATAGCCCAGGGATGTGAACCATACGATGCTCGCCAGGCAGGCACCCATCGCGAAAGTCCATTTCTCCGCGTCGGGGTATTGGGCGGCGATGCTGCCCAGAAGCACTACCGTGTCCAGATACACATGGGGATTGAGGAAGGTAAAGGCCAGGCAGGCGAGAACGACTTTGACCGGGCTCGATGACACTTGGGCGTTGGCGCTCAAGGCGCTGGTTCCGCGCCAGGCGCGCCGGGCGGCCAGCAGACCGTACACGGCCAGGAAGGCAGCACCGCCAAAACGAAGCACCTGAATAAGCTCGGGCCACTGCTCAACAACTATACCCACGCCCGTTACGCCGAGAACAATAAGAAGCATATCGCTGAGGGCGCATATCCCGACCACCAAACCCGCATAGCTGCGGTTCAAACCCTCGCGAAGTACGAAAGCGTTCTGCGCCCCGATGGCGATGATCAGCCCGGCTCCCGTGGTGAATCCTGTTGTGGCTATGGCTAGGTTCATGACTGTGTCACTGGAAAAGCGAGGAGCGATAGTGCCGAAAATTAGAACTTAAGCTAAGCTAATAAAACTTAATCAAAGTTAGAGATTCTAATCATCGAACTCCTCCACCCCCAGTTGTCAGCCTATGCCGCGGTTATCAGTGAAGGCAGCTTCGAGGGGGCCGCTCGGCGTCTGTCTGTCACGCCTTCGGCCATCTCCCAACGTATCCGCTCGCTGGAGAATCGCCTTGGTCAGGTTTTGGTGGTGCGAGAAACGCCCTGTCGACCAACAGCCACGGGCAAACGGCTGCTAAAGCGTTTGCAACCCATGCAGGCGCTGGAGGCGGAGGCCCTGGCGGAACTGTTGCCGGAAGAGGCAGCCTCGCCGGGTCAACGCTCCGTAGCCATCGCCGTGAACGATGACTCTCTACAAACCTGGCTTCTGGACGGATTGGCTCGCTTACATCGCGATCTGGGTATTACCTTTGATGTGCGCGTCGATGATCAGGACCACACCTTGGAGTACCTTCGGGATGGCTCGGTTTCCGGGGCCGTGACTTCGGAAGGGAAACCCCTTCAGGCTTGCAAGGTCCATCTGCTGGGCGCTATGCGTTACTTCGCTATCGCTTCCCCTGAGTTTGCCCGTGAGCACTTTCCCGGGGGCTTTGATGGGCCTGCCCTAAACCGCGCGCCCATAATCATTTTCAATCGTAAAGACGAGCTGCAGTGGCGATACGTACGGCAGATAACCCGCTCTCGAATCACGCCGCCTTTGCACTATTTACCTACCGCGCTGGGCTTCGTTGAGGCGGCGGCCCAGGGTCTGGGCTGGTGCCTTGCGCCGGAACAACTGATCAGCTCCGCGTTGCGCGACAAACGAGTTGTCATCATTGATCCGGCCCGGTGGTTAGACCTCGCTCTGTATTGGCAGCAAACCACCGTCAAGTCCAGGATCCTGGACGACGTTGGCCGAGGTTTGAGGGCGGCAGCCCACGAGGTCCTCAGGCATTGATGGCAGCGTAGAAGCCCAAGGTGTTGGGGGAAGCTATCGATCCCATGGGTGATGTTTAGGCCCGCGTCAGGCCATCAACCGACGGTGTTTACCGGGGCCCCATCGCTGTTGGGCCCTGGCTTGTCCGCCGCTCCCCGTCCATTGAAGACCAGATTGAGCAGCACGGCGCAGGCAGCTCCCAGGGTGATGGGGTTGTTGAGAATATCCGCGACGGCTTTGGGCAGGGCCGAGAAATAGATCGGATTGGCCACCACCAGCATAGCCGCACCCAGGCTAATACCGACCGTTAGGACATTACCCGTGTGTTCGAAATCGACTCGCCGGAGGGTCTGAATGCCCGTGGCGGCGATGGAACCGAACAGCACGAGACCACAGCCACCGAGGACTGGCGTGGGGATGTTGGCGACGAGGGCCGCCGCCTTGGGTGCCAAACTTAAGGCAATGAGCATCAGGCCGGTTATGGCTACCACGTAGCGGCTGCGGACCCCGGATACGCGAATTACCCCGATGTTCTGGGAGAAGGTTGTGAAGGGGAAGGCATTGAACAGACCGCCGATGATGGTCCCCAGGCCCTCTGCGCGAAGACCCGCGGCCAGGCGCTTCTCGTCGACGTGCTGCTCGCAGACCTCCCCAATAGCGAGATAGTCTCCCGTGGACTCCACCATGGTGACCAGCATGGTGACAGTCATTGCTGCGCAGGCCGCGACGGTGAAGGTAGGCGGGCCAAAGGAGAAGGGCAGAGGTACGCTGACCCACCCGGCGCTGGCGACGCCGCTGAAGTCAGACATCCCCAGCATCGCACCAATCAGGCTGCCGGCGACCAGGCCCACGAGAATCGCCGTGCGAGATAGAAAGTCCGAACCAAAACGCATCACCAAAAGCACCAGCAGCAGGGTACCCAAACCCAGACCCAGCTCCGCCACACTGGTTTCCTGAGCGCCGAAACCTCGCCCGCCAGACAGCCACATCACCGCCACGGGCAGAAGGCTGACACCGATGACGGTAATGACTGTTCCCGTGACTAATGGCGGGAAGAAACGCAGCAGGCGGCTCCAGGAACCGGCGAGCATCAAACAGATCGCGCCACCGACGATGGTGCCGCCAAACATGGCTGTTAGGTCGCCGTTGGCTCCAATGGCGATAAGCGGCGGAATCACCGCCACCGTCGTGCCCTGGACCACCGGTAAACGTGTGCCCACGGGCAGGCCCGGCAAACCGAGACATTGGATAAGAGTGGCGACGCCGCTGCCAAACAAACCTGACGCAATAAGAAAGGTGGTTTGCTCCTGGGGCCAGTCCAGGGCCGCGGCCAATACCAGCGGGGCGATGATGATGCTCGCGTAGGCGGCCAGGAGCTGTTGAAAACCCAGAGGCAGGCTCCAGCGCAGGGGCAACCATTCATCGACGGCGTGTACGGCCTGTTCGTCCTGCATGCTTACACTCCGCTGCGCGTGCGCAAAGCAGCCGCGCGATCTCGCAACTCCTCGAGGAGCGCGGCCACATCAACACCTATGAGCCTGCGGTCCTTAACCACGACTTGTCCATCGACCACCGTGTGCACAACGTCATCGGCGCGGCTGGAGTACACCAGGGCGGCGCTCGCGTCGTAGCGCGGTGCGCAATGGAGCTTGTTGATGTCGACGACGATGATGTCCGCCACCTGACTCGGGGCGAGGCTGCCGGCCTCGGGCAGATGCATCGCCCGGGCGGCCTCTCGCGTCGCCATTTCCAGCATCTCGTCCACGGTGAGCAACTCGGGATCCAGATGGTGGTTCTTGTGAGTGATGGCGCCGAACTTCATCTCCTGAAACATGTCCAGGGTGTTGTGGCTAGCGGGCCCATCGGTGGCGAGTCCGACGGTCACTCCGGCTTCTCTAAGCTTACGAATGGGCATGATTCCTGAGCACAGTTTGGCGTTACTGATGGGGCAGTGTGCCACCTTCACGTCGTGCTCAGCCATGAGACTAATGTCGTCATCGGTGAGGGTGGTGCAGTGAGCGGCGGTGAGGTTCGGTCCCAGAAGTCCAAGCTGGTGCAGCCAGGCGGTGGGCGTAACGCCATGGGTATCTGCCACGTAGCGATACTCCTGCAGGCCCTCGGAAAGATGTGTGTGGATGGTCAGGTCGTGTTCGGCGGCCACTTCGGCGCAGCGACGCCAAAGCTGCTCCGTGCAGGAATAGGTTGCGTGGGGTGACAGGGCCACGCGGAGCCGTCCTCCATGACTTTGGTGTTGTTCGGCGACGATTTCACCGAAGCGATCCAATGCCTCGTAGGCCCATGGTCCAACATCCGCGTAGAGACCGATGTCTGCAAACCCATAGCCAAGGGTCGCCCTCAGGGGTACGGTTTTGAGGGCGTCCAATTCTGGACTCACGGAGTAGGCGTCGAAGTGTTCGTTGAAGCTGGTGATACCAGCGAGGGCCATTTCCGCAAGGCCGGCGAGGCTCGCCAAACGCAGGGTTTCGAAATCAAAGTTCTTTTTCAGACGCCACATGCTCTGCAGCCACTCGAAGAGCTTTGCGTCTTCATTGAGACCGCGAAGGAGCACGTTGGAGCCTATGTGGGTGTGGCAGTTGCTGAAGCCGGGCATCACCACCTGGTCCCTCGCATCCAGGGTCTCGACAGCCTCGTAGGGAGGTAGCTCGCTCTCCGGGCCCGCCGCGATGATGCGTTGTCCAGAAACAAGAACGGTGCCCGAAGGCACCGTTCCCCGGTCGGTCATGGTCAACAATTCGCCGCCAGTGACGGCCAGATCGACCTTGACCATACGGTTGCTGCGGCTGTTACAGCAGCGGTGCGATCACGAGACTGACGATCGCCATGACGTTGATGAGAATGTTCATGGACGGTCCAGAGGTGTCCTTGAACGGATCGCCTACCGTGTCACCGACTACGGCGGCGGCGTGGGTGTCAGAGCCTTTGCCACCGAGATTACCTTTCTCGATGTACTTTTTGGCGTTGTCCCAGGCGCCGCCGGCATTGGCCATCATCAGTGCCATCAATACGCAGCCCAGGAGTGCACCACCGAGCATGCCGCCCAGGGAGGAGGCGCCCAGACCCAGGCCGACCACTACCGGCGCGCCTACCGCAATGGCACCGGGAAGGATCATGCGGCGAAGAGCCGCCGTGGTGGCGATGTCCACGCAGCGGGCCGTATCCGGCTCGGCTTTGCCCTCGAGAAGACCGGGGATCTCCTTAAACTGCCGACGGATCTCGTTGATCATATCGAAGGCCGCATCACCGACCGCGGTCATGGTGATGGAGGCGATGAGAAACGGAATCGTGCCGCCGATAAACAGGCCCACGAGCACCGTTGGGTCCGACAGTTCCAGAGAGAAGCCTGGATTGTTGACCTGCACCGTTTCCACAAAGGCGGCGATGATCGCCAGGGCCGCAAGGGCCGCCGCACCGATGGCAAAGCCTTTACCAATGGCCGCCGTGGTGTTGCCCACTTCATCGAGGCCATCGGTGATCTTACGTGTGTCTTCACCCATGCCGGCCATTTCCGCTATGCCTCCGGCGTTGTCCGCCACAGGGCCATAAGCGTCGATGGCCATGGTGATCCCCACCGTTGCCAGCATACCCACCGCGGCGATACCGACGCCGTAGAGACCGGACAATGATGTGGAAATCCAGATGATGGCCGCCAGGAAAAGAATGGGAAGCACTACGGACTGCATGCCCACGGCGAGACCGGTGATCATGACCGTCGCGGGACCCGTTTCCCCGGACTGAGCAATTTTCTGCACCGGTCTGGAGCCGGTGTAGTACTCGGTGACGAGGCCGATAAGCACGCCGCCCACAGCACCGGCAACCACGCACCACCAGATGTTGCCATCCAGACCCAGAGCATCTATGAGGAACCAGGCAATGGCCGCAAACACGGCCGGAGCGAGGAGCGTTCCCGTACGTAGGGCCGCCTCCGGTGCCGCTGCGGAACGCATCCGCACCACGACGATGCCCAGGACCGACGAGAGCAGACCGATGCTGGCCAGCGCCAGGGGCAGGAACATCATTTCTGACTGGGTATCGATGGTCATGGTCGCGGCGATAGCGATACAGGCAATCATGGAGCCGCAGTAGGATTCGAAGATGTCTGAACCCATGCCGGCGATATCACCCACGTTGTCACCCACGTTATCGGCGATAACGCCGGGGTTGCGCGGATCGTCTTCCGGAATGCCCGCTTCTACCTTACCGACCAGATCGGCGCCCACATCGGCGCTCTTGGTGAAGATGCCGCCGCCGACCCGTGAAAACAGTGCGACCACCGAGGCCCCCATGCCAAAGCCGTGAATGGCGTGGGCCGTATGGGGATCACCGCCGAAGTAGTAGTAAAGGCTACCGAGACCGATAAGGCCCAGGGAGGCCACGCAAAGGCCCATGATGGAGCCACCGTAGAAGGCAATCGATAGCGCCTCGGCCTGGCCGTGGTTGTGCGCCGCCACGGCGGTACGGACGTTGGCTTTGGTAGCCGAAAACATGCCGAGAAATCCTGCCGTGGCCGACGAGAGGGCACCGGCAACAAAGGCGATGGCCGTGTTCGTCCCCAACGGCGAGACAAAGATGCCCAGCAGCAGGGCCGCCGCGAACATGGCGAGCATCTTGTATTCCCGCTGCATAAAGACCATGGCACCGAGGTGAATCTGGTCGCCGATCTTTTTGACCTCGCCGTCGCCGTGATTGTGCCGCACGAGCATGTGGTAGATGGCAAATGCGACGATGAGTCCCCCGACACCAAGAAGTGGTGGATAAAGTAGATAGTCAAACAGCACGATTTATATTCCTTATGTCTGCAAGCGTATTGCGCAGAGCAGTATAGGTAAGAAAGCTTTATAAGCGGAAGGGCTACTCGGCGCGCAATGCTTCGACGGGATCCAGGTGCGCCGCGCGCCGCGCGGGCAACACGCCGGCGACAAGACCGATGCTGACGGCGACTGCCTCGGCCAGAAGGGCGTAGAACACCGAGGTCTGGACCGGAAGCGCGGGCACAAAGACTCGTAACAATTGCCCCAGGCCCGCGCCCAACAGCAAGCCCGCGAGACCGCCGGCAGCGGCCAGCACGATGGCTTCACCGAGAAACAGCGACAGGACCTGTGAGCGCTGGGCCCCCAGGGCTCGCAGCAAACCGATTTCGTTGGTTCTTTCGTTTACGGCGATGGTCATGATGGTGACGATGCCGATGGCGCCGACCAGCAGGGAGATACCGCCGATGGCCGCAACGGCAAAGGTCAGCATGTCGAGAACGCCACCGAGGACATCGAGCATCTGCTGTTGGGTAGTGATGGTCACATCGTCTCGGCCATGGCGGGCCGTGAGCAGGCGGCGTATACCATCAACGACCCGATCTACGGGCACACCTTCTTCATACATCACATCGATCTCGATCAGACCCTCGACATTGAACAGACTCATGGCCCGGGCGGCGGGGATGTACACCGTGTCGTCGAGATCAAAACCAAGGACCGTACCTTTGGACTCCAGTACCCCAACGACGCGAAAACGACTGCCGGCAATCGTGATGAGCTGACCCAGGGGGTTTTCCTCGCGAAATAACTCGTCGCGCATCTTGCTGCCAAGAACGGCAAAGGCACGGGGAGCGGCCGGGTTGTCTTCGGGTAAAAAGCGCCCGACGCTGACCCCCATGCGAAAGGCCTCGGGCATGGCGGGACCGGCGCCATAAACCGTCGTGCGCCGCCGTCGCCCACCGAACTCTACCTCGGCATTGCCCTGCACAAACGGCACCACAGCCCTGGCGAAGGGCAGTTGTTCGAGGGCCATGGCGTCTTCGATGGTCAGAGGACGCTCCGTGCCAAACATGCCCATACTCGTACCCGCGGTGGTGGCCTTGCCCGGGTTGATCGCTACGATCGTGGTACCAAACTGGGTGAACTGGGCCATGACGAACTGCTGGAGACCCTCGCCGATAGATGTCAGGAGCACGACGGCGGCAATACCCACGGCAATGCCCAGGGCCGTAAGGAGGCTTCGGGCACGATGGGCGATGAGGGATGTGCCCGTGAGACGTAAAAAATCCGTGGTGGTCACGACCGTTACCGCCTCGCCAGGGCCGACACGGGTTCGAGAGCCGCGGCGTTGCGTGCAGGCAGCAGGCTAAAGAGAAGCCCGGTTATCAGCGCGGTAAACAGCACCAGCAGGATCACCCAGGAGGGGGCGAAGGCCGGCAGGTCCGGCAGGGCTGAGCGGATGCCCATGGCGCCGGCCAGCCCCAGCGCCAGACCGATAAGGGCACCGAGTATCGACAGGAGGGAAGCCTCGGCGACGATCAGGAGCTGAATCTGCCCCGGTGTTGCGCCCAGGGCTTTTAGGAGGCCGATTTCGGCGGTTCGTTCCGAGACCGCGACAAGCATCACGTTCATGATCAGGATGCCCGCCACCGCCAGGCTCACGGCGGCGATGCCGGTAACGGCTAGCGTTAGGGCGCCGAGGATGTCGTCGAAGGTCGACAGTACGGCGTCCTGGGTGACCACGGTTACGTCTTTCTCGCCCTGGTGCCGTGCCTGGATCGTGTTTTCCGCAAACTGGCGCACGTAGGCAATATCTTCGTGGCTGCGAGCTTCAACGAGGATGCGAAACAGGGACTGGGTGTTGAGGAGCTGTTGCGCCGCTGCGACGGGAATGATGATGCTTTCTTCCACATCAACGCCGATGGAGCGCCCTTCGGAACCCATGATGCCGATAACTCGAAAACGCCGATCGCCGACCCGCAGCCATTCACCCAGGGCCCGTTCCGGTCCAAACAGTTCATCGCGAATCTTGCTGCCGATTACGGCCACGGGCATGGGGCGATCGATATCCATGGTCGGCAGAAAGTTTCCCTGGCGGACCTCCCAGCGACGTATCTCGAGCATTTCGGCGGTGGAGCCCAGCATCACCACATCGCGGGAGCGCGGGCCGCGACTGACGGTTACGGAGCCTACATTGAGGGGAGCGACCCGACGAACCCGGGCACTGCGGGTCAGGGACAGGGCATCGTCTATGGTCAGATCGCGAGGGGTCTCGTTAAACATGGCGCCGGGATTGACGCCTCCGGTTTCCGAGCGTCCCGGGAATACGATTACCAGATTGGTGCCCAGGGAGGCGAACTCGCCGGTAACGTAGCCCCGGGCACCTTCGCCGAGGGCGGTCAGCACCACCACGGAGCCCACACCAATGGCCATGGCCAGGAGCATGAGTAAGGTGCGTGCCGGGTAGCCGCTCAGGGCGCGCCAGGAAAAGCGCGCGATATCCAGGCTATGAAGGGCCATGGTTTGACGTTCTGAGGTCTTGATCGAGGCGACCGTCCATCATGCGCAGCTGGCGAGTGGCTCGTCGTCCCATGTCCATGTCGTGGGTCACCATGATCAAGGTGATCCCCTGGTCCACGAGCCCTTCAAGGATGGCGATAACGTCTTCCCCGGATTTGTGATCGAGGTTCCCCGTCGGTTCGTCCGCTAGCAATACACCCGGTTGCATCACCGTGGCCCGGGCGATGGCCACGCGCTGACGTTGACCACCGGAGAGCTGATCGGGTTTGTGATGGGCGCGTTCGGCAATGCCCAGGGCTTCCAGTGAGGGTTCGATAAGCCGCTTTCGTTCCTCTACGGGTACCCCCGCCAGAACCAGAGGCAGTTCCACGTTTTCGGCAGCGGTGAGACGCGGCACGAGATGAAACATCTGGAAGACGAATCCGATAGCCTTGTTACGCAGGTGCGCCTGTTGCCCATCGTCCAGGCTGGTGACATCGACCTCATCCAAAAAATAGGTGCCCGCCGTGGGCTGATCGAGGAGTCCCAGGAGATTGAGGAGCGTTGACTTGCCAGAGCCCGATGGCCCCATGATCGAGATGTACTCACCGCGATCGATATGCAGAGACACATCGTCCAGGGCCTTGACCAGTTGATCGCCAACCTGGAAGTGCCGATCGATATGGCTCAGTTCAATCATCGCTGTTGTCGCGAGTTCGCGCACTGACGTCGGCTCCGGCTTCCACGCCCTCTCGGTCTACGGTCAGTACCAATCGATCGCCCTCGTCCAGGCCGGATCGCACCTCGGTCCATGCCCAGTTGCGTAGGCCCGTATCCAACGCCCGATCTTCAATCTGCTCGTCGTCGTTCACGACGTAGACGCGATCCCCTTCCCGCAGGGCCTCCGTGGGGATACGCAGTACATCTCGGTGCTCATCGAGAATGACCTCGATATCAGCGCTGTAGCCCGGGAGCATGCAGTCACAGTCTGCGGCTTCCAGGAATTCCACTTCCACGTCTACGGTGCGCGCCTGCTTCTCCAGATCGAGCACATAGGGCGCCACACGGCGTACCCGACCCTCAAACAGACGGTCTGAGAAGGCATCCAGGGAAATCTTCGCCGGCATGCCGATGCGGATTCCCGGGGCATCTACCTCGTCGATGGGTGCAGACACATACAGGCAGCTGATATCCATAAGATCCACGGCGGGCGGTGTGGGTATGCCCACGGGGGAGGGGGTGACGAACTCACCGATCTCGCCGTTTACCTCGGCGATCACACCGGGGAAGGGTGCTCGCAAACGGGTTTGATCCAGGGCGGCGCTTGCCACATCAAGCTGTGCTTTGCTCACCTCTACCGCCGAGCGCGCGGCGTTACAGGCAGCGCGCTGGGCCAGGGCGTCGCTCTCCGCCTTGTCGATAGCATCTTCCGAGGCGAGATTGGTGGCGCTGAGCTGTCGCAGGCGCTCCGACTCCCGTTTTGCCAGCTCGGCCACGATACAGGCCTGCTCCCATTTTGCTTCCGTGGCGCGCAGTTCACTTTCGGCGAGTTCTACCTGTGCGACCAGATCCTCGTTCCAAAACTCCATAAGGATCTGATCCTGATCGACGCGGTCCCCTTCTTTAACGGGCATACGATCGATTTGCCCCCCCAGGCGAGGAGATATGCCGGCTCTGCGGCAGGCTTCGATGGTGCCCGCTTTGGTGTTGGCGACGGTGGCCTGTACATCGCCTCGGGCGACTACTTCGATCAATACCTCAACGGGTTCCGGGCGGGATGCCTGCCAGGCCAAAATGCCCAGGACGACCGTGCCCGCAGCGATATAGGCCGTCAGTCGGAGTTTGCTCTTCGCCATGCCCTACTACCCAATGATCAGAGTTTGTCTTCCAAGTCTGGTGGCTATGGGCGCGCTTTTCCCTGAACTAAATCAAAGGAGCGCGTTTTATTGCGAGGAGCCTGGGTTACTTACGGGGTAGACAAGCCATGCACAGACAGTCGCGACTTCCGGGTGGCGGTATCAAAGGGCTCGCCCTGGGGAGCGGCGAGCCGGAGTACGGCAGCGAAGCTAGGCGCTGTAGCTCGTATTGCCTGCAAGATCGGGAACGGCGCGGCGGACAACGTTCCAGTAGCCATCGACGATGGCCTCCGGGTAGTCCGCATAAAAGCCCCGCGATTGCAGGAGTTCGTGGAGGCGGCGCAGCTTCCAAGCGGGCACGCTGGGCATAAGGTGATGCTCGATATGGAAGTTCACGTCATTGGGACAGAGGACAAACTGCTCTAACCAGTTTGCCCGGGTCGTGCGGGTATTGGCCCGTGGGTCCGCCTCGTAGAGACCGGGCACATTGCCGTGCTCGGCGACCTGACGGATGCGCGCGACCAGGGGATAACTGGTGAGATAGGCGCCGACCCAAAGGAGATACAACCAGGGGGCACCGCTCAGCCAAAGTATCGCCAGCAGCACGGCGTTTACGGCGAGCCCCCGGGGCACCGCGTCCGAGCGGTCTCCCTCTCGCATCATGATGCGATTCCCCTCCCCGCTGAGAGTGCCCACAAGAAGCTTGAAACCCGTTTGACCACTGATGTCTCGCCATAGCTTGCGGCGGAAGCTGGCCACGGAGATGGGATAGTTTTCGTAGTTGGGCAGGTCCGGGTCTTCGTGGGTGCCCGCCAGGCGGTGGTGCTCGCGGTGGGAGGCGCCATAGGCCTCGCAATCACCCAGTACCGGATAGGCGGCCAACCATTGCCCAAGGGTGCCGTTCAGTTTCGGATTCGCGAACAGGGTCTTGTGCCCCGCCTCGTGCATAAGTACGGACAGCCCCAACTGGCGCCCGCCAAGGAACAGCACGCCCAAAACAATGCTCAGAGGGTTCGTCCACAGGGCGACGGCGGTAAAAATAGCGGCGATCCACAGCCAGTTGCGTACAATCAGCCACAGTCCCATAAGGTCACTGCGGGCGGCGAAGCTCTGGAGTTCTTCGCGACTGAGGTAGTCGGCTGCTTTCATTATCGTTAACCTCCGACAGAGAAAAATAACACAGTCTATCGATCCCCGCGCCGCGCTTCTCCGTAGCAATAAGGATACGTTAACTCCGCAACCCAGTGGTGGCAGGGAACTCCGCCGCCCGCAGGGAATCAGAATCGCCCCAATGTTTGAGGAAACAACCCCCTATGAGCGATAACACTTACACCCCGCCCAGCGTTTGGACCTGGGATGCCGAAAGCGGCGGCAAGTTCGCGAGCATCAACCGTCCCATCGCCGGTGCCACCCACGATAAAGAGCTGCCCGTTGGTGAGCACCCCTTCCAGCTCTACTCCCTGGCCACGCCCAATGGCGTGAAAGTGACGGTGATGTTTGAGGAGCTGTTGGCTTTGGGCATCGAAGAGGCGGAATACGACGCCTGGCTGATCAACATCGAGGAGGGCGCGCAGTTCGGCAGTGGTTTTGTCGGTCTCAACCCCAACTCGAAGATTCCCGCCCTTGAAGACCGCAGCGGCGCGGAGCCTTTCCGGGTGTTTGAGTCCGCTGCAATCCTTATCCACCTGGCCGAGAAGTTTGCCCAGTTCTTGCCTACGGATCCCCAGGCCCGGGCCGAGTGTTTCTCCTGGCTTATGTGGCAGATGGGTAGCGCGCCCTACCTGGGCGGCGGCTTCGGTCACTTCTATGCCTACGCGCCGGAGAAGTGGGAATACCCGATTAATCGCTACACCATGGAAGTGAAGCGCCAGTTGGATGTGCTGGACAAAAACCTCGCTGAGCGTCGTTTCCTCTGCGGTGACGATTACACCATTGCTGATATCGCAACCTTCCCCTGGTACGGCGCCCTGGCCATGGGCAAGCTGTATGAAGCGGGAGAGTTTCTCGACGTGAACGGTTACACCCACGTTCTGCGCTGGGCCCAGGAGATCTTCGAGCGTCCCGGTGTGGTCCGTGGTCGTCGGGTAAACCGCGCCTGGGGGCCAGAGGAAGATCAGGTTCACGAACGCCATCAGGCTTCGGATCTCGATCGGTGACAGAGCGCGCCTCGATGTCGTCCTTCGGCAAGGCCCTCGGTTGTGTCCTGGCTGCGGCCATGGCCTTGAGCTTTTCGGCGGCGGCTTCCGGTGATCCCCTTTGGGACACCCGGGTAGACAAGGATGGGCTACTGGTGGAGACCCGGTCCGTAGAAGGCTCCAACTACAAGGCCTTTCGTGCCCGTATCACCGTTCCCGCGCAGCCCGACGACGTGCTGGCGCGATTGCGAGATGTGGATCGCTATACGGAATGGTTTCCCGATACCACCGAGGCCTACCTCATCAGCTCGGACGGCGATAGGTGGAGCAACTATCTACGCACCGATGCCCCCTGGCCCGTAAAAGATCGGGATTCCGTCTACGCCAGTGTCGTAGAGCGCGACGGTGACCGGGTGTTGATTCGCATCGTGAGCCAGGGGGATGCGATTCCGGTGAGTGATGATGCGGTGCGGATCGTCCAGGCCGAGGGTCTTTGGGAGTTAACACCGACGGCCGATGGAACCCAGGTCCATTGGGAATTTCACGCCGAGCCTGGCGGTACCGTTCCCAGCAGCCTCGCCAATGCGCGGGTGGTGGATACCCCGCGGAAGGCCCTGCTGGCACTGCGTGATTATTTCGCTACCCTTGATGAGCATAGCGCGGAAAACTAGGGACTGTTCGTCGCTCGGTTAGAGCGATCGCCAGGGTAAGGCCCCGCTGGGGCACTGGCTGAAGCGCAGACCAGATCACAGACCAGGGCGCAGAGCAAATCGCAAACCGGGGCGCAACAACACGGTTAGCAACAGAATCATAAGAGATGAGAGGGAAGCCATGATACGCCTGCGCGTAAACGGCCGGGATCGGGAGTTGGATGTCGATCCAGCCATGCCGCTCCTTTGGGCTATTCGAGAACAGCTGGCAATGCCCGGCACCAAATTCGGTTGTGGTATCGCCCAGTGCGGTGCTTGCACGGTACACCTGAATGGCAATGCCATTCGTAGCTGCGTGACCCCCGTGGCCGCCGCCGAAGGTGGTGAAGTGACAACCATTGAGGGTCTGGCGGACCTGGTCGAGGGCGAAGGACTGCACCCCCTACAACAGGCCTGGATCGATGAGCAGGTGCCGCAGTGCGGCTACTGCCAGTCTGGACAGCTTATGAGCGCTGCGGCCCTGCTGGCGACGAATCCCGACCCCGATGATGCGGCGATTGATGCGGCTATGGCCGGCAACGTGTGTCGCTGTGGCATGTATTCGCGCATCCGTTCGGCCATCAAGGTAGCCGCCCGTGCGTCGGCGGTGCAGTTCTTTGATCCTGCGACCAGCGAAGTCGAGGAGGCGAGCCATGGGTAAGTGGACCAGAAGGGCGTTTATTACCACGGGCGTGCTTGCCGGTGGTGCGCTCGCGGTGGGTGTGGCGATTCGTCCGGGACATCGCGCGCCCAAGGTGGCCCATAAGGTCACCGACGAGGGGGAAACCCTGGTCACTATGTGGGTGAAGATTGATCAGAACAATCGGGTCACCCTTATCGCGCCCCACAGCGAAATGGGCCAGGGCGCTCATACGGCGTTGACTCAGATGCTCGCCGACGAAATTGACGCGCGCTGGGAGGACATGGCCTACCAGGAAGCGCCGGCTCTGGATGAATATGCGAACTGGGCTTTGGGCAAAGGCTTCCTACTGGGTGATGCCGATGTACCCGATGCGTTGGTGCCGACCATCGACGGCGCGTTCATGAAGATCACCAAGGCCATGAAACTGCAGATAACCGGCGGTAGCACATCGGTGCGCGCGACGGGTGTGTACGGTGTACGCGTGGCCGGCGCTGCGGCGCGGGAACTCCTTATCGATGCGGCCAGCGAGGCCTGGGGTGTGCCCGCATCGCAGCTCATAGCCCAGGACACTCACATCGTTGACACCGTTGATGGCAGGCGCCTGTCCTTTGCAGGGCTTGCGGAAGCCGCCGCCGGTCGACAGCCCTCTGCCACGCCGAGCCTTAAGACGCCGGGGGAATTTCGCGTCATGGGGCAGAGCAAGCCTCGCCTGGACGTTCCTTCCAAGGTTGATGGAACGGCGACTTTCGGTATCGACGCACAGGTTCCAGGGATGAAGTACGCAGCGATCAAGGCAGCGCCGGTATTTGGTGCGCGGCTCGTTAGCGTTGATAGCTCCGATGTTCAGGCCATGGACGGCGTACACAAGGTTGTGGAGTTGGACGACGCGGTTGTGGTGGTCGCCGACGGTTACTGGCAAGCTAGTCGGGCCCTGGACGGTTTGCAGATCACCTGGTCCGAGACCGAGAACGATGCCAAAAGCAGTGACGATCTCTTTGCTCAATTCGATGCCAGTCTTGCTCAGGCCATGGAGGGCGGCGAAAGCAAGACCGACGTCGAGGAGGGAGATGTCGAGTTGGCCTTCGCCGATGCCGCGGCGACGGTTGAGGCCACTTATCGCGTGCCGTATCTGGCTCACGCGTGCATGGAACCTATGAACGCCACCGCGCGGGTTGATGGTCAGGGTTGCGAAGTATGGGTGGGTACTCAGAACCCTCTGGGCTTTCGCTACGAAGTTGCCGCGGCCCTGGACATGGAAGCGGAGCAGGTGGAGATCCACCAGCACTATATGGGCGGCGGTTTCGGTCGGCGCTCCGATGCGGATTCGGCGATTCAGGCGGCCCTTATTGCCCGGGCGGCGGGGGTGCCCGTTAAGCTCATTTGGTCCCGGGAAGAAGATGTTCGCCACGACCACTACCGACCCGCGGTAGCCTCTAGGTTTCGTGTGGCTCTGGATAGGGACGGGGGCATCAAGGCCTGGGAAAACGTGTATCACGAAAAGCATGAGCCCGTGGAAGCGCCGGTTATTCCCTACGCCGTTGCGGCGCGAAAGATTCATCACACGGACAGTCCTACCCATGTGCCCTTCGGTCCCTGGCGTAGTGTCGATCATTCGCAACACGGATTTTTCACCGAGGCCTTTTTCGACGAGGTAGCTGTTGCCGCAGGGCGGGATCCCTACGAGATGCGCATGGCCATGCTGGCGGATAAACCGCGCCATCAGAATGTCCTGCGCCAGGCCGCGGAGCGCGGCAATTGGGGCGAAACCCTGCCCCGAGGTGTTGGACGGGGAATTTCCCTCCAGGAGTCCTTCGGTTCGCTGGTGGCGCAAGTAGTCGACGTGCACATCGACAACGGTAAGCTGAAAGTTGATCGCGTGGTTGTGGCTATTGATCCGGGATTTGCGGTATCGCCCGATGGCCTCACGGCTCAGATGGAGTCCGGGGTGATTTACGGCTTAACGGCGGCCCTCTATGGCGAGGTGGAAATCGAACAGGGCGCGGTGAAACAGTCCAACTTCCACAACTACCGCATGGTGCGCATGAACGAAGCACCGCAGATCGACACAATCATCATCAACAGTGGCGAGGCCTGGGGTGGAGCCGGGGAACCCGGTACGCCGGGTATCGCTCCCGCCTTGGTAAGCGCTGTGTTTGATGCCACGGGCGTTCGCGTGCGCGAGCTGCCTCTGGCAAAGCAGGACTTCAGCGACTGGGGCTAGACCTGCAAGACGTGGGGTGAATGGGGTCGACATGTTTCACCTGAGCCACGGATAGAAGATCTAGCGTAGAGAATCGCGCCGTGAAGAGATTCAGGGGGCTGGGTTTTTAAACCCGGCCCTTTTTCTTTGTGGACTGGTGTTTTTCACATTTTCCCTATTGGCCTGAACTAAAACGCCGAGGCTGGCTCAAAGAATTTACGAGCCTTTGAGATCGTAGGGAACTCATCCATTCCGTCTCAAGTGCCGTATAAAACATGTATATACATATAATTATCAGACACTGTTTATGTATAAGCCGTTCAAACAAGAGACATCTCACGCAAGGTAAGGACAATGATTACTAGCTCAAGGAAAATCAGTTCAAAGAAAGCCTCGACCCTCGCCGCTACTCTACTCATGGCATCAACCATGGGAACTGCTGCCGTTGCAGGCGACTCCGTGGCTGCGGCGAATATCGAGGCGATCTATCAGCCCGCCAGCGGGCAAAACATCGACCCTATGGGTGCGAAAACCACTCCCGTGAGTCTCCTCGACGGAAAGCTCCAGGAGTGGCGCGACCCGACAACCGTCAATCTTGGTCTGGACGCATCGTCTAGCGTGGTCAACAGCGACCAGGACAATGTCGCGCTGGAAAACATCCGCGAGATTTTTAACGCGTATTCCGCTGACTGATTGGCTGCTAACGAAAGATCATCAACAGCGCGAGGTACCCCCTGCGGTATTCTCTGTCGCGGGGGTTTTATCCTAGAGCGCTAAGATGTGTTGGGATAGTCGCAGGAGTGCAGCGCTGTCGCGTTTGCCCAGTTTTTTTTGCAGTTCCTGCTGAGCTTGTTCCCAGTGCCCGACGGCCTGGGCGAACACTTCACGGCCTGTGTCCGTGAGGCAGAGCAGCCGTTGACGACGGTCCATGGGTCCTTCCCTGGCCTCGATGTAGCCATCGCGCAGGAGCGGTTTTAAAGCTCGCGAAACGCTGGTCTGATCCAAACGTAGGGCCTCACTCAGGTCCCCGGCGGTCACGCATCCCGTTTCACTGATTGCACGAAGAATGGCGTATTGAGTTCCCCGCAGACCGCAGGTGCTCAAATGGCGGTTGTAGAGTTGCGTCACCACCCGGTCTGCCTGGCGCAGGGCCAGGGACAGACAGGCGTCATCCGATGTATTCATGGCGCGCAGTGTAGCCTCGTCGCCAGGTTGCCGCGAGGCGAGGCGAGAGGAGCAAAG
The DNA here is from genome assembly GCA_002428935.1 of Halieaceae bacterium UBA6060. Lineage (GTDB taxonomy): Bacteria > Pseudomonadota > Gammaproteobacteria > Pseudomonadales > Halieaceae > Congregibacter. The sequence goes on from DIYG01000180.1 coordinate 38,522, forward strand.
CGATTTAAGCCCAACTTAAACCGCCGGGTCGCGCTCCCGCCCAGGGAGACGGTGCGGCGCCCGGTTCATTTTGATCACTTACGGGAGTTGGTACCCCGGCGTCGATTGCGACAGAGCAATTTCCTCGTCGGTCATCTCCTCGGGTATGTCTTCGAAGAGCGGTGTAGACAGATAGCGTTCTCCCGTATCGGGCAGCATCACCAGAAGCACCGAGCCCTCGGGCGCGGATTCCGCTACTTGCATGGCGATGGCAAAGGTAGAACCCCCCGATACACCGGTGAAAATCCCTTCCTCCGCCGCGAGACGCCGGGACCAGGCCATGCCGTCTGCTCCTGCCACCGGTAGCAGTTCATCGTAGAAATCCTTGTCCAGGGACTCCTGGAGCACCAGCGGTATGAAGTCGGGAGTCCAGCCTTGAATGGGGTGGGGTTCGAAGGCCGGGTGGCTTATGGCGGGAGAACCCTGCTCATCGCGTTCCTGTTCCTGGCCCGAACTGACGATGGCCGCGTTGGCCGGTTCCGTAAGAATAATCTTGGTATCCGGTCGCTCCTTCCGCAGCACGCGCGCCACGCCGGTGACGGTACCCCCGGTACCGTAGCCGGTTACCCAGTAGTCGAGACGCTTCTCGGCGAAGTCGGCAAGGATTTCCCGCGCCGTGGTGTGCTCATGGATATCCGCGTTGTCGCTGCTCTCGAACTGGCGGGCCAGGAACCAGCCGTTGGCTTCGGCGAGTTCCCGGGCTTTGTTGTACATGCCCAGGCCTTTTTCCGCCCGAGGTGTCAGCACCACCTTCGCCCCAAGAAAACGCATTAGGCGGCGGCGCTCGACAGAGAAGCTGTCGGCCATGGTGACTACCAGGGGATAGCCCTTTGCGGCACATACCATGGCCAGGCCGATACCGGTGTTCCCCGACGTGGCTTCGACGACGGTTTGTCCGGGCTGCAGGCGGCCATCGCGCTCCGCCGCCTCGATGATGTTCAGCGCCAGTCGGTCTTTCACCGAAGCTGCAGGATTGAAGGCTTCGGCTTTAACGTAAACGGTAACGTGGGAAGGCGCGATGCGATTGATGCGTATGCAGGGCGTGTCTCCGACGGTCTCCAACACGTTGTCGTAGAGCTTACCCCGTCCTTCCGTGGTGCGAATGGTCATTGTGTTCTCCTGTTATCGGTTTGGGCTTTGGGGTCTGTCTACGGCTTCATCGGGACCCGACAAGGACCCTAAAGCTAGCATCGGGAACGTTCCGTCGCGAGTTTCTTTCCCTTCGCCGCGACTTTTCGACGAAGGGTAGAGAACTTGGCTACAGTGAGATGTTTACCCAGAGGGCGAGGATCATGGGCACAAGCACAGGCGATGCTGCTCGGCGAGCGTTGACGGATAGCACCGCAGGGCGATGGATTGGCGGGCTCATGATGTTTCAGTTGATCGCCGGCATCACCAGTCTTCAGGTTTTAACGGCGCCGCTTTTCGCTGAAGGTGGCTACCTCCTCAATGCCTCCGCTCACGTGCCGCTACTTGGCGCCTCTGTGTTGCTGACCCTCCTTGGAGTGTGCGTAACCCTGGCTATCGGTGTGTTGGCCTGGTCTGTGTTTCGCGCTCGGAGTGAGCTCCTGGCTATGGGTTTTCTGGCGATTTCTTTTCTCGCGGCGAGTCTGTCTGCCGTGGAACAGGTGGGCGTCCTGGCCATGATTGAGTTTAGCGAGGCGTTTGCGAGCGCCGATGGCACGGCGCAGCTACAGTTTGAAGCGCTGCGGGCCAGCGGATCGCTCCTGCGCAACGGGGCTCACTATGTGGGTCTGCTGGCCTATGGGGTCACCATGTTGGTTTGGCATGTGGCCGTATGGCGTCTGGGGCTGCTGCCCTGGCTCTTGCCCGCCTTTGGTCTGTTCGCCGTCGCTCTACAACTCTTTGCTATCAGTCAGCCCATCCTCGGTGGGGCGGTACCGTTTATCTTGCTTCCGCCCATGGGCCTGGCCCAATTGCTTACAGCCTTGTGGCTCCTCGCCAGGGGTTTTCGCGATGCTGCTGTGGTCGCCCCTCAGGGCAACTGACTGCGTACCGCGTCGACGGCATCGAGAAGACGCGCCAGGAGCGGGTCTCTCGGTCGATAACGGCTGTGGTCAACGGCTCCCAGATCCTCCTGAAGTTGCGTGAGCATGCGTTGCAGACGCCGTTCGTGGAGACCGAGGCGAGCCTGTAGGGGGTCCAGCAAAAGCCCAGACAAGGTCGCTGAGATTGCCAGCGCAGTCAGCGTCAGGCCGATGCCCAGGAATAGCTCCCCCGTTGAGGGCGTCGGGGGGAACAGACCGTAGAACCAGTTCCCCAAAGCTTCGCCGAACCAAAACTCCTGACTTGCTCGTCGCTGAGCCAGCCAGGTGGTCACCAACAGGCCCAGAGCGATTCCCCCGGGGGTAAATTGTTTGTAGGCAAAGGCACCCAGCAGGGTGCTACCCACGGAGTTTCCGATATCCGCCGCGGCGGTTCGTGTGCTGCCGTAATGGCCGAGGGCTGCCCGGCCCAGCTGGGTTAACTGGGAGTCTTCGGGACGCAAAACCAGCAGCTCCTCCTCGATACGCCCGTTGAGATAGCGCTGTACATCCGTGGTCAAACCCGATGGCGTACCCCTCAGAACTCTCCCCCATCGGTGGGCGCCGCCTTGTGTCAGCAACCACCCCAGCAACTGACAGAGCACGTAGACCGGTGCCCAGAACAGATTGAGCGGCGCGCGTACCAGATCCCAGCCCAGGGCTCGACGGTTGCTCCGCCACGCGCCGGGGTAGCGAAAATGTCGGCGCACAAATGGTCCCACACGGCGCCGGCAGTTTTTGAAGTAGCGCTCGCGCAGGGCGGTTTCCTCTGAAGGGTCCGCAGGCTCCTCGGAAATCATGGCGTCGTCAGTCTATGGCCGTCATAGTAGGGCGCTATGGGGTCGGCGAGTCATCGAAGGGACATGGTAGCAGCGCGTAGTCTTGCGCGGCGGCTGGTGCCTTTGTGCTTTGTACTTCTTGCTCTGCCCAGTTCGGCTCATCTACCGGAATATTTTGGCCGCAAGTTTGTCCTCATGCCGGACCCGTCTCCAATTCCCCAGGAAACGCCCTGCGGTGGTGACCGGGAAGCCTTGCGTGAGCAGGTGAAGGCCATGGAGGAAACCATCAGCATTCGGCAGCAGGGTGAGGGCGCTTACAGCCTGGATCTGGCAGATCCCGTGGGTGAGTTGGGCACCCTGCATTCATCGCTGTGTAATCATCCTGCAGCCCTGGATGCCTACCGGCGGGCGGTGCAGCTTCTGCGCATCAATGAAGGGCTTCTCACCGAGGCCCAGTTACCCTATTTGCGCGCCATGGCCGACAGTTCCCAGGCGATCGGCGACTACGAGTCGGCGCAGCTTACCCTGCGCTACGGATTTCGGATTCACAACATGGGGCGAGGTATGCTCTCCCAAGCCGCCCTTCGCGATAGCCTGGGGTACTTCCGCCGGGCTCGGGAGGTTTTCATAGACCCTCGGTTGCCCGGCGACGTGGAGTTGTTTTTCCAGGCCGTTCAGGACAACCAGTTCATGTGGGAAGTGCAGCTTTCGGGCTTCCAGAGGGGAGAGGGCTCGTCCTATGAAGCCATCAAGTCCCTGGGCATCAGTCACCTGCGCAATCTGTATCTGATCTTGGGTACGGAACTCAGGGCCACCCAGAGTAGTGATGGCAGTGGGGTTGGCTGGGACAACCTGTTGCGCACGCAGCAATTGAGTTACGGCAAAGGGCGGGTGGTCCTCGAGGAGTTGCTGGCACTCCCTGCGGCCCAGACTCCCCAAGAGCAGAGCTATTTGCTGCTGCGTCTGGGGAATTGGCAGCAGTGGAATGGCAAGTGGCAGTCCTCCTGCGATAGCTATGCAAAAGCCTGGGCTGCGGCGGGGGACGATTCCAGCCCTGTCCGTCGTCAACTGGCCGCACCCGCGGAGCTACCGGAGGATCCGCAGCTTTGGTCGTACCTACTCGATCCCGCCCTGCCAGAAAAAGCTGTGGTCGAAGCACAGTTTAGGGTCTCGGCCCGGGGTGATATCTCCCGGGTTTCGGGGGAGGCACTCGATGATGCTTCCTCGGGTATCGCCGGGCGGATTCTCCGTTGGCTGCGTGATTCTCATGCTCGACCGGCGGTGGTGGGCGGGGAGTGTGTTGCCGCACCTCTTTCGGGACGTCGCTATCGAGTAATAGACTAGGGATCAACAGAATAAACAATTACCGGTCACCAAGATCGTGACCGGCCTGAGGAAATACCTCTGGCGGTAGCGGAGTACATGCTCGCCGTGGAGAACTAAGCTCAGAATTTGACCCCAAGGCCCTGGCGCTGACGCGATCCCTGGACTAGGATCGAGTTCGCGCCGAGCGCTTCTTCTCGGGCCGGGTAGCGGTATCTCTGCTGAGACCTACAGCACAGGCCGTCTGCTTCAGGCTTCTTTTCAGGCCCCTTGGGGGGCTTGGCGCAAACTCCCTAAAGCACACACGCGGTATCTTATGTGCGACACAAATAACGCTGACCTGGCCGCTCGTACGCCGGGCCTGGCCTTTCTCATGAGCTGTTTTGATTCCGTGCTGCGGAGCCTGGACGAGGCGGAGATCGCCGACCAGCTCCCCTGGCGCGCAGCCTGGGGTCCTTCGGCGCAGCCTCCCATCACGCATCTGCCGGAAGCCTTCCGAGAGCGTTGTTTACAGGCCTACTCCATTGCCTTTCGCCTCCTGAGTCATGCGGAGGAGAACGCCATTGTTCAGAGTCAGCGCCGGGAAGTGCTTCAAACGCAGAATCCAGGGCCATCGGGCTCCTGGTTGCGCGCCCTGCGGCGAGCCCGGGAGCAGGGTATGGATGCCCAGGACATCCTGGGTTTACTGGCTCGGGTCCATATCGAACCCGTATTAACCGCCCACCCCACGGAAGCCAAGCGCCAGACTGTGCTCGAACAGCATCGGCGCCTCTACGAGCTTCTGGTGCAGCTTGAAAACAGCATGTGGACTGACGCGGAGCGGGAGTTTATCCGCGCCGACGTCGAAGCCTGTCTGGAGATCCTATGGCGCACGGGAGAGGTCTATCTGGAAAAGCCGCGTCTGGAAGACGAACGTCGCCTGGCCCTGCATTTTCTCGCTGGCGCCTTTCCCCAGGCTCTGCCTCGGGCTGCGAAACGTTTGCACACGGCCTGGACGGCGGCGGGCTTGCCGCCGGAGCTCGCCAACAAAGCCATGTATCAGCCCCAGGTGACCTTCGGCAATTGGGTTGGCGGCGATCGCGATGGACATCCGGGGGTAAGCGCGACCACGACCCAGGAAACCCTGGCCCTGTTGCGTGAAACGGCTCTGAAAGTCCTTGACGAACAACTGGTGACCCTGGCGCGCCGCCTAAGTCTCACGGCTCGATCGAATGGTCGAAGTCAGGAGTTTGCCGCCCTGTGCGAGGCACGGGCCCAGGAATGGGGCGTTGAGGGGCAGCGGGCTCTGGAGCGCAATCACGATGAGCCCTGGCGCCAATGGATCAACCTCATGTTGATCCGTTTGCGCGCCGATGGATGTCGGGAGGGCTATCCCGACGCTAGCGCTTTGCGTCAGGATCTGGCCACCCTGGAATCCTCTCTCCACTCCGTGGGCGCGCAGCATCTGGTGGAAACGGAGCTGCGACCCCTGCAGCAACATGTGGCGAGCTTCGGTTTTCACCTGGCGCGTTTGGACGTGCGCCAGAATAGCCAGTTTCACGATCGGGCCATCGCCGCTTTGCTCGAGGCGGCGGG
>DIYG01000081.1 GCA_002428935.1 Halieaceae bacterium UBA6060
CTTACCTGCGAACCGCTTTAGCCCACGTCCTGGATATATGGATGGGCCTGCTGCCCATCGTGGTATTGGCGGGCACCCTGGGCATGGCCATCGCCGAGTTCACCTCCATCATGCAAACCCTGGCGGCACCGCTGGTGCCCGTGCTAACCCTGCTGGGATTACCTGAGGCGGGCGCAGCGGCACCTACTTTTTTGGTGGGCTTTCTGGACATGTTCCTCCCCGCAGCGATCGGTCAGACCATCGAGAGCTCGTTTACCCGTTTCGTTATCGCCTGCGTATCCCTAACCCAATTGATCTATCTCTCTGAGGTGGGTGCGCTTCTATTGCGCAGCTCCTTAGGCGTCGGTATGGGTCTGCTTCTGCAGATGTTTGTCCTGCGTACGCTCATCGCCCTGCCCATTGCCCTAATCGCCGCTCACGTTTTCATGGCCTAAGGAAGACATTTCCCAGGTCCGTGCTAGGCTGAAGATACCCAGCATCCACCGGAGATCCTCATGACATCGTCAATCCCCGAAGGCAGCCACAGCGTCAATGCGTACATCTCCGTTGCCGACGCAGACAGTGCCATCAACTGGTATCAAGAAAATCTCGGCGCCGAACTCCGTTCGCGTCTGGCCATGCCCGATGGTGGAGTCATGCACGCGGAGATTGATGTCGAGGGAAGCTTGATCATGCTCAGCGACGCCAGCGAAGAATGGGGAACAACCGTTCCCGGGGAGCTGAGCGACTACACCCTGTGTGTCTACGTGGACAATGTCGACGCCGTGTTTCAAAAGTGCATCGCCAGCGGCGCCCAGGAAGAGCAAGCTGTTGAAGACCAGTTCTGGGGCGATCGATCGGGCAAGTTCCGCGACCCCTTTGGCGTTCGCTGGATGATCATGACCCACCTGGAAGATGTTTCCGCAGAAGAAATGGAACGCCGCTTTGCACAGATGATGGAGCCTTAGTAGGGTAGCGGCCGAACCGCCATAGGAGTTCTGCCATCAAACCCCACCATCACGCCGTCGCGGAGTCCACGGACGCCCCCAGCACCCGTCAGCGACTCTTCAACCGTTACATCATCGCCATCCTGGTGGATCTTGTCGTTCTCAATTTGTTCGCGGAGTACTGGGCTAAAGTCAGTATCGACGGGTTCTCCACATCGCTGGTAGTCGCTGTACTGTTACAGTTATTGCTTCAGGCAACCCTGGCAGTGGAACATCGTGTCGCCGTATGGTTCGACGGCCGGAAGGGCACCCTATGGAAAAGCGCCCGCATATTCAGCGCCTGGTTTATCCTCTTCGGCTCCAAATTTATTATGCTCGGCGTCCTCGACCGGGTGCTTGGCACAAAGGTAGAGTTTATCGGGGCCCTTCACGGCGTGGTGGCATTTATCGTGGTCATCGCCGGCATGTTGATCGCGGAAGTAGCTCTGGTGAAGGTGTTTCGCGCTTTACGCTAAATCGTCGTTCCGTCACTCCATCGCGCAGCCGCGTCACAGCAAAATTCCATTGGAACAACGAAAAACGCCCTGCCAAGGCAGGGCGTTTTAGGGTCAGCCCATAGCCTCCTTAGAAGATCGCTTGCAGACCCACGAAGAAGGTGCGGCCCAGGGTATCTACCGGTCGGATGTAGGTACCCAGGAAGGGCTCTTCATCGGTGAGGTTATTGATACCACCGGTCAACATGGCCTTTTCGGTCACGTCAAAACGGAACGACAGGTCGTGTACGAAGGCCGAGCCCGTGCGCAGCGGATCGGCAAACAAGGCGTTGCCTTCCACGTCCTCGGGATTGATGCCGCTGTTGAACTGGCTTGACTGCCAACGCACCTGATAGGCGATGCCGATAGCGTCTCTATCCCAGTTCAGGGTGTAGTTCACGATCTGCTCAGGAACGCCCAACTGCTCAAGATCCGAGAGTTCAAAATTGGGGTCCAGAGGATCGGGAAACTCGCTGTTATCGAACACGTAGTTCCACAGCAGCGTATGACGCAGTTCACCGGCGCGAACACCAAACAGGTCATCAAGAGACATGTCGTAGGTCACCGCCACGTCGATACCATCAGTCTCGAAGGAGCCGAGGTTCACATTACCGGAGGTAAAGTCGACGATTGCATTGCCGCGGTTCGGATCCCGGGTAATGGCATCACAGTAGACATTGCTTATGGTGGGCAAATCGACGCAAAGGTTAGCGATATCAACACCACGCAATGAATCGATGGCCTGCTCAATGGTGATGTTGTAGTAGTCCACCGTGAGCGCCAGCCCCTGAATGAACTCGGGCTGATAGACGATACCGAAAGTGTAGGTATCCGCCTCTTCAGGTTCGAGATCCACGTTGCCCCCCGTCGTGCCGGCGGTGCGTGCAGACAGGAAATTTGCCGCATCGAAGTCCGCATCTACAAACTGTCGACAGTTCTGCTCCCGGAAGGAGGTGCCGGCATTGATGTTCTGCGGGTTACAGGGATCGTCGGTCACACCCAGGAACGCCGGCTGCGCAGGGCTGAACAGTTCAAAAATGTTCGGCGCCCGCACCGCGCGGTTATAGGAACCACGAACACGCAGATCCTGGAAAGGCTGCCACACCATACCCAGGCCGTAGGTGTCGATATTCCCCGCTGTGCTGTGATCCGTGAAGCGATAGGAACCGTCAAGAGTCAAGCTTTCCACCAGGGGCACGTCGGCGAGAAGCGGAATGCTGACCTCACCGAAGAACTCCGTGACATCGTATTCACCCATCACAAAGCTACGAGGTTCACCCAGGGTGTTCCAAAGCAACCCGGCGACTTCGAGCTCCGGAGGACTAAAGTCACTGCTCTCATCACGGTACTCAAAACCAGCGGCAAACAGCACGGGCCCGGCGGGCAGACTGAAATACTCTTCGGTATTACCAGCTACCGTTGCCAGGAATTGGCGCTGCTCGATGGTGCTGGACTCATTCGTGTCGATGAACGCGAAGCCTCGCGCCGCGGAGGTAATGCTATCGGTGCCGAAAAGATTGATCGGCGAACAGCTGCCGTCACCGGGCGAGAAGGTCAGGAAACCTTCGCGAGATGCCGGGAACGGAGAGGTGGGCGGAATCGCGCTGGGATCGAGGTCCGACCGACAGACAATTTCTCCCGTGGTGGGGTCACGCACGGCGTCCACCGCCGCAAAGAAACGGTCTTCGACGCGGCTGTTGGTATTGGTCGTATCGATCTCCGTTCGGCCGTAGTTATAAGAGGCCTCGAAGCTCAGCCCGTTGTCGAAGTCTTTGCGTATCCCGCCTACCAGACGGAGGGTTGTACGCTCGGTTTCCGTATCCCCGACGATATCGCGATCCAGCATGTCGCGGCTCATGGTGATGGCCGGCGTTATGCCCTGGGCAATGGCATCATCGATCTGCGCCCGGAGGCCAGCGGGAATAAAAGGATTGTCGATAGCGATGGGGATATCGTCGTTGAAATCGATGCCGTCAGAGTCGAGTACGTCGGCATAGACGTACTTAAACTCGGCAAACGCCTCCCAACCGGGGGCGAACTCGAAGTTAGTAAGCAAGTTGATATTGAAGCGTTCGATCTCCGGCACGATCGCTTCCAGGGGGTTGATGGTCTCGATACCATCACCGCCGGAGACTTCGAAGGGGTTGGACTCGATACCGCGATTAAACTCGCGAACCGACGTGCCATCAAAAACCTGCAGCGCCGGTACACCGGGAATCACCCCGGGATCTGCGTCCCCATCGACGAGACCACCGAAGACGCTACCGCCCGCTCCGGCTTCCCGAAGGGCGATAATGCCTTTGGAGCTTGAGAAGTTAATGCGGAAATCCGGAACAAAAACGTTTGCGGCGTTCGGGTTTCGACCGAAGGCCTCGGCAAGAGCGTCCGAATTCGCCAGGAGTTCAAAGAAACCTTCGTTGTCGGCGAAATCTCGGTCCTCCGCTCGCAACACGCCCTGATCGAAGTACTCGACGCTGAAGGTGACGTTACCGCGATCATTGGCAAAGTTACGTCCAGCGGTAAACGCGGCAAAGGTGCTTTCGGCACCACCCTCCTGGGGCTCGGAGTACTGGAGACGGAAATCGGCTCCCTCGAAGTCATCCTTGAGCACAAAGTTGACTACGCCTGATACGGCGTCGGCACCGTAAATTGCGGAGCTACCGCCCGTGAGGGTTTCAACACGCTCGATGAGGGCAATGGGAATAGTCCCCACGTCGACATCGGCACTACCCTGGATGGAAGACACGTGACGGCGACCGTTCACCAGCACCAGGGTCCGGTTGGTCCCCAGGTTGCGTAGATTCAATCGACCAACGCCGGCGGCATTGACCAAATCCGCAGACTCCTGATCCCCCGTTAGGTTTGTGGAGTTGGTTGAGGTTAACGATCCATTAAGCGCAGGAACCTCGCGAAGAAGCTTCGCGATATCCGTTTCACCACTCTCGAGAACCGCGTCGGCGCCAACGACGGTAATGGGTGCTGGCGTATCGAGTTCACGACGGACGATACGTGAACCGGTAACCACCACCTCTTCTATCACTTCGGTGCCGCCATCCTGGGCATACACCAGCCCAGCCGAACTGGCGGCGCCTAACGCGGCAATTGCCGTGGCCACACTGCGACTGAGCACGCTGCGACGAAACACGGATGTTGAAGCACGACTGTGCTTCTGGAAACTTTCCTTCCTCATGATCTACCCCTCCTCGGGTATTGAGAGACTAAAACCCGGATCTTTTTTTAGTTGTAATAACTGCTTAGTTGTCTTGCGGGAGACCAACAACCCAAGTAAACACTAATCGAAAGCCAATTCAAAGTTGTGGACTGTGGAAAAATCCCATTTCAAAGAGAGTCACCAGGAAGCTCTTTCGACGGCTTAGGATCGGCTTTGACAGGTATGGCTCCAAGCTATAGACAGCTTTTCCGAAGCCATGGCGAATACCTATTGGACCTTAGTCTCGCTCGCGTCGCCGAGACCTAGAACAGCGCCGTACCGGACAGAAGGGTTCGAGTATCACCGCTAACCCACACGTCTTCTCCCACGGCAGCGACATGAACCCGACCCTTTCGACCGATCGCCGTACCCTGAGCGGCCACGTAACTGCTGGGTGCCAGCGCCGCACCGATCAACCACTGGCCAATGCTGGCATTGAGACTTCCAGTCACCGGATCTTCGGGAACACCAAGACCGGGCACAAAAGCACGGACTTCGAAGTCGGTTTCCGCACTGCTTTCCTGGGGCCCCACAAGCCCGAGGCTCACCCCTTTTAGCAAACGCATCTCTGGCGTCACCGAGAGAACCCGCTGCGCGGAATCCAGGAGCAAGGCGCACCAGCCGGGACCGTTGTCCACCCACTGATGGCCAACAACATGATTGGGGTGTAGAACCGTGGCGCTGAGGAGCTGATCCAGCAGTTCCCTTTCAAGGGGGCCGCTGCGGCGTAAGGCGGGCGCTGCAAAACCAAGGCGACGATCAATAGCTTGAACGGACACCAAACCGACAGCGCACTCCTGGACGAATTGATCGCTCTGGGAAGGACTGCCGCCATGTTCAAGCCAGGCGTGGCAGCTTCCCAGGGTCGGATGACCTGCAAAGGGCAGCTCCCCTCCGGGAGTAACGATTCGCAGCCGGTAGTCGGCCTCGGGGTGGGTGGGCTGCAAGAGAAAGGTGGTCTCGGACAGATTAGTCCAACGGGCAAAAGCCGCCATTTGCTCGTCGCTTAAACCATCGGCATCGTGCACCACTGCCACGGGATTGCCGCAATGGGGGTAAGGAGAGAACACGTCAACCTGGGACAGCGGGAGTTTAGCCATGAGCCTGTTTACCGTGGGGAAGGTACGCGAAAGCTTAGCCTATCAATGACCAAATCGCCGCGACCCCAAGGACACGCAGTCCGCTGCCATGGAGCGAGGGAGAACGTTCAAACCAGGAATTCGAGGAATACTTCCGCCACCGGGACCGTCGGCGTTATTCTTGGTCGCCCTATTCACAAGCCCCCGCTCAGGGAGATCGACCTTGGCCGATGAAAAGCAAGGGGACGGCGCACAACGGGAGCCGATCGCCAGCATCGAGGAAGCCGCCACGGCCACCCTTGAACAGCCGGACCTAAATCGTGAACAAGCACGATACCTCGCGCCATTGATGACCCCCGTCCTGTGGTTGCTTCTTGCTGCGCTCGGCGCTGCGTACTTTGCCGGTGCTCACGGGGATCCCCAATGGCGAGAGCGAAAGACCACCTACGAGGTCGATCGATCCTCCGACGGTAGGCTTTACTATCTGGAGCGCGGCCGTGAGGTAAACCTGGATACCGTTGTGCCCTACGGCGCTTCACCGCTTCGCCAGACTGCTCTTGATCGGTTAGACGGCCCACCTCCCATGCCCTCCCAGTGGGTATTCGAGGAAACACCCAGCGGCGAGACCGTGTACGCGCGTATCGACGTGGTCAAACACTACGGAATCTGGTCTTTACTCCCGGCACTGGTCGCCGTATCGCTCTGCCTGCTGACCAAGGAACCCCTCACGGCCTTGCTTGGCGGCATCCTCACAGGCGCATTTCTCCTCCAACGTTTTGATATTACCGATGCGGTGTTGATTCCAACCTTGGCCACGGAAGGTGCCGCTGGCGTCTTGCTGCTCTACCTATGGCTTCTCGGCGGGCTCCTGGGGATCTGGTCACGCACTGGAGCCGCTCAGGCCTTTGCGAGCTTTATGACTCGGCACTTTGTCCGAGGTCCGCGGTCGGCCAAATGCGTTGCCTGGGGCCTGGGGGTACTGTTTTTTCAGGGCGGTACCATGAGTACCGTGTTAGTGGGCTCCACGGTAAAACCCCTCGCCGACCAACATCGCATAAGCCATGAGGAGCTGTCTTACATCGTAGATTCCACCGCTTCGCCCATTGCTTCTGTCATCGCTTTCAACGCCTGGCCCGCGTATGTCCAGGCTCTTATCTTCGTACCGGGTGCAGCTTTCCTCGCCACGGAAGCGGATCGAGTCGCATTTTTCTTCGCCAGTGTCCCCTTCAGTTTCTACGGCATGCTCGCGGTCCTGGGGACCTTACTTCTGAGTTTGGATGTGGATCGATTCTCTGGCCGTGGCATCCGCGCAGCGAGAGCCCGAGCCCGTGAAACGGGGCAGCTCGATGCGGCAGACGCCAAACCTCTGAGCGCTAAAGAGCTCCAGGAGAATCGTATTCCCCATGGGTATAAACCCCATGTGCTGGAATTCGTCGTGCCCCTGGGCGCCCTCATCGCCATCGCCATCGGTACATTTGTGCTGTCGGGCACCCCACAAGTGAACTGGGCTTTCGGTGCCGCCCTGATGATCGCCGCCGTCAGCGCCCTCGCCCGAGGCATGAGTCTCGGCAACCTGGTAGAGGGCTTTGGCGATGGCCTAAAAGGCGTGGTGCTGGCATCGGTGATTCTCATGCTCGCCATCACCGTCGGTGCCATCAGTAAGGAGGCGGGCGCTGGGCAGTACATGGTGGACCTCCTGGGGAACCGAGTTCCCTACTGGAGTCTACCCGTGGCGCTGCAGCTCCTGACCATGGTGACCGCGTTCTCTACGGGCACGAGTTGGGGCACCTATGCCATCACCTTCCCCCTGGCGATGCCCCTGGCCTGGGTAATCGCTCAACAGCCGGTGGTCGCTCATCCCGAGCTTTACATGTCGATCTGTTTCGCCGCAGTGCTCAATGGCAGCGTCTATGGCGATCAGTGTTCACCGATTTCCGACACCACCATTCTCAGCGCCATGGCCACCGGTTGTGATCTTATGGATCACGTAACCACCCAGATCATCCCCGCGACCATGGCTGCCGCTGGGGCCGCGGTGTTGTGGACGATTCTTACCTTGTTGTTTGCCTAAGGGATGCTTGCCGTCGGGCGGGCCGCAGCTGTGAGACGATGGCTCGGAGCTTATCGCTTAAGCACTGTGAATAAGCCGACTCCATAGGGATAGGAAACCCAGGATCACTCCATGCAGGACTGGATAATCGACTCCAAGCTCGCGCCACCCCCGGGGAGCGGCAAGCCCCTTCGCCGCGAGCGCCTGCTTTCACGATTGCATGGCTGCGCCGAAGGCGGCGTCTGCCTCATCCACGCCGCCGCCGGCTATGGGAAAACGGCCATCTTGGCCCGCTGGTATGAAGATCTGGAAGACAACGGCATCCCCGTCGCCTGGCTGAGTCTCGACGAACGCGACGGCCATCTAAAAAGCTTTCTGACCTACCTTGCCGCAGCCTGTCGTCAGGGAGGATTCTCGGAGTTTCAGTCGGCGCCCCTGTCCGACCTGGGCACCCTGTCCGAAGAAGATGCGACTCTGGCCGTTCTCACAAGCTTAAGCCGCTTAAAAGGCCGTCACGTGCTCGTGCTGGACGATGTCCATCGTTCGGCGGGCAAGTCCGTAGAAGTTTTTCTGGACCGACTTGCCCACACGCATCTTCACAACCTAATGCTGGTACTCAGTTCTCGCTCTCTTCCCGAACACATGGCCATTGCCGATCTCCGAGTGGGCGGAGAGTTGGAGGAACTTACGCAACAGGATCTATGTTTTGACCTTACGGAACTACAAGCTTTGTTCGCCGAAAACGCGGCGTCACCCCGAGACCTCACCAAGTGGCTGCAGGAACTACAGCATCGCACCGAAGGATGGCCCGTTGCCGTGGGAACGGTATTGCGCTGGACCCGTGAAGGTGCCTCACCCCCAGAGGTGCTGGAACGGCTGTCCGGGCGGGATGTGGATCTATCCGAGTATTTCCTCGAACAAGCCTTTGCGGACCTCAGCAACGAGGAGCAGACGTTTCTACTCTCAACTTCGATCCTCGAGCGAGTCAATGGAGATATCAGCAATACCCTTTACCCCGACGCCGATGGCTGGAAGCTTCTCCGTGGTCTTGAAAAGAGAGACGCGTTTGTCCAGCGCGCCGACAGTGAAGGCAACTGGTACCGCTACCATCGCCTGTACACGGAATTTCTCGCCGAGCGACTGCGACGCTCCGCAACGCTAGAGCAAAAAACGCTACATCGAGCCGCCGCCCACTGGTTTCGTCAGCAAGACCTACTCACAGAGGCTGTTCATCACACGATGGCAGCCGGCGACCTGCGTACCTGCGCGGAGCTCCTGGAATCCCTCGGGGGTTGGCAGTTTGCCCTCCGTGGGGATTTGGCGCTGGTGCAAACCGTTCTCAAACAGTTGAGTATCCGTGACCTTGCGGACTACCCGCGCCTGTGGCTCGCGAGGATTTATCTCTCCGTTCGGGTTGGTCACCATCGCGCCGGAGTGGAAGACTTGAAACGATTTCTCTCCGAAACCTCCGAGCGCCGCAAAAGCGATGAGCTGCTGCAATGCGAAACGGCACTGATCGAAACCCTGGTACAGCGTTACACGGACAATCCGGTCACGAGCCAAAGTATCGAGCGGCTTGAACGGCTCGCCGATCAGTTACCTCCCGATAACGAAGTACTTCAGGCCGTGCGGGCTAACTTTCTTTGCGCCATGTATCGGGAGATTTCGGAATACGAACTCAGCGAGATCCACGCGAAGCGCGCCCTGGAACACTACCGGTTAATGGGTGCGACCTACGCAGAGGTGTTTATCTACTTTCACCAGGGTGTGGCCCGCATGCGCCAGGCCCGTTTTGGCGCCGCGGAGTCCTGCTATGAGGAGGGCTTGAGCATTGCTCTAAAGGTGTTTGGCGCCGACAGTGATCTGGCGGCCATAGGGCGTATTTTTCTCGCCGAGTGCTACTACGAGCGCGCCCGGGTCGACGAAGCCGCGCAACTTCTTGATCGCTCCCTTGGTCATGCAGAACGAGCCGACGCATGGTTGGAAGTGTACGTGGCGGGCTTTTGCACACTCCTACGTATCGCCTACGAATCCGGCGACATGCTACTCCAGGAACGGGTGTTTACCCGGGCGCAACTCACCGCCTCGCGGCGACAGCTACCGCGGCTGGCATCCCTGACGGCCCTTCAGGATCAGGAACTTGCCTTACGACACAACAGACCGGGACAAAGCGCCCTGGCCGAACAGGAGACGGACCCAGGCGTAGGCTGGGATCTGGTCAGCAAGGAATTTTCCGTGGCGGTCCAGGCTCGCACGCACTTGCTCGAAGGCCACTGGGACGAAGCTCGGAACGCCCTAAGGGAACCCCTCGGGGAGGCTAAAAGAACGGGATTCTTTCGTGCCTACATTCATTTCTCACTACTTCTGGCGGCGACCGAGTGGCAGGCTGGCCAGCGCGCCGCCGCGGTAGAAGCTTTCGAGTCCGCCGTTTCCATGGCCATGGTGGAAGATGCGCGACAGGTCTTTGTCGAAGACGCGCCACTGCTCTTACCCCTGCTGGAGCAGATCCTCGATGGCGGAAACACCAGTGCCATAGCCCCAGCGCGTTTGGCCTTCCTGCGCAAGCTACGCGCCGACATGCAGACCCATCCTCGCGGGGATATGGAAGATCAGTGCGTCCTCAGCCCCAGAGAAATCGAGATTCTGCGTTGCTTGATGATGGGCGAGTCAAATCGGGAAATCGCATCGAGCAAATCCTTATCCGTGAATACGGTCAAGTTTCATCTGAAAAATATCTTCAGCAAGCTTGGCGCGGCATCGCGAGACGAGGCCGTTGCCTTCGCCATCCGGGATCAACTGATCTAAAGGACTTAATCTGAGGGGAGAAGAAACCGGGCCTTGCTCCCAACTCCTGGGTCGCAGGTCTTCCATCGGAAACCGCAAACCTACCCACCTACCCGGGGTCGCCTACCCGGGGTGGGTGTTCCGAATCCGACCCGGCTCTCGTAGCGTTGACGAAAACGACAATCCTAAGCACAGCGCTCGGAGAGGCCTTCCCATGCAACCATTGGCATTTCACAAAAATCGTCTAACGCTGGCCGTTAGCCTGGTGACCCTACTCGCCGCCCAGTCCCAAGCCCAGAGCGGGGACGGGAATGGCGCCTTGGCCCTGGAAGAAGTCATGGTGACTGCGGAACTCCGCTCGGAGAATCTTCAGGAGGTGCCGGTCGCCGTCACCGCCTTTACCGCTGATGAGATCGTTAGTCGAGGCATCGAGTCCACCGCAGACTTCGTCGCCCTTACGCCTAATGTCACCTTCGATGACTCCTTCACCGTCGGTAACAGTTTCGTCGCCGTTCGCGGCGTAACCCAGATCAACAACGCAGACTCTCCCGTGGCCATCGTTGTAGATGGCGTACCACAGAACAACCAAAAACAGTTCAAGATGGAACTCTACGACGTGGAACGAATAGAGGTCCTTAAAGGTCCCCAGGGGGCACTGTACGGAAGAAATGCCATTGGTGGAGCGGTGAATATCGTAACCAAAGCACCGACCAATGAACTCGAAGGCTATGTGACCGCCGGCGCTGGAAACGGAGGTCTGCAAAGAATCCAAGGCGCTTTAAGCGGCCCCATCATCGAGGATGAATTACTGTTCCGGGTCGCCGGCTCCTATCGCGAAAGCGATGGCTTGATCGACAACACCTTCCTCAACACGGAGGTAGACTTTGTCGAATCCTACGACCTGCGAGGCCGCCTGCAGTGGTTTCCGACGGAAGCCCTGGTTATCGACTTCCGCCTTGCGACCTCGGAGTTGGAAGGCGGTGCCGTCTATGACGCCGCTTTTATCGATGGCGCCAGCCCCGACAACACCAACCAGGAACGCAGCCCCATCACGGATATCCTCGGTGATAGTGATCGCAGCATCGATGAAGTCACCGTGAAGATCGATTACACGGTAGATGCCGGTACCTTCACCTATATTGGCGGATACACGGACATCGCCGAGGATTACTATGGCGACCTGGATTTCTGTAATCCCGTTGATTGCCCCGATGGATTCTTTGGTTTTGGACAGGTCGACCAGGCCCAGGACCTGGACGTGGAACTCCTGAGTCACGAATTCCGCTTTACCTCTGCATCGGATCAACGCCTGCGCTACACCGCCGGTCTGTTCTACATCGATACCGATCGCTCCCTGGGCACCGTCGCCACCCTTACCCAGGCCGGGAATTTTCCCATCGTGCAGAGTCTCGAAGACAACGACAATACGGCCTGGGCCGTGTTCGCCCAGTTTGACTACGACATCACGGACGCCCTGGAACTAACCCTATCCCTGCGCTACGACGAGGACGAGCGAGAACAGACAGATGTAAACACCGGCGCCTCCCGCGAAGCGAGCTACGACGAGTGGCAACCAAAAGCCACCCTGACCTGGACGCCAGCGGAAGATCAGCTGTTTTACGCCACCTACGCCCGGGGGTTCCGTTCCGGGGGTTTTAACGGCGTCGGCGGACGGGAGTTTCTACCGGAAACAGTAGACAACTTCGAACTCGGCTATAAATCCACCTGGATGGATGATCGTCTATTGTTCAACGCCGCCGCGTATCGCGCCGAGAGCAACGACTTTCAGTTTTTCTACGTAGACTTCAATGCGGGCGGAGCGCAGGTGATCGATAACCTCGACGAGGTTTTGCTCACCGGGGTCGAGTTGGAAGTGAAGTACATCGCGACGAAAAACCTGTCCTTCTATGTGTCCGCCGGTTTCCAGGACTCTGATATCGAGTCTCTGAATCCCGAGCTGGGGGTCCCCGCCGAAGAAGGCAACAAGTCACCGCGGACCACGGAGCACACCATCAACATTGGTGGCCTGTACGAAACGGCCCTGAGCTCGTCTCTGAATGGCTTTGTGCGTATCGACTATGAACGCCGGGGTGATCGCTACTGGCATCCCGACAATGTCGACGTGATGGATCCCATCGACTTGCTGGGCGCTCGCATCGGCATTTCCGGGGATCAATGGTCCATCACTGCCTGGGGACGAAACCTCACGGACGAGTTCTTTTACGAGGACTTCACCGCTCAGGCTTTTAGCGGTTTGCCCTGGAACATCGGCTTTGCCACCCGTCCGCGAAGCTACGGCTTAGATCTACGCTACGATTTCTAAGGCGAGCACAAACCATGAATCCAGAGCGAGATACCGCCTTGCGTATCGGCATCGACGTGGGTGGCACCAACACCGATGCCGTGTTGATGGACGGCAACCGAGTTCTAGCCTCGAGCAAGCAGGCGACCAGCGCCGACGTAAGCTCGGGAGTTATCGCCGCAATCGAGGCCGTGTTGCGGGAGCATCGCGATCATCGCCACCGCGTCCGCGCGGTCATGGTGGGTACTACCCATTTTGTGAACGCCATCGTCCAGCGCCGATCCCTAAGGGCGGTGACCGCCCTGCGCATCGGCTTACCCATGGGCTCGGCAATACCGCCCATGATCGACTGGCCCGAAGAGCTTCGTGAGATCGTTAGCGGCAATTGCATTCTAGTTGCCGGCGGGGCCTACTACACCGGCCAGGAATACACTGAACTCGATGAGCAAGCGATACGCGACGCGGCGCGTGCCCTGGAGCAAAACGCTCGACCAGCGATCGCGGTGTCTTCGGTTTTTGCTCCGATCCGCCCCGATCTTGAGCATCGCGCAGCGGAAATCATCCGCCGGGAACGCCCCGATGCGCTCATCACCCTGTCCCACGAAATCGGCGGCCTGGGACTTATCGAACGGGAAAACTCTGCGATTCTAAATGCCAGTCTCTGTGCTCTCGCCGACGCCATGGTCGATGGACTGGAGGCGGCGATCGCAAGCTGCGACTTGAACGCGGACCTGTACGTAAGCCACAACGACGGCACGCTCATGGATGGAGCCCAGGTTCGTCGCTACCCGGTTTTTGCGTGCGCAGCTGGACCGACGAACAGTATCCGCGGTGCCGCTTTCCTCACGGGGAAAGAGGACGCCATTGTCGTGGACGTGGGTGGCACCACCACGGATGTTGGCATGCTGATCAAGGGTTTGGCGCGAGAGACCAGCACCGCCATTGAGTTAGGCGGCGTGAAAACCAACTTTGCCATGCCCGACGTGCTGTCCATCGCCCTTGGAGGCGGCACCTGCATACAGGCCGAAGACGACCAAGAGTTGTCGCTCCAGACACAGTCCGTAGGCTTCCGTCTACAGGAAGAGGCGCGGGTCTTCGGCGGCACGACACTCACCGCAACAGACCTCGCTGTTGCCCTGGGCTGGATGGACGTGGGCGACGCGGAACAGGTTAGGGACCTTTCCGAAAACCAGTTAGAGCGCTTTGCCAGCGAATCCCAGAGCCGCGTGGCGGACGCTGTGGACCAGGTGAAACTCAGTGCCAGCGACGTACCGGTGATCGCTGTGGGTGGCGGTGCCCCGCTGGTAAGAGACACCCTGCCCGGCGCCAGCGAAGTTCTGCAACCGGAGTTTGGCGGTGTGGCCAACGCTATTGGCGCCGCAATAGCGCAGGTTGGCGGGCGCGTAAAACGCCTGTTCGACTACCAGGCCCTGGGGGGTCGCGATGCAGCCATCGCCCTGGCCCGCAAGGAAGCCGAGGAGAACGCGGTGAAAGCCGGCGCCGTGCGCGAAACCCTCACGGTCGTAGAAATCGAGGAGTTTCCCATGCCGTATATGGAGAGTGCCGCCGTGGATTTACGAGTGCGAGTTGTAGGCAATCTTGATCTCGCCGAGGCGAGGTAAGTCCCATGCGAATCGAAACCGTTGAGCAAGTACAGGACCTGACCCGAGGCGCGGTACTCCTGGGCACCGGAGGCGGTGGCGATCCTTACATCGGTGAGCTCCTCCTTCGCCAGGAACTTCGCGAGGGACGCTGCGCAGAGGTGATCCATCCCGAGGACCTGGCCGATGACGCGCTAGTGGTCTGTGTCGCCGGCATCGGCGCGCCCACGGTGCTCATCGAGCATCTGCAGGCCAAAGATGTTTGCCAGGCCTTGCTAAGAACCCTGGAGAAGCACCTGGGACGATCTGTCGACGCCATAATCCCGGCGGAAGTGGGTGGTCTGAATTCGGTGATTCCCCTGGCCCTGGGAGCCCAGATCGGCTTACCGGTGGTAAACGCCGATGGCATGGGCCGGGCCTTTCCGCACATCGATATGGTGACCTACAGCGTTTACGGTTGCCCCGCCTATCCCATGGTGCTGGCCAACGAGTTGGGCGACTGCGTCATCATCGAAGGGGCGACCTCCGATCGCAAAGTCGAAGACATCGCTCGCGCCGTGACCGGGGCCCTGGGAGCCATGACCTACGGCGCCCTCTACCCCATGAGCGGCCGAGACGTGAAAGACAAGGCCATTCACGGCTCCATCAGCTACTCCCTGTCCATTGGCGAGAGTATTCGTCAGGCCCGGCAACACAGCGCCGACCCCGTCGCGGCGCTGTTGGACACGCTCCATCGCCCCGATCTGCAGCGCCACGCCCGGCTACTATTTGACGGCAAGGTTCTGGATGTTAAGCGAGAGACCCGTGACGGTTGGCACTTTGCCAAGGTCGAAATGACCGGCTTACGCAACCCCGACGTCCACTTCACCATCGAGCTACAGAACGAGTATCTCCGTGCTCTGCACAACGAAAAAACCGTGTGTATTGTCCCCGATCTAATCGCGGCCCTCGACCGGGAAACCGCAGAGCCGCTGACCGGCGAACGCCTAAAATATGGACAGCGTCTGAAGATCATTGGCGTAAGCGCCGATCCCATCATGCGTCGTGATGAATGCCTGGAGGTGTTTGGTCCGAAAGCCTTCGGCTTCAAGGAACCCTTTGCCCCGCTGGAGACGCTGTAAGCGCGGGAAAGAATCGAGCTACCTCAGTAGGGAATGTCCACCTGCAGAGTCTCCTTCACCTCCTCCATAACCACAAAGCTGGACGACTCCTGAACTCCCGGCAGACTCAAGAGAGTCTCGCCGAGGAGCATGCGGTAGGCCGCCATATCTGCGACGCGGGCCTTAAGTAGATAGTCGAAGGATCCCGAAACCAGAAAACATTCCTGCACATCGCTGAGAGCCAGGGCGGCATCGCGGAACTCCCGAAACAAGTCCTGGGACTTCCGATCCAGACGAATCTGCACAAACACTACCAACCCGGCATCCAGGAGCCCCGGATTCAGCCGGGCGTGATAACCGGTGATATAGCCCTCGCGCTCGAGCCTTCGTACCCGCTCCTTACAGGGGGTCACCGAGAGCCCCACGGCCTTGGAGAGGTCCACATAGGACAGCCGGCCTCGGCTCTGTAGCTCACGCAAGATATTTCTGTCGATAGACCCCAGTTCCATGGCCGAAAACCCCTCAGCAACCTGCTGATAACACCTAATGAGAATGCCAGTTAAGACGATTATTTGTATTGAAACAATATTTTTAGTTTTTGCGACCAAATAATTTCGTATTTGTATTGCAACCGTCTGTAGCGCCAAACCTAGAATTTGACCTTCACCAAAACCCGAGACGGAGTCAGAACATGCTCGTTGGCGTACCCAAAGAAATCAAAAACCACGAATACCGCATTGGCCTTACCCCCGACGGCGTTGGAGAACTCCTGCGAGGCGGCCATCAGGTGTTAATCGAGAAAGACGGTGGGACCGCCGTCGGCTTCACGGACCAGGACTACGCAGCCGCCGGCGCAGAGATCAGCTCCACTGCGGATGAAATCTTCCAGCGAGCCGACATGATCGTGAAGGTCAAAGAACCGCAACCGGACGAGTGCCGTAAGCTTCGGCCCGGTCAGATTCTGTTTACCTACCTCCATTTGGCCCCGGATCCCGAGCAAGCCAGGCTGTTACTTGAGTCCGGCGCCAGCTGCGTGGCCTATGAAACGGTAACCAGCGCGGCGGGAGGACTCCCGCTCCTGGCCCCCATGAGCGAGGTTGCGGGGCGCATGGCCGTGCAGGCGGGGTGTCACAGTCTGGAGAAGGCCCAGGGCGGCAGCGGTGTTCTTCTCGGTGGCGTTCCC
>DIYG01000066.1 GCA_002428935.1 Halieaceae bacterium UBA6060
ATGGCGGAGCTGGCGGTAATGGAGGCGACGGCGGTGCGGGCAGCAGCAACGACGGTACCTATACCGGCACGACGCCGGTCATTCTCGAAATCAGCAATGAAGACCTGCACCCCATAAGCGGACTGGAGGGCGCCGACTTCCGCGTACAAATCGAAGGCACCATGATCACTATCGAAATTCGCAACAGTACAGACGGTGTCGAGGCCACTCTCGAAGGTCTCTACGACCCGGAGACGGGCGAATTCATGGCGCTGCAAACGTCGGGTACGTACTTTGGCTTCGGCGGCACAGAATTCGAGATGGAGGGCATCATCATCTTCGATGAAACCTCGGGCACCTGGTCTGGCCTTATGGCCGTGGGCGAAAACGGCTCACTCCCCGATGGGAACGGTGATGGCACTAACCAGGGTCTGGTGGTCGAGTTCGAAGGCTTCCTGGATCAGAGCAACTGAGCCAGGAGCGACCGACCCATGGCGGTCAGGCTTGTCTATCGAGTTGCCCTATCACTGGTCCTGGCCTGGCTCTGCCCGGGCCCGGTCCAGGCCCTGGAGCTGAGTCTTGAACAGGCTATCGATAGAGCCTTACAAAAGAACTATCGTCACCTGGATCGTATGGATGAGGTTACCCTTGCGGAGTTGGACTTCGGCAAGGTTCGTTCAGACTTTCGTACCCAGCTCCGCGCCAGCGGAAATTCCAATGCCATAAACGGCGCCGAACTGGGCAGCTACTACGGCATCGGGCTGAGCAAAGATAACGTATCCGGATCTCGCTACGCCGCCGGTCTCTACAATTCCACCTACGGCAACCTCAGCCTCTCGGAACTTCGCTTCTCCTACACCCTCCCGTTCTTCAATCGAGGTAAGAGAGAGGAAAATCAATTACGCATTGATCGGGCTCAACTGGGTGTCACCCGGCGTGAACGTATGCTGCTCATTGCCGCGGAAGAACTCGCAGCGGAGGTGACCGCCGCTTACTACAAGGTGCTCCTGGCCCAGGAACGTCGGGAAAACCTTAAAGCGCAGCGTCGGCTTACGGAAGCGGGATCGCTACAGGCGAGTATCCGACGCGATGCCGGGGACATCTCAGCCCTCCTGTATGAACAGGCCATGCTCCGTCTTAGTCGTTCGGAGCAATCCCTATTGCAGGCGGAATTTGCCCAGGAGCAGGCCGAGGATCGTCTTAAGATGCTCCTTGCTCTGGATGTTCGTGAGCCCCTGCAGGCCACTTCTGAAATTCAAGCTCCCGACACGCTGGGCCTTCTCGAGCTAAGCGTTGAAACCCTCGCCGAGCATGCGCTGTTGCAACGTCCCGAGCTCGTCGGCCAGCGCGAGGAACTGAGCCTCGCTCGTCGGCGCATTCGCAGCATGAACGGTCGCAGCTTACCGGACGTGGATATCGACCTGCAGTACGCCCTCGTAGGCGAGGGTGATCGCTTTGAAAACAGTCTCAGTTTTGACGACCAACGCTGGGGGCTGGGCTTGCGGGTAGATTCAGATTTCGGCGCCAGCGAGCGTCGAAGTCGACGCAGTCGTTTGTACCTTAAGGCGCAGTCGATTCAGCGCGCCGTAGATGCCCTCGAACAGCAGGTACGTGTCGAGGTGCGTAGTCGACACTTCGACCTGCAGAAAAGCGTCCGTGCCCTGACCATCGCGGAACGTGCCGCAGAGCTCTCGGCGCAAACTCTGGAACAGGCGCAACTTCTGGCGGATCAGGGGCAGCTTAGTGCCACCACCCTTCTTGAAAACCAACTGCAGTACAGCGAGGCAAGCTATCAGACCCAGAGTGCAAAGGTAGATCTCGCCCTGGCCGCCATGGCTCTGGAGCTAGCCATCGGAGGAATCGAATGAACATCCGCGCCTGGAATGCCCCAGCGAAGCTTTGCTTGCTGGCGGCACTCGTCGTTACCTCCCTAGGAATCCCCCTGGTGATCAGCTCCGATTCCCGCGCCCCCTCACCACCGCCGCGCAAAGACTGGATCGACTATACGGCTCTCGTTGAAGCCGGGCCTTTCCGCGTCGACCTGGTTCTCGATGCCCGCCTGGAGGCTGGTCGCTCCGTAACCCTGTCGTCTTCTTTACCCAGCAACATGGCCAAGATTCTTGAACTAGCTCCCGATGGTAGCTATCTCAAAGCTGGTGACCTCGTTGCTCGTTTTGACCGCCGTCCGCTGGAAGAAGCCGTCAGGAAACTGCAGGCGAAGCTGCGTGATCAAAACGGTCAGCTACAGCAACTTCGTGCCGATCATGCCCTCCTAGAAGAAGAGGCCAAGGAGAGGGCTGCCCAGCTCGTCTATCAGGTACAGGTCGCTGAAAAGGATCGAGATCAACTCGTGGAGATAGATCTCCCTGCCAGGGAGGCTCGATCGCTTCGGGATTTGCGCAAGGCACGAGCTACCACGGCGGCCCTGCGAGGCAAGCGAGACACCCAGGCCAAACTCACGGACCGGGGTCTGGGCACACCGAGTGAACTTGCCCGTGCCGAAGCTGAGCTGCGAGAAGCCGAAGCCGACCAGGCTATCGCCGAGGCCGAACTTGAGGGCCTGCGCAAGGTAACCCTCCCGGCAGAACGTCGCCACGCCGATCTGCAGCTAATGAATCGACAACGAGAACGTCGCTCCTATGCCGTTGCCATAGCGCAGCGTCTGGAAAAACAGCTTGGCACCATCAAACGGGCGGAAAATAAGCTGGCTAGTCTGGAAGAGGAACTGGACGAGGCGCACCATCATTTGAGCCTGGTAGAGCTTCGTGCGCCCGTAACCGGCATCCTACTTCACCGCCGGGTATCCGCAGGACTCGAGAAGCGCAAACCACAGGTCGGTGACTCCCTGTGGAAGGGCCACGCGTTTGCGGTCATTCCGGATATGGCCTCCATGATCGCCGAAGCCGAGGTTTCCGAGCGCGAACTCGGTAAGCTCGCGGTTGGGCAAGCGGTCACCCTGGCGCCCGACGCCTACCCCGACCTACACCTGCAGGGATCTATCGCATCCATCGGCACCCTCATAGAAGCCAACGATGGCGAACCTCGCTTCGATGTCCGTATCACCTTGGAGGGGAGCAGTGATCGCTTGCGTCCAGGCATGTCCGGTCGCGCCGCCGTACGTACCGCTACCTTTGACCACGCCCTGCGCGTGCCCGTGCAAAGTGTTTTTAGCCAGGACCAGTCTACTTTCGGCTTCGTATTGCGGGGAGACGACATCCATCGCGTGAGTCTCGCTCTGGGACCCAGCGACGGTCGGGACATCGTCATTGAAGGCGACGTACAGCGCGGCGATCGCATGCTCCTGGTGTATCCGGAGAATCTGCGGTGATCGAACTCCAGGGTCTAGGAAAAAGCTATAGCCAGGACGGTCGAGCTCTGGAGATCCTGAAGTCGGTGGATTTGAGAGCCCAACGCGGAGACTTTATTTCTTTGATGGGATCTTCCGGAGCCGGAAAATCCACTCTCTTACAGATTCTCGGATGCCTGGATACACCGACCAAAGGCAACTATCTACTCGACGGCACCAACGTCGCTGAACTCGATGAGAAAGCTCGGGCCGAAATTCGCAACCGGAAAATTGGCTTTGTTTTTCAAAGCAGTTTCTTCGTCGACTATCTGTCACTTCTGGACAACGTTGCCTTACCCGCCCTCTATGGCAAATCCCGCCTCCAGGGCTCGGATCGAGCGCGCGCCGCCGAGCTCCTAAAACACGTCGGCCTAAGCCATCGACAACACCATCTACCGGCAGCTCTTTCCGGTGGAGAGCGTCAAAGAGCCGCTCTCGCCCGGGCACTGTTTAACCGTCCCCTGTTGCTCCTTGCGGACGAACCCACGGGAAACCTGGATCGAAACAATGCCCAGCGAGTTATGACCATGCTGCGGGATTTGCAAAGCCCGGAGCACGTCTTAATGGTCGTTACCCACGACCCCGATATCGCCGCTCAGGCTTCCACACGTCTCCACCTGGGTTCCCAGGGGCTTGAGAATCATGCTTCAGCAGCTGCCTGAATTTCTCCGGCAGGCCCTGCGTCTGTGGCTAACGCGCCCCACCCAGGCCGCCTTGAGCATGCTGGGAGTCGCGGTCGGCGTTGGCGGAGTGTTCCTGGTGGTAGCGGTCGGCGGGGGTGCGCAGCAGGAAATCCAAAAAGCCATGGATCAATTGGGTACGGGCACGGTTTTCCTGGGTGTCGATTCCGCCTCCGACAAGATTCCCTTTGACGAAGACTTTACCAATGGGCTGCTGAGTGTCTTACCCAAGACCCTGGAGCTTGCCGCTCCGCAACGGATAGGCGACACCAAAGTCCGGATCGCCACGGGAGAGTTTCTCAACGTGCGGGTCCATGGCATAGACAGCGCCTACGCTTTGCTCGCTCAACAACATCCCGCCATGGGCCGTACCATTGTGGATCTCGACGCTCACCTTGGACAGCGCGTCTGCGTTCTCGGCGCCTCCTTGGCCCGTTCCCTGTATCCCCGTGGCGATGCCCTGGGACAGGAACTTCGACTCGGCAGCAGCTGGTACCAGGTGGTAGGAGTACTGGGGGACACGAGCTTGACCTTGGGCTCCGAGGCCCAGGGCCTACACCGAGATCCTTCCGTTTACGTGCCGCTTAACAGCCCATTCTTTGGTGGCCGGCGTACCTTCGAACGGTTGGCCCTACGTTTTTCCAGCGAGACCGCCCTAAGCCACGCCCTGCCCCTGCTCCGGCGCAGCCTGGATACCGCGGGGCTGGCTGATAAGGTGGATGTTTCTCTGCCCGTCTCCGCTCTGCGCAACCAGTATCGCGTACAGCGCACCGTCGCGGCCCTGCTCATGACCGCTTCCTTGATCGTCTTGACCGTAGCGGGAGTGGGAGTCATGAATACCATGCTTCTCAACGTAAGCTCCCGCCGGACGGAAATCGGTCTCCGTCGAGCTATCGGGGCAACACCTCATTCCGTGGTGCTGCAATTTCTACTTGAGACAACCGCCCTCACGGGACTCGGTGGTGTACTGGGTATCGTTCTGGGCTTTGGCACCGCAGGGCTGCTGATGCACTGGACAAGTTGGTCCCTACAGCTCGGCCTTTGGACGCCCATGGTGGCGGAGTTTATTGCCATCGCTCTGGGCGGCGTGTTCGGTGGCTATCCGGCCTGGCACGCGGCAAAGCTGGCACCCGTAGACGCCCTGCGAGGCCCCGTCTGATGTATGCTCATAGCTACGGTTTGCGCTTGGCCCTGGGGATGCTGTGTCTGTGCTGCGTCTCCGTGAGCGTGGCGAAAGACTTTGGTCTTCTTCTGGGTGAACGCGAAGTATCGGCTCGCCAGCGCTCCATGACCCTCAACAGCGTAATTCTAAAAACAAAGGGCGGATTCAAGGACGACCTGGACATCGATGTCACGGTCGAGCCGGCAACCTCCGATCTGCAAATTGAAGTCGATGGTGCTGTGGATGGCAAAGTACCCTCGGACAGTATCAACGTTTCCGTCATTGCCTCGCCAAACCGCAATACCGCCCCCGGGGAATATCGCATTACCGTAACCCTGCGCGGCGAGGTGGATGGCAAAGCCGTGATGCGCCAACAAAGCTACACCCTGGTGGTCACGGCACCCCCGCAGTTTGATCTGATGGTTGCACCCGAGAGAATCATCATGCCCCAGGGTGGCACCGCTAGCACCACCATCACGACGATCCTCAACGATACCTGGACCGCACCTATTGATCTGGGGGTATACATGCCTGGATTCGGCAGCGCTTTTACGACTCGCTTAAGCGGCGGTGGAGAAGAATCCCCTCACCTCTTCAGCGGCGGTCTCCATTGGCTGGTGTCTTCGCCCATGGCTGACGGTGACGGCTTTATAGACACCGTGCTCACGGTTACGGCGGATCCTGCCACCCCCGCCGGGGATTACCTTTTCCACATAGAAGGCTACTACAACCCTCGTTGGATCGGGGGCGACTATCGACCGACGGAAGCGCCGCGTCCACACCGAATACCACTTCACGTCACCGTTACCGCCGACCCTCGCTACGCCCACCTCCAGGACCCACCGGGATTTCATCTCACGGTGCCGGAACCCATCATGGTCGTACCCGCCGACACAGGTCCTCTCGGACGCTTTAGTTGGGTGGGCGCCTGGGGCGATCGTTGGAAAAGCGCTGTAGTCCTTGAACTGCGGATGAAAGATCCTTCCTCACCGGTGAGACACGCCCTCGCTCGTGGTATGCGTAGCTTATTGAAGCTTCCCACCAGTGACCGCGCCTACAGCGTGGATTCCATAGTTGCCGTGCCTCCGGGAACACCTCCCGGAGACTACCCTTCGATTCTCACGGGCACCTCCACGGCCGTTAATGGTAAGACGCTGACCAAAAGTGAAGAAATCATCATTCGGGTTCCTCCGCCTCCCCAGGCGGCCCCTCCGGCGGCGACGGGAGCAGATACTGCCTCGGATAGCGAGCTACCGGGCATCGATAGCTGGGAGGAGCTTCCCGATACAACGCCCTATGTGCAGGATTTCCAATGGCCCGCAGAGCTGATGGATGCCGCCATCGGATCCGCCTGCGAACTGCTCTCGGAAGCGGCGGATACCATTGCCTGTTCCGTACACAGCTTCAAAAAGCCCGACACGGAAAAGGCCGATCCCGTCGACGATGTAAGCATCGGCCAAAGCCAAGAACGCTCTGCTGGACAAGGCGGTGGCTACGACACGGAAGTATTCATACGCAACCCTGACGACAACAATCTTCGCCAGGGATGCGGCGACCTGAACGACGAGCTGCTCACCCGTTTGACGGGCATCACCTGGCCACCACCCCCACCGGGAGCGGAAGAAACACG
>DIYG01000065.1 GCA_002428935.1 Halieaceae bacterium UBA6060
GTCGCGAAAGCGATGAATCTGTTTACGGGCTCGTTTGTCGGGTCTGCCCGGAGGGCGGGCGGTCATACCGCCGGCCAGTTTCCGGGCCTGGGCCGATTGCTGCCGCCGCTCGATGCTTTCTTCCGTTTCCCGGTAGAGGGTTTGTGCCTGAGGTGCACCGCCGCGCTGGTCGGACAAGGCGAGAACCACAACGTCGCGCTCGTCCCAGCCCTGGCGGATGCGCAGGACATCGCCGACGGTGATCTCCCGAGAGACCTTCACCCTTTGTCCGCCCACATGTACCTTGCCGCCCTCGATGGCGTTTTTTGCCAGACTGCGAGTCTTGAAGAAGCGCGCGGCCCAAAGCCATTTATCGATGCGGAGCTTGGGTAAGGATTCCGAATTCACGACAGAGCCGCCGGCATAATTTCGTCGAAATGATGGATACCGGGAAAACGGGTGTCGATGCGTTTTTGCCGGGAGCTGTCTGGTTGTAGGAGCGTAAGGAGGTGGCGGATGCCATACGCGCGCGCCGCGTCCAGGACTGTTTCTGTGTCGTCGATAAGCAGGGTGCTGCTCGGATCAAAGGGGTGTAGGGCCTGGAGGCGATCCCAAAACTGGTGGTGCTCCTTGGGCGCCTGCAGATCGTGAGAAACCACAACCCGGTCAATCCAGTTGGTGATGTCTACCTCGCCCATCTTGATGCTGAGGGTTTCGGGGTGAGCGTTGGTAACCAAAAGCACATCCAGATCACTGGCGTGGAGCCAGCGCAAGAAATCCAAAGCGTAGGGGCGCATGCGGATCATATGTTTCAGCTCCCGTTTTAGGAGCGGGATGTCCATGGTTAGCACTTGCGACCAGTGCTCAAGGCAAT
The DNA here is from genome assembly GCA_002428935.1 of Halieaceae bacterium UBA6060. GTDB lineage: Bacteria > Pseudomonadota > Gammaproteobacteria > Pseudomonadales > Halieaceae > Congregibacter. The sequence continues at coordinate 854 of DIYG01000065.1, forward strand.
ACCAGGGCAGTGAGCCCCGCACCGCGTCGAACTCTTTCTCCAGATGGGCCCGAGCGTCTTCTTCGGCGATGCCGCGATCGCGCGCGTAGGCTCGCGGGAGGTACTCCATCCAGAAGTGGTTGTCGTAGTGCAGATCCAACAAGGTGCCGTCCATATCCAGGAGAACGGTGCGAATCTGAGTCCAGTCAATCATGGGCCGATGCTATAGTACGCGCCATGGATTTTCGAGGTCAGCAGCCCCTACCGCGAGAAACGGTTCTGGCTATCGTCGATCTCTGCCAGAAGGCCTCCGAGGCGATCGTGCGCTTCTATGAAGCGAGCGCCGGTGACGGTTCTCTGGCGGTGCAGCGCAAGGCGGATCGCTCGCCTCTGACCGAGGCGGACCTGGCCTCTCATGAGACCTTAGAATCGGGTCTGCGGGCGTTGACGCCAGAGCTTCCCATCCTCTCGGAAGAAAGCGATCACAGCAGCATCAAGGAGCGTCACCAATGGCGGCGCTTTTGGCTGGTGGACCCCCTCGATGGTACTCGCGAGTTCATCGAACGCAGTGGTGAGTTCACGATAAATATTGCTCTGGTCGACGATGGCAGACCGGTGTTGGGTTTTATTCACGAGCCCTTGAGGGGGATTACGAATATCGGCGTGCCGGGCCAGGGAGCCTGGCGGGCAACGCAGAATGGCGCGGCATTGCGCTGGCAAACCTTGCGCACCCGGCAATTGCCCGAGCGCGAGCTGGTAGTTCTGTCGAGCCATCGCCATCGCAATGAACGCCTCGCAGCGACCCTTGAGCTGCTCTCAGAACGTTATCACCTTGAGCGCCGGAACAGTGGCAGCGCCCTAAAGTTTTGCGACCTTGCCGCAGGCCGTGGCGATGTGTATCCGCGTTTCTCCTTGTGCAGCGAATGGGACGTGGCGGCCGGGGACGCTTTGGTGAACGCGGCGGGAGGGCAGCTTTGGGGCGTGGATGGGCAGCCTCTACGCTACAATGCGCGTGACACCTTGCTCAGTCCGCACTTCGTCGCCGTTGGTGATCCCCGTCAGTCTCTGTGGGAAGAATTACTGCAACACCTACCTGAGGTGGATGGATAATGCTCTGGGTACTTGTGCCGTTCCCCCGGCGAAGTTATCTTCTTTTCTCTCCCCGTTACGGGGCTCTACGCGGGATTCCCTTGCAATGAACTGGCCGCCGGGAAAGGAACCGGGCAAAGACGCGGAAGCCGCTAATGAGGTGTTGACGCCTGCCATGCGTCTGCTTCAACTGCAATCCCGCCACCGGGCGTTGGATACGCGTATTACAGAAATGCAGAGCTACCCCTATCAGAATCAAATCCTTCTCCAGCGTCTCAAGAAAGAGAAGCTGCGTTTGAAAGACGCTATCGAGCGGCTCAAGGATGACATGATTCCCGATTTGGACGCTTAAGCCTCAGGGTAGCTGTAACCGTGGATCTCGTCGCCTACGCCGTCCCGTTCTTTATTCTGGCCATGTTGTTTGAGTTGGTCTGGGGGCTCCGCAGGGGCCGCAATACCTACCGCATAAACGATGCCGTAAGCAGCCTGTTCCTGGGCACCCTGAGCCAGGCGCGACGCTTCATAACCCTGGGTATCGGTGGCTATGTTTACCATCTTGTCGCTGAGCATTTTTCCCTGGCACAAATGGATTCATCCAGTATCTGGACCTGGGTCCTCGCCATGGTTCTGTATGATTTTTGCTATTACTGGCTTCATCGTCTGGGTCACGAGCGAACGATTCTCTGGGCCGCCCACGTGGCTCACCATCAAAGTGAGGACTACAACCTCACCACCGCTCTGCGTCAGACCAGCACGGGGTTTCTTCTGGGCTGGCTGTTTTACTTGCCGATGTTTTTCCTTGGCATTCCCGCGGCCGTGGTGGTTACGGTGGGATCCCTGAATCTGATTTATCAGTTTTGGGTCCATACGGAACATGTTGGCAAGCTCGGTTGGTACGAATGGATTTTTGTTACTCCTTCAAACCACCGGGTTCATCACGCCCAGAACGAGCGCTATCTAGATCGTAACTATGGCGGCCTGTTTATTGTCTGGGATCGTCTGTTTGGTACTTTTCAAGAAGAGTTGGAGGACGACCCGCCGATTTATGGAATTCGCGGCCCCCTTAAGAGCTGGAATCCCTGGCGCGCCCTCACGCATATTTACGTGGATATGTTCCGCGACAGTTGGAACACCCAACGCTGGCGAGACAAGTTGTACGTATGGATTGCTCGCACGGGATGGCGGCCCGCGGATGTTGAAGCAGCGAACCCTCGGGCGAAACCGGATCTCGACCAATTTGAGCGTTTTGATCCCCCCATGGGGAACGCCGTGAAGTCCTATGCGCTGTTTCAGCTATTCAGTGTGGTGGTGCTACTTGGTTATCTGCAGTTTGGCGTGGCCGGCAGCTACGGTGTCGGCGCCGGTTTGGCCCTGGCCATGCTTTTCACAGCTTCGTTCACCGCCCTGTGGATGGAAGGTCGCCCCGTGGGTTTCTGTCTGGCCCTCGATGGACTCCGTCTCCTTTGCCTGGCCGTCGGCCTGCTATGGCAAGCACCGGCCCTTGATACGGGTGGCTTCCCCGTGGTGGCCGCGCTGTATTTGTTGGGGAATGTGCTGTTTCTATTCTGGCTCACCCGCGAGCCCGGATCGTCCGCCCCTCAGCCTGCGGTCTAGACATCCCTGGCAGGGGTGAACCCGAGGCGTCGTTGCCAGGAACGCGTCAGCTTCTTCCCGCTTTAGCTTCTCGAATTTCCTTACGGCGTTCCCGGAGACCTTCCGCCGCGTGGGCCGCGAAGCCCTCGCCCGCCTGGGCATACAGGTTAAACGCAGAAATACCTCGGGCTTCCAGGTCTTCCGCTTCCTCGGCAAAGCGAACGACGGCGGCCACCCGGCCCTTGTAGCGCATTTTCTCAAGGAGGCGGGCGACCAGGAGGTTCTCCTGATGATTAGTCAGGGCGAGCATAACCAGCTCGACTTCATCCAGGGCGATGCGATGCCAAAAGTCCGGGTCGCTGGCATCCGCGGCGGCGACACGCCGGTGGAGGGCGTGGTGTTGAGCCAACTTGCGATCATTGTCATCGACCCCAAGGACCTGGGCACCGTAGGTGCGAGCGATGGCCTCGTAAGCGCCGGTGCCGATGTTGCCCATGCCAAGGATCAGTACTTTGACGTTGCGCGTATCTGGGGCTTTTGCTCGCACCTCTGGGGATTCATAGCGCAACAGTCGGCTCCGGTGGCGGCCATAGATGCTGTGGGAGAGGCGGTTCAGGGGTGACGCTACGACAAAGCTGACGGCGATAGCGATGGACATGGCGCCTCCCCACTGGGCGCTAACCCAGCCCTGGGCACCGGCGATAGCGATCACGATGAGGCCAAACTCGCTGTGATTGGCGAGGCTGTTTGAAGCCAGAAGCGCTGTGCGAGGGGCCACGTGGAAGCGCGTGAAGAGGGGGAAATAGAGCAGGGGCTTGAGGAGCGCGAGGCCACCGAGCGCCGTGGCAAGCAGAATAAGCTCTGGCTTTGGCCAACCACCCAGACCGATGGACAGAAAAAAGCCCACGAGAAACAAATCTTTGAAATAGAGGAGGTTCCGGGCCAGCTCCTTGGCTTTTTGTTCGCCAGCCAACAAAACGCCGATAAGCAGGGCCCCGAGGTCTCCCTTTATGCCAACGCTGTCAAACAGCTGAGCGCCCAGCAGGGCCAGGGCGAAGCCGGCCAACGTAAACAGTTCGCCGTGTCCAGCTACCCGTAGGAGCCGGATGACAGGTCGTCGGGCCGGAATCAGTAGAAGCAACCAAAGGGCGGTCCACTCGGGAACCTTGCCCGCTGATATGGCCAGAAAGAGTACCGCGGCCAAGTCCTGGATAATCAATACTCCGACGGCCAGGGCGGCGTGCCGCGAAGCCGCCTCGCCTCGCTCTTGCATGATCTGAATGACAAATACCGTGCTGGAGAAGGTAAAGGCAAAGGCGATGATCAGACTGGCGCTCAAGCTCAGGCCGAGCCCTGGGATGAACTGGCCGACGAGGCTGAGTAACCCTAGCATCGCCAGCTGTGTAACCAGCATATGAATCAAGGTTGTGCCCCAGATACGGGGTTTCAGCAGGTCCCGTACCTGGAGCTTCAGACCGATGCTGAAGAGCAGCAGGGTGATACCCATCTCCGCCAGGAGGTCGAGCATGGCGCCGCCGGAAACACCGAGTTCATGAAGAATAAATCCGGCAGCGAGGTAACCGATCAGGGCTGGCATGCCGATGGCGCGACTGCTCATGCCGCAAAAGAGGGCGACGAGCACTAACAGCGGGTCAGGGGTCATCAACAGCGTCCCGTTCGTTTGCCAATTCACTCGTTTCCACGGCGATGGGGTTCGTCCCGAAACCCAGGCCAGACCACAAGGCCGGCAGGCACAGCAATGCCACTCCCAGGTCGCAGGCGACACGGAGAAACTCCCAGGCGGGTATGGGCAACGGGGCGAAGCCGAACCAGGCACGAAGGGGCGGCAGCGTAATGGCTAGCACCAGGGAGAAGCGAGAGATACCAAACAAACCCAATCCCAGAAGCAGATACAGCGAGCCAACCCAGGCGGTCAGCAACAGCATGGGTGTAGTGGGTAGCAACCAGAGGGCAAAACACTGCCCTGCGCCCGACAGGGTGCTGAGTATTGCCGCGAGATTCCGCAGCCTCGTAGGGTCGGTGTCGGGATAGACGGCCACGGGTTAAACGTTACCACAGCCATGGAGTATCGCGGATGACCATCGACCCGAGGGTTCGTTTGGCTGCCCGTCGACCCGTTTGCCCGGGGTTAGGATCCGCGAGCTTGCGCGACGCGGGAATGATTGCGGCGCTGCATCTGCCCGCAGCAACGCTCGCCAACGGCAATCAAAGCGTCCAGATCGACACCGGATTCGACGCCAAGCCCTTGAAGCATATAGACAACGTCTTCGGTGGCGACATTCCCACTGGCACCGGTGGCGTAGGGGCAGCCGCCGAGGCCTGCCACGGAGCTGTCGATACGCCTTATGCCGTACTGCAGGCCCACGAGGAGATTGGCCAGGGCCTGACCGTAGCTGTCATGGCAATGCAAGGCCAGCTGGCGAACATCAATATCGGCGCTCAACACGTCCAAGAGCCGAGCCATGGATCCCGGTGTGCCGATGCCGATGGTGTCTCCCAAAGACACTTCATAGCATCCCAACTCCAGCAGGCGACGACTCACCTCCAGAACTGCCTGGGGATCTATCTCTCCCTCATAGGGGCAGCCCAGTACACAGGAGACATAGCCGCGCACGGGTAGCTTGTGCTGCCGCGCCGCCTCCATAACGGGTTCAAAGCGGGCAATGCTGTCGTCGATGGAACAGTTGATGTTGCGCTGGGAAAACGATTCCGAGGCGGCCGCAAACACGGCCACCTCGTCGGCCTTGGATTCTAGAGCGCGTTCCAGACCGCGCATATTTGGCGTGAGCGCCGTGTAGGCCACCCCCGCACGCCGGGATATGCCGCGAAACACCGCGTCGCTGTCGGCCATCTGCGGCACCCATTTCGGGCTGACAAAGCTGCCGGTTTCCACCGTGGATAGACCCGCAGCAGCGAGACCCTCCACTAGCTCTATTTTGTGTTCCAGTGCTAGAGGCTCGGCTTCGTTTTGCAAGCCATCCCGAGGCCCGACCTCAATCAGCTCGACCTGTTTTGGCAAGTCCTCGATGGCGTTCATGGGTTGGAATCCGCCGTGAAGGCGACCATGGCAACCCCACGGTCAACAAGGTCCCCAGCGGATACGTGAAAGCTTTCGACAAGGCCATCGGTAGGGGCTCGCAAGGTTTGCTCCATCTTCATCGCCTCGATCACGATAACCGGATCTCCAGCGCCTACCCTGGTGCCCGGTTCGACGAGTAGTGCGACCACCGTGCCGTGCATGGGCGCGGCGAAATCCGCGTTTCCTGCGGCGGCGCCCGTGCTGGAAACTTCCGTCTTGATTTCACAGAAGCTGACGGCGCCATCTTCCCAGAACAAGGTGTGTTCATCATCCGCCGAGGCAAAGCTCGCCTGGTGGCGGTGCCCGTCGAGTTCCAGGGTCAGGTGGTCGTCAACGAGTTCACCGGCCACAGCCACGGGCCCGGAGCCCAAGTCCAGGCGTAAGCCGTCGCGATCATGGCGGAGTTCGATCTCGTGATCGGTCCCGTGGCAGCGCAGTTCAAAACGTTGCTGGTGGGGGGCATTCATTCGCCAACCCGTGGCGTCGCTCCAGGGCGAGTGATAGTCCTCACCGGTGCTGCGGTTGCCTTGTTCTCGCAAGGCGTGGAGCGCGATGACCGCTCCGGCTAGATCCCTTTGCGCCTCACGGGTTGGAGCGCGAAAAAGCGTTTCGTGGTGACGCTCGATAAACCGTGTATCCAGATCCGCGGCGGCGAAGCCATCGCTGGCGGCAATGTTGTATAGGAAGGGAATATTGCTGGCGGGTCCCGTGACGCGAAAATCCCGCAGGGCACGGGTTAGCGCCCGACGAGCACCTTCCCGGTCCTCGCCGTAAACAATGAGCTTGGCGATCATCGGATCGTAGTACGGGGAAATCTCACTGCCCTGAACCACCCCCGTATCAACACGCACCGAAGGGCCCTCGGCGGGCGTGCGAAGATAGCGAATTACGCCGGTCGAGGGGAGGAAGTCCTGTTCCGGGTCCTCTGCGTAAATCCGCGCTTCCATGGCATGACCGCGCAGCTCAACTTCTTCCTGGCCCAGGGGCAGGGTTTCCCCGGCGGCAACGCGCAATTGCCATTCCACAAGATCGAGGCCGGTGATCATTTCCGTAACCGGGTGCTCCACTTGGAGGCGGGTATTCATTTCCATGAAATAGAACTGATCGTCTTTATCGAGGAGAAACTCGACGGTGCCAGCGCCGCGATAGCTGATGGCGCGGGCGGCATCGACGGCCGCTTCCCCCATGGAAATGCGCAACTCGGGTGAGAGTCCCGGCGCCGGCGCTTCCTCGATAACTTTTTGATGGCGTCGTTGGATGGAGCAGTCTCGTTCCGCCAGATAAACGCCCGCACCATGGGCATCGCAGAACACCTGCACTTCCACGTGGCGAGGGTTTTGCAGAAGCTTTTCCACGAGCATTCGATCGTCGCCAAAGCTGGCCTGGGATTCCCGACGCGCTGCGGTTAGCGCCTCATGAAACTCATCTCCGCCGTTGACGGCTCGCATACCCTTGCCGCCGCCTCCCGCCGTCGCCTTTAGAAGTACGGGATAACCCATGGCTTCGGCGGCTTCTCTAAGCACCTCGTCGTTTTGGTCCTCACCATGGTAGCCGGGAATAAGGGGTACGCCCGCGTCGGCCATGATGGCCTTGGCCTGGGCCTTGGAGCCCATGGCGTCGATGGCATCGGCGCCTGGCCCGATGAATACAATACCTGCGGTTTCGCAGGCCCGGGCGAAATCGGCATTTTCCGAAAGAAAACCGTAGCCGGGGTGGATGGCTTCCGACCCCGTATCCTTGGCCGCTGCAAGAATCCGTTCACCGAGTAGATAGGATTGGGTTGCGGGGGCGGCGCCGATATGCACGGCGCGATCGGCTAGGCGCACGTGGAGCGCGTCCCGGTCGGCGTCGGAATAGACCGCCACGGTGCTGATGCCCATACGTCGCGCCGTGTCGATAACCCGACAGGCGATTTCGCCCCGGTTGGCGATAAGAATCCGTTGGAACATTACTGCGTCTCCTCTGGTAACCAACGCGGGGGGCGTTTTCCTAGAAATGATTGCAGCCCATCCTGCCCTTCCTCAGACACGCGAATCTGTGCGATGCGAGCGCTAGTGTCATCCATGAGCGTCTGGTCTACGGCTTGATACACCAGATCTCCAGCGAGGCGTTTGGCCTCCCGAATCGCCTGGGGGCTGTTTTTCAGGAGTTCCCCAAGGATGGTCTCGACGCGTTCATCAAGGACTTCGCCGTCGTGTAATTCGTGGATCAGGCCGATGGTCTCCGCGAGCTGCGCCGAAAAGCGCTCGGCAGTAATAAACAGCCGCCGGGCCCAACGCGGCCCCAGCGCTTCAACAACATAGGGACCTATAGTGGCGGGGATCAGACCAATGCGCGCCTCCGTAAGCCCAAAGCGTGCCTCGGTACTTGCGATGGCGATATCACAGCAGGCAATGAGTCCCACGGCGCCACCGAAGGCGCTGCCCTGGACACGGGCAATGGTGGGTTGCGGCAGGTTTTTTAGGGCGTGAAGCATGGCCGCGAGGGCCTGCGCGTCCGTAAGGTTGTGTGCGTAGTCGTAGTCCGCCATGCGCTGCATCCACGCGAGGTCACCCCCGGCAGAAAAGCTGCGCCCCTCGGCCTGAAGGACAACCACTCGGACCTCGGGGTCGTTTCCCAGGGCCTTAAAGTGATCGCGGAGACTCGCGATCATCGCGTCGTCGAAGGCGTTGTGTCGTTCAGGGCGATCCAGGGTTACCCGGGCAACGCCTTTAGGATCAATGGAGCAGCGTACCTGGGATTGGGTCTCGTTCATTGCTTCTCCCTCACATGCGGAATACGCCGAAGCGCGATTCCGGTACCGGTGCATTGAGGGAGGCCGACAGTGCCAGGGCGAGTACCTGGCGAGTGTCCAGGGGATCGATAACCCCATCGTCCCAGAGGCGGGCTGAGGCGTAATAGGGATGCCCCTGGTGCTCATAGCGCTCGAGAATGGGTTGCTTGAATGCGCTCTCTTCCGCTTCCGTAAGGCCCTCGCCCTGCCGCGCCAATTGATCCTGTTTCACGGTGGCCAGTACACTTGCAGCCTGTTCGCCGCCCATAACGGAAATGCGCGCATTGGGCCACATGAACAAAAACCGCGGATCGTAAGAGCGGCCGCACATGGCGTAGTTTCCCGCACCGAAGGAGCCACCGATGATGACCGTGAACTTGGGCACATCGGCGCAGGCCACGGCATGGACCATTTTGGCACCGTGACGGGCGATGCCTTCCGCCTCGTATTCGCGACCGACCATAAAACCCGTGATGTTCTGCAGAAACAGCAGCGGGATGCGACGCTGGGCACAGAGCTCTACGAAGTGCGCGCCCTTGACGGCGGACTCGGAGAACAGGATGCCGTTGTTGGCAACGATGCCAATGGGATAGCCGTGTAGATGGGCGAAGCCGCAGACCAGGGTATCGCCATACAGCGCTTTGAATTCATCAAAGGCCGAGTCATCGACGATGCGGGCAATGATTTCGCGAATATCAAAGGGTTGGCGACGATCGGCAGGGATGATCCCGTAGATGTCCTCGGCCGCGTAGCGCGGGGGTATTGGCTCGCGAAGTTCCACGTCGATCCGCTTCGGGCGGTTTAGATTCGCAACGGCCTGACGCAGGAGCGCCAGGGCATGCCGGTCATCGTTGGCGTAGTGGTCGGTGACCCCACTCTGGCGACAGTGAACGTCGGCGCCGCCC
>DIYG01000095.1 GCA_002428935.1 Halieaceae bacterium UBA6060
TGCTTTCCGGTCATGGCTTCCCAACGGCGGATCGCGACGTCGACGTATCGAGGGTCGATTTCCATGGCGCGGCAGATACGCCCGGTCTGCTCAGCGGCGAGGAGGGTCGTACCCGATCCAAGGAACCCGTCGAGCACCACATCACCCAGCTTCGAGGCATCCAGGATGGCATCAGCGATCATCGCGACGGGTTTTACCGTCGGATGTGCCGCGAGTGATTCCTCTCGATTCTCTGAAAACGTGTTCATCCCGGGGTAGCGCCAAACGTTCGTCCGATAACGGCCATTGGCGCCGAGTTGCACGTTGTTGATGTGAGGCGCCGAGCCTTTCTTGGCAACGACGATCAGTTCGTGCTGGGATCGATAAAAGCTTCCCATACCGCCATTGGTCTTCGACCAGACGCACACGTTGATCAGTTCATCGAAGACCCCATCGACTGCTTCCAGCAGCTCTCGGATGTGCCGCCAGTCCATGAACACGTAGTGCAAGGAGCCAGAGTCACTCGCATTGGAGAGAACCACCAAGACGCGCTTGAGAAACTCGGTAAATTCCGTGGGCGTCATCTCACCCGCGGCCATCAGAAAGTCTCCGTGGCCGACGTCATCGCTGACCGAAATGTGGCCCTGCGTGGGCACGTTGTACGGTGGGTCTGAGATATGCAAAGCTGCCCGTTTATCACTCATCAGCTCGGCGACACTCGCCTCACAGAGACTGCTGCCGCACATCACTCGATGCTGACCCAGGGACCAGATGTCACCGGGTTGGGTGATCACGACCTCATCATTGAGCAGCGGGGGTTCTGCAGGCTCTTGGGGCATCGTTTCCATGATGAGGAGATTGTCGATCTCCGGCGGCTCGAACCCAGTGAGTTCGAGTTCAAAGTTCTGCTCGACAAGGAAGTTGAGTTCGATCTTCAGTAGACCCTCATCCCACTGCCCATCCTCGGCGATGCGGTTATCGGCCAGCGCATAGGCACGAAGTTCTGTCTCGCTCAGATGGTCCGCCAGGATGACGGGTACGGCGGTGTAACCAAGCCGCTTGAGCACTTCTAGGCGCGCCGCGCCGGCAAACACTTGCCCGCCGCCGTCGCAAACTAGCGGGATGACAATGCCAAAGCGCTGGATTGCGGCTTCCAGCTTCTTCAACTGCTTCGCGGTGTGAGACCGCGCATGGGTACTCGGTACGCTCAGGGACTCGATGTCCCGCTGCGTGATTTGATGGTTCGTCATAAACCAGTCCTCCAAAAAAGAACGTCCATAGCTTGCCAAAACCGGCAGCCAGTCGCTCCTTCGGGGACTGCAGTAGAAAAGACTAGCGAGTGAACAATCGCTAGCGATATGTTTTGGTTGGCCCCCGCATTGCACGAGAACCCGTCGCGCCGATTAGCTTTCGGCGACGACAAATGTAGGTCACGGGAGTCCCTCCGTACAAACGATTTTGGCGTTCGTTAGCAAAAAATTTGTGATTTGAGCCAAAGAGTTGCGAAAGTTTGTACGGAGGTTTCGTGGGGAGTAACCTGAAGGGGCGGAGGCCTTGTGGTGCTTTAGTGCGAGCGCCCGGGCGAGCGTTAGTCGAGCATGTAAGGCGATGCCACAGGGCGTTACAGCGGGGGATTGGAGGCGGGCTAACCTCTTGAGCTCGTCGAACAGTACGCGCAGTGTGGCCTTTAAACTGAAGTGTGAACTAGCGTATCCCGAAAAGGTGTCGTTGCTCCTCCCAATCCATCGGGAACCCCTTCTTGAGTTTCTCCAGCGTGAGCGTGTCCGGAATATCGCCCTCGGCAATACGCTCAATGATATCGGGTGCCAGGAAAGCGAGTTGGCGGATGCGGTACACCTGGCGTCGATTGAGCCCGTCTCGATTCACCAGCGCGTCGATGGAGGCTACCGCGCCGGTAATCAACTCCTGATTCCATCGCAGGGCATTGAGCACATTGCGCTGCAGTGCCCGTACAGACCGGGGGTGAGCCTTGGGAGGTTTCCGACGCGTGTTGCCGACGATCAGGCGTTTGCCGATGCCACTTCGGCGGAGGTCGATCGCCGCGGATAACGCGATGCGATCTTTTGGATCCGGCGAACGTGATTCGGTAGTCGCCGAGTCGTGGTGCTGATTCAACAGTAGGTTGCTTAAGCCCTGCCGGCAGAGCGACAGATCAACTCGGTTAGATTCGACCGTGACCCTCAGATCGATTGCAGCCAGTGTCTTGATCTTTGTAGCGGTATCAAAGCTCCGCCACGTTTCATTGAGCTGCTGGGCGTGTGACAGCGCGCGCTCTACATCGTGAGCATCAGACAAGTTCTTGGTGAGGTGGTCGAGCAGGGAGGTTGGATTGCCAATGAGATCCATGACCAACTCCTCGACGGCGTTGTCCAACTGCACTGCTGGAATCCGCTTGACAGCTAGAGCGTCGTCTTCGCGAAATTGCAGCAGCGCCTGATTGATGTAGTAACCGTAGCGCTTGTTGCGCTTTTGCGTGTAGGTCGGCGACAGCCGATTACCCTTGTCATCGACGACGCGACCTGCGAGCAGGCTCGGGTGCTTTGCGGTGCCTCTGGCTTTGTGGCGTGTGCGGTTTGTTCGTAGCTTCGTCTGAACGGCATCCCAAACCTCGGCATCTACGATCGCCGAGTGGTTAGCCTCGTAGAGTGTTCCATCGTGATGCACCTTGCCGATGTACAGCGGATTCTTGAGGAGTGCGTACAGCACACCGCGGGAGAAGGGCTTTTCGCCGGATATCTTGTGGTGATCGGGCCTGGGCTTGCTGCGGTAGCCTTGATCGTCAAGTTCGGTCTTGAGTTTGCGTACGCAGCCGAGAGCGAGATATCGATTGAAGATGTGTCGAACGACCGCGGCTTCTCTTTCATTAACGCATAGCTCGCGGTCGGTGAGGTCGTAGCCTAGCGGGACGCGACCGCCCATCCACATTCCTTTTTTCTTTGAGGCGGCGATCTTGTCACGTATTCGCTCCCCCGTAACTTCACGCTCAAACTGGGCAAACGAGAGCAAAACGTTCAGCGTGAGCCGCCCCATCGACGTCGAAGTGTTGAACTGCTGTGTGATTGAGACAAACGAGACGTCGTGCGCGTCAAAGAGCTCTATTAAACGCACGAAGTCAGCCAGAGATCGAGAGAGGCGATCGAGCTTATAGACAACGATCACGTCGACCTGACGGCTGTGAACAAGGTCCAGGATGCGGGAGAGAGCAGGGCGGTCCACTGTGCCTCCCGAGTACCCGCCGTCGTCAAAGCGTTCCGGGAGCGCCCACCAGCCTTCGTGCGCTTGGCTCGCTACATAGGCCTCACAGGACTCGCGCTGGGCATCGAGCGAATTGAAGTCTTGATCGAGCCCTTCTTCAGAGCTTTTACGGGTGTAGATAGCGCAACGGACTGGATTGGCACTACTTGTTGACACGTTGGTGCTGTTTGAGGCCGAAGAAACGAGGGCCCGACCAGCGAGTTCCGGTAATGAGCGTCGCTATCTCAGAGAGGCTGTTGAACACCTTACCTGTAGTAGCCGCGACCTGATCT
>DIYG01000076.1 GCA_002428935.1 Halieaceae bacterium UBA6060
GATAACCCACCATTTTACGATAAAAACTGTTTATACGCGCGTAGGTTAGACTTGGAGCATGCCTTCCCCCAACACAGTCAATCGTTTTTGGTTTGACGAAGCCGGGCCAAAACGATGGTTTAAACGCTCGGATGACTTCGACCAGTTGTGTCGCGCCAAGTTCCTGACAACCCTGGAAAAAGCCAGGCGCGGCGAATGCTGGCAATGGCGAGTATCGCCCGGTGGTCGTTGCGCAGAAATCATCGTTCTTGATCAGTTCTCGCGAAACCTATTCCGCAATACTCCCCAGGCGTTTTCCCAAGATCCCATGGCTCTGGCCCTGGCTCAGGAAGCGGTGGCTTCGGGCGATGATCTGGCTATGACCGCCGACGAACGCTACTTCACATACATGCCGTATATGCACTCGGAGTCCCTGGCGGTACACGACGAAGCCCTGCGACTGTTCTCGGATCTTGGTAATAAAGAAGCGTTGCGCTACGAAAAGCTCCACCGGGAGCTGATCGAGCGGTTTGGGCGCTACCCGTCGCGGAACTCTATTCTGGGTCGGGAAAGCACCGACGAGGAGCGGCGCCACCTGGAGAAACACGGAGGATTCTGATGATCGAAGCAGGACTCAAAAATGCAGTGCAACGAAGCTCTCTGATTTGGCTCATCACAACGTTGTTGTCTGGCTTGCTTCTCTCGACGCCAGGCCACGCTGACCCAGGGGCCTCGAACACCCAATCCCTCGAGCACAAAGCCGCGCAGGAAGCCGCCAACAAAGCCCTCGTTCAACGCTGGCTTACGGAGCTATGGCATGAGGGCCGGTTCGACGTTGCCGAAGAACTTCTGGCGACCAATTTTCGCCGCCATAGCAGCGGCTATCCGGCGGTGGGACCTGCTGCTTACGCAGCTATCGTTAAGTCCTGCCACGATGGCTTCCCCGATACACAAATCACTCAGGTCGATGACCTGATCGCCGATGGCGACCAGGTTTTCGTCCGCTGGCGCTGGACGGGAACCCACAAGGCGGAGTTTCGCGGCATACCCGCCACGGATCGCTCCATCGATGTGCTTGGGGAAGACGTCATCCGTATCGTGGACGGCCAAATTACCGACATATGGCCCCTGTTTGATCCCCTGCGATTGATGTTGCAAATAGGTGCAATCGCACCGGTAGATAACGAGAGCTAGGCCGTTCTAAGCCCAGCCGCCCAGTATCGTTCCCATCACCGTCATAGTCACAATCCAGTAGCCGCCGTTGATAAGCATGTATTTCACGGATCGCAATTCAAACAAAGCGAGCACCACCACGGCGAAGAAAAGCCAACCAAACCCCGTGAGAAACCCGTAGAACGCTCCCATGATCCAGGGGCTTTGCCCACTCGCTGTGTTTTGTGCTGCCGGGCCAATGAACATCTCTAGGCAGTAGCTCATGATCCATAAAGCGAAGAACGTGATCGTGAAGATCTTTGCTTTATTACTGCCGTTGACTTGCTCTTCCGTCACCCCCGCCTCGCGCATCCAGGCATTTCCGAGCAGAGGCGGCGAGTACCACAATCCACCGACAACAAATCCTGCCAGAGCAGCAACCAGTACGGCCCACATATTGGGCTCAAATCCCTCCATAGCATCCCCCTGTTTTCCTTTGTTATATGTCAGAAACGCGCTGACCGCGCTCGTGCACAGTCTCTAAGCAGAGCTTTCACTGCGCTCCTTGAATAATAGATCGACGCCATGGCGGTTCTCAATCTAGACCCCAGAACAGACCCTTCCACCTGGGGAAAGAGTGATTCATGGTAGTATTAGCCAACCACCTGGGGGCGTTATGGATTCGACGACGGTAACGAAACCTGCGGTGCATGCCGTGATGGCAGCGAATCACGTTAATCCCGAGCTGTAAACTTATAGTTGCCAACGACGACAACTACGAGGTAGCACTGGCCGCGTAAGCGGTCACGATGACCTCATCTAGTGGCTTCGGCCCTAGCGGTCTTTAGCAAGGTTCCAGCCCCGCGCTACTGACTGTCATATAGAACTGGATCGCAGCAAGGCCTGTCTCGGACCGGGCTGTTAAACAATTACGGGGCTCGCCGGTGGCGTCCTGACCGTTGGGCTGTCGCCGGTTAAAGCAATAGACGGAAGCTAAGCATGTAGAGCCAATGGCAGAGTGCTGGCGGACGCGGGTTCAACTCCCGCCGCCTCCACCAAATAGAAAAGGGTGATCCTGGCGGGTCACCCTTTTCTCGTTGTTGAGGGCTTAACCTGCCCCCGCAGAGCCATGCTCGCGCGACGCCATGGTCAACCGATAGTCATCATCGATGGTAAACCGACCCACGCTAGTTAATGCCGAGTCCTTATCCGTGACACTTTCCAGCCCCCGCGCTGTACACACCCAGCGCTCGGCCGTCACCTCGTGCAAGAGATACCCGCGGTGCGCCGGATCATAGAACTGCACTTGAGGGTTGTGCGGCAGGTTGTCGGTTACTGGTTGCGCAAGTTGAGGCGGCCAGTTGGCGCTGATCGACGAGGTGGTGAATTCCAGCAACGGAAAACGCTCATCCGCATCGGGCGTTTGTGAACCATCGACAGCCCAAAAGGAATGCACGTCGCCGCTCAAAATGAGTGGCTTTCCAACCTTCGCGGCCAATAGGGCATCAGCGATGCGTTGCCGATTTGCCGGGTAAGCATCCCAGGCGCCAATGTAACGGCGATCCTCGTCTTCAACCCGATAGGAAAAAGGCAGGAAAGGGCCGGGTGAGGCGACCACATTCCACGCCGCCTGGTTTGTCTCGAGGCGTTCTACCAGCCAGTCGCTTTGATTGACTCCCAACATACTGCGGGACTCATCGAACACCGCAGCGCAGCGCTGCCGGTAGTTGCCGAAGCCATAGCTCGGATCGTAACTCCCGGTGCAAACCTCGATGGGGTCGCGGAATTGCCGCACATCCAGCAAACAAATCTGCGCCACATCACCAAGGACAATGGAACGATGCATCGCAAAGCGATTTTGACCCGATCCCGCGTAACCGCGAACGGGCATATGCTCGTACCAGGCCTGATAGGCGATGGCTCGTAGCTTCATTTGCTCCGGATCGGAGTCAGGAACCGCATCGTGGTTATCAATGGTGAGGAAAAACGGCAGCGCTGCATGAGCCGCCTGCAAATGCGGGTCGGTTTTGTAGCGAGCGTGCCAGCGCCGGTACTCATTCAGGGTTTTCGGAGCTTCCTCGGTCGGGTGTGATCGGAAGCTCTCGCCAAAGGAGGTCTCATAAATGTAATCGCCCAGATGGATCACGAAATCCGGCTGATCCTCGATCATATGACGGTAGGCCGTGAAGTATCCGTGGGTGTAGTTCTGGCAGGAAGCGGTGACAAACCTCAGCATTTCAGGGCTATCCTGCGCACTGGGGAGCGTCCTGGTACGCCCGATGGGCGAGACATAACCCGCCACGGCAAAGCGGTACCAGTATTCCTGGCCTGGCTCCAAACCCTCCAGCTCAACGTGCACCGAATACCCTAGCGTTGGTGAAGCAATGGCTTCTCCCTGCCTGAGCACAGTTCTAAACCCTTGATCTGCGGCGACTTCCCATCGCACAGCCAGGTTTGCCATCGGCATGGCACCATCTGCCGTGTCAGGGTCTATCACCAGTCGCGTCCAGAGCACCACAGCGCTGGCGGTAACATCACCTGAAGCCACCCCCAACTGAAAAGGGTTGCCCGGCAGTGCCCCGCCGGCAGCCAAGGTCTGCGCTAAAGGTGCGCCCCCCAGACCCAGCAGTGTGCTTCGAATGAACTTGCGCCGACGCATGAGGCCCCTTCTAGTGATGTAATCAACGAGTCACCAGTCTCGCACGCTAGCAGGGCTGCAGCCATCATGTGAATTGGTCACAAACGGGGAATAAAGTGCCAATTTGGCCCTATAATCTCTCGGGCGTTCATCCCGACCGCATTACCACACTTATGGAGAACTGAAATGTTCAAGAAACAGGCGGAAACACTGGCGTCGGCCGTCGCTCTGGCCTCCGTGGCCAGTGTCATCGGCAGTCCAGCAGCATATGCGCAACCCACAACGGCGCTTGAGGAAGTCGTGGTTACCGCGCAACGGCGGGATGAAAACATTCTCGAGGTGCCTATCTCGATCACGAATATGGCAGGTGATCGCCTCAATGCACGTTTCGCCAGCGGCGAAGACATTTTAGCGCTGTCCAGTGCCGCTCCCGGTCTGTACATCGAGACCTCCAACGGTCGCCTGGCGCCCCGCTTCTATCTACGCGGCCTAGGCAACGCGGACTTCACTGCCGCAGCCTCTCAGCCCGTGTCCTTGATTATGGACGACGTGGTGATGGAAAAATCGGCCCTTAAAGGCTTCCCGCTCTTCGATATGGGTAGCGTCGAGGTGATCCGAGGCCCCCAGGGCACGCTGTTTGGCCGGAACACGACCGCCGGTATCGTCAAGATCAACACCCGTCGCCCCACGGAAGAGACCGAAGGCTACATCACTGGCAGCATCGGCAACCTCGGCACGCAGATTCTTGAAGGCGCCGTCGGCGGCACCATCATCGACGACACCCTTACGGGGCGGATCTCCATACTGTCTCAGAACCGGGATGACTGGGTAGACAATGGCTTCACCGGTCAGAACGACGCCATGGGCGGCTTCGACATCGGCGCAGCCCGCGTCCAATTGCAATGGACACCCACAGAAAATCTTCGTGTTTGGTTGATGCACCAGCGTCAGGATTCCGAAAGCACCACCAGCCTGTTCCGTGCCAACGTGCTCAGCCAGGGTAGCAATAGCCTGAACTCAAACTTCGATCGCGACACCGTTTTCTTTGATGGCGGCGACAACAACCAGGGCACCATGGAGTCCAACGGCACCACCCTGACGGTGGACTGGGATATCGGCGACTACACCCTGACGTCTATCACCTCCTACCAGGACATCACCGACCGCTTTGGCCGTGGCGACATCGACGGCGGTTTTGGCTGCGTGTTCACCTGTGAGGGCCCCGCCGGTCCCGACAGTGACCCCTTCAACCCCTTCGCTTCACCCTTTGTTGTTAACGTCGATACCGGTGGCAACCAGGATTTGGAACAGTTCACCCAGGAAATCCGCCTGGCCAGTAACCTCGATGGCCCCCTGAACTATCAGGTTGGGGTGTTCTACTTCAAAGATGACTTCTTCGGCACGGCGGCAAACCAAAGCGCCGGAGCGCCAGAGTTCCGCATCGGATCCACGGCGGATATCCAAAACACCACCATCGCCTTCTTCGGCCAGGCCTCCTACGACTTTACCGATCGACTGACGGTCACCGCTGGCCTGCGCTACACGGACGACGAAAAAGACGCGGTTAACGTGCGCTACACCGATGGCGTGCCCTCGGAGTTCTTGCCAGAAATCAATCTGGAAGACGACAACGTAAGCTGGGACCTGTCCTTCTCTTACGCAACCACAGATGAGGGTCGACTCTACGGACGAATAGCTGCGGGCTTCCGGGCACCGACGATTCAGGATCGCCTGGAAGACGATCCTGAAGTCACCACCGCCGACTCCGAGACCATCCTCTCTTACGAGATCGGCTACAAAGCCGAATTCGAACGTCTGCGCTACAACGCGGCCCTGTTCTACTACGTCATTGACGACATCCAGCTCACAGCCGTGGGCGGCGCCGATAACTCCACCACGCTCCTCAATGGCGAAGAAGGCATCGGTTACGGCTTCGAGTTTGAGGCGGAGTACATCGTCGTCGACAACCTCGTCTTGTCCGGTGGCTTTGGCTACGTGAAGACCGAGATCAACGACGATTCCCTGGCTGTGGCGCCCTGTGGCTCGGGGCTGTGTACGGTGACGGACCCCCTCAACGCCGATGGACTGGCGCTTATCGATGGCAACCCCTTCCAACACGCGCCGGAGTGGACCGCCAACTTCGAGATCGACTACTCCTACCCGCTGAACAATGGCGATGCGGAGCTGTACCTGTTCACTGACTGGAAATTCCGCGGCGAGACCAACGATTTCCTTTACGAGAGCGTGGAATACGTGACAGATACGCAGTTTGAAGGTGGTCTGCGCCTGGGTTATCGCAGCCTGCGTCACAACTACGAGATCGGGCTGTTCGGTCGCAACATCACCGACGAGGAAAACATCCTCGGCGGCATCGACTTTGCGAACCTGCTGGCCTACACGAACGAGCCACGCACCTGGGGCGTAAACGCATCCTGGCGCTTCTAAAGCTGCTGCACCTTCGTTCGATGCAGAAGGCCCACCTCATCGGTGGGCCTTTTCGTCTCGGCATTGATGATACGCCGGGCCGCAAAATTGTAGGCTCGGCTTTCGCTGATTCTGCGCGGAGCTTTGGCCTCGCCCTGATCCTTGGGCTGCTAACTGTTGCAGCTCCCTGCTACAGCAGCCCCAGCGTCGATACGGAAGCATCCACCGCTGCAACCGCCGTTGATCGGCCCAACATTATTTTTCTCCTCACCGACGACCAACGGGCTGACACCCTCTCTATCGCCGGTCACCCGCAGATCCAAACGCCTCATATCGATGCCCTGGCTCGCGGCGGTGTTCGCTACACCAACGCCTTTACGGTACAGCCCATTTGCGCACCCAGCCGCTTCGCCTTTCTTTCAGGGCAGTACGAGCGAACCAGTGGCCTGGGTTTTAACTCCCCTTACCAGGTCACCGACTCCCAGTGGTCCGAAACGTATCCAGCATTGCTCCGAGACGCCGGCTACCACACGGGATTCATCGGCAAATTCGGTGTGCAGTTCTATGCCCTGGAAGGCGGCGCTTCTAAGCAGTTCGACTTCTGGCGAGCTCACGATGGGTGGCTGCCGTTCTTCCCCAAAGACCTCCCCGAGAACCCCGCCACGGCCATCTATCGCAATGCAGAACATTCGATTACCACGGAAATCATGGGAGAAATGGTGTCGGAGTTCTTCGCCACGCGGCCGACGGACTCACCTTTCATGCTGTCTGTCAGCTTCTCAGCCCCCCACAACTCCGTGGTGTCCTCCATGTTTCCCGAAGGCGCGGCGCCAGACTGCGACCATTACGCCTGTCGGGTGATGGGTTACCCGGCAAACGCCAACCCCCGGCTTGCGGGGCACCCGGTTTACGACGAGCTGTATCGAGAACATCCCATCCCACCAGCGCCCGACACAGGACAGGACCCCTATAAATTCATTCCCGAGGGAGTCATCGATCACGACGCACGCCAGAAATGGTATGCGTACAACTACCTGCCCGCGCTACAACCCGAGCACCTGATCCGCTATTACCAGACCATCACCGGTGTCGATGAAGTAGTGGGCTCTCTGGTGGCGCAATTGCGTGCGCAAGGTCTGGATAAAAACACCGTCATCATCTTCTCCAGCGATCATGGCTTACTCAATGGTGAGTACGGTACCGGCGGAAAAGCTCTGCTGTACGACCTCGTCACCAAGATCCCCCTGGTGGTATACGACCCGAGAGTACCCGCCGATGAAACGGGGCAGATCAACAAAGACCTGGTGCTGAGCATTGATGTACCCGCCTCCATTCTGGCCTATGCAGGGATTACCGCACCGGAGCGAATGGAAGGCGAAGCGCTGCAGCATCAGGAGTCACCCCGAGACTCTGTATTTCTTGAAAGCCTTACCGTTGCCGAGGGCAACCCGTTTATCGAGGCCCTGCGGACCGAACGCTGGAAGTATGTGCGTTACTTCGCCGCCGAGGGCTGCCCCTACACCGAGGAACAGCTGGACTTTTCCGACCGTGAACCCATCTTCGAGCAACTGTTTGATGTGCATGCCGACCCGGCAGAACGCAGCAATCTGGTGAACGTGGCTGAGCACGCGACGGTCCTCGCCGAGCTACGGGAGCGCACCCGAGCTACATCCAAAGCGATGACCGACAAAGGTCGCCATCACAAAGACGAGGTACCCGTGGCGATGCGACCAAAAGATAGCGCCTACTGCTGGTAAGCTCCTCGCCCCAGACAAGCGCTCTCCGAGGAAATCACCAGATGGGCACAGACAAGCTCGATCTCAGCCGCAGGCAGTTCACCTTGGGCGCGATTGCTGCGGCCTTCGCCACCCTCACGGCAGCAAGCAGCAAGGACATGAGCGCAAAACCGCAGCCTCTCATTCTGGACACGGACATTGGGGACGATATCGACGACACCTGGGCCCTGCTCATGTTGCTCAGGCAATCATCGCTGGATTTAAAACTCGTAGTCGGTGATTACGGTAATCCCCTGTATCGAGCCCGGCTCTTGGCGCGTTTACTGGACACGACCGGCCACAGCCAAATCCCCGTCGGCATCGGGATGACGCTGGATGACAAGCTGGTCGATGCCCCCGGCCAGCAGAGCGGCTGGCTCGACGATTACACTCTCGACCGCTATCCGGGTCAGATCATCGAAGACGGTGTGCAAGCCATCATCGATACCATCAACAACTCTCCCACGCCGGTCACCCTTCTCTGCCTGGGCCCAGTTCCGAATATCGCCGAAGCGTTGCGCCGCGATCCTGGCATCGCCGACAACGCCCACTTCGTTGGGATGCATGGCTCTATTTACAAAGGCTATGCCGGCGATTCCACACCAGCGGCGGAATACAACGTGCGCGTCGATCCCCGTTCGTTACAAGCGGTGTTTGCCGCACCCTGGGATTGCACGATCACCCCCCTGGATACCTGCGGTGAAATCGTACTGGATGGAGACAACTATCGGCGACTCTATGAAAGCGATGCGCCATGGTTGAAAACGCTGATGGACAACTACCACGCCTGGCTACCGGGAGCCCCTTTCATCGCGAGCGATCACGATATGAGCAAGACAAGTACCACCTTGTTTGATGCCGTGGCGGTCCACCTTGCCCTGGGCGGCGAACTCGTCAACCTGGAGCGCCTGCCCCTACGGGTGACGGATGACGGTTACACCGTGGTTGATCGTGAAAACGGACGCCCGGTCAACTGCGCCATGACCTGGAAAGATCAGGCGGCCTTTGAACATCAACTGGTGGAACTACTGCTGCCCTGAAGCTTCAAGGACTTTTATGGACCGTCGCTATTGCCCATGAGCGTTTCCATAAGCTCATACAAACCGGGCGGATCGACGGCGAGGATTACTTCATTCTTACGCTCGCCAAGGCCGGGTTGATAGTGCTCATCCCAGGACAGGGTATTACCGTAGCCTGGACCGAAGGCCGTATCGACATCCACGTACAGCTCCCGAGACTCACGCACCAGGTCAGGCTTTAGCCACACGGCGGCCGCAATCTCATCCCAAAGGGGAAAGCCCGGTTCTAACCCTGCGATGGTCTTTGCCAACTCGGGGCTAGCCACCGCCGCAAGGCGTTCCTTGAGTTGCGGTGTGATCTGCGTAGCGGTCGAGGGGTCAACGGGAACCATGACAATCCTTCGCCAGGGACTGCGAGCCACAATACTCGCAGCCTCGGGATCCCAGAACACGTTGAACTCCCGTCGTGGTGAATTAACGAATTCGCGGGCAAACTCCGCCGCCGAGCGATTGTCCAGAACCTGACGGGGGCCGAGGCTACCGCCCATGTAGATGAGCTCCTTCGCCAGCTCAGCGAAGCGTGGGTCCAGACGCTGCGCCAGCGCCAGGTTGGTCATGGGCCCCGTGGCAAAAATACTGATCTCACCCGGGTACTTGCGAACCATACGAACCAGGAAGTTCGCAGCGATCTCGTCCGCCGCAGCTATCTTCGCGTTGCCTCCCGGTAGCTCCACCTCTTCAAAAGGGCCGTAGTAGGTCGGCTGGGTCTGCTGCGTGGGCTCCACCCACTCGCGCATCCACGCCCCTTTCCACACGAGCTTGCCGTACAAACCCTCAAAACGCTGGGTGAGTTGCTCGGAATTCAGCAGGGGAAAAGTAGCGCCCTCCATCACCGGAACATCCGTATCGCCACTGATCTCCAAACCGCGCAGGGACTGAGCCGTCACCCGATTGGCCCAGGTGTTTCCACTGACTGTTGTGATGCCGAGGACTTCTACATCCGGTGCGTTGAGCAACATGTAGTGCATGAGACCAAAGGCGTCGTCGTCGATGATGATGCGGCGGGGTTCCGCTGCGACGGCCCGTAGAAGACTGACATTCAGGAACAACGTTACGAGCAGCGTTACAACAAGCTGCGATGGGCCTCTCTGAGACATGCACGGCTACCTTGCTTGAAAGATCAAGGCATCAGTATACGCGGCGCGTTCCGAGGGACCGAGTATCAAGCTGCGCCTTTTCTCAGTGGTTAACCTCCACGACCACCTTCCCCACGGCCTCACCGCTCATTAATCGAGCATGAGCCTTACCTGCGTCCTCAAGGGCGTAGGATTGCGGGTCTAGCAGTGGCTTTAACCCACCGTCGTCAACAATGCGACTCAAGTTTCTCAGAATCGATCCATGGTCTTCCCGCTTTAGGTCGTGCAGCATGGGGATCAACATAAACACCACGTGCAACGAAAGACCTTTGAAGTGCGCAAGGGCAAGATCTATCTCAACCAGGGAGACCGTGGTGGCCACCTGAGCATTGAGCGCTGCCGCGGCGAAAGAGTTGGTCATGTTCGCTCCACCGACGGAGTCGTAGACCACGTCAAACCCAAAACCGCCCGTGTAGTTGTTCACGTAGTCGGCCACGGTCTCCTTCGTATAGTCGATAGCCACGGCCCCCAGGTTCTCGATTACTTTTAACGACTTGTCGCCGCTGCCCGTCGCAAAAACCTGCGCACCCAGATGCGCCGCCAACTGCAAGGCCACATGACCAACACCGCCCGCCCCGCCGTGCACCAACACCCGCTGTCCCGCGCGGAGGTTTGCGCGCATCAGCCCTTCGTACGCGGTGATTCCCACCAGCGGTAGAGCAGCAGCTTCGCGCATCGACAAGGATTTGGGTTTGAGTGCCAGCAACCGAGCGTCGGCGACCATATACTCGGCCAGAGCTCCCTGGAGCTCTCCAAGGCCACCCGCACAGCCATACACCTCATCGCCCACGGCGAAGCCCTCAACACCCTCGCCCACGGCCTCTACCGTACCGGCGAAATCCATACCCAGAATGGCGGGCAAGTCGGGAGAAAAGGGCAATCCCTCTTGTCCCAATTGACGGATCATCGTGTCAACGGTATTCACGCTGCTGGCGGCAATCTTTACCAGCACCTGCCCCGCGGTCTCCACAGGTCGCGGTACATCCGCGAGGGTAAAGTCCGCATCTGGCCCGTATTTCTTTAGCACCATTGCTTTCATGACAAATCTCCCATGGGGTGGATGAAGCGAGAGTCGCTCACTGCACTTCCTGCACGTCGACCAACATCTCGGGCCAGCGCCGTTGGTTATCCATATCGAACTGCGCCCCCTGCTCATCGGCCCACTGAAACCGCTTGATGGCCGGCGTTTGACTAGTCGCCTGGTAAAGCCAGTAAGCCTCCGCGCGCAAAGCGTCGTGGATGGGAAGATCCACAGACTCGTAAACCGCTTGTTTTGTCGCGTTAATGGATTCCGCTGGCCAAAGCGCTATGCGTTTGGCCATGGCCTCTACGAAGGGACCGATTTCGTCCGCATCCAGGGTCCGGTTCACGGTGCCGCATCGCTCCGCTTCGTCGGCGTCGAAGTCTCGTGCGGCCAAGACAATTTCAAGGGCACGCCCCAATCCCACCTGCCTAGCCATGCGGGAAGCGCCACCACCACAGGGAAGAATCCCCATGCCCACTTCCATTTGCATAAAGCGAGCTTTCCCTCGGGCGGCAAATCGCATATCACAGGCCAGGGCAAATTCGTGTCCACCGCCCCGAGCAAAGCCCTCGATTTTTGCGATGGTTGCCTGAGGCAGCTTGCTAATCCGCTCCAGCACCACCTGCAGATCCAGCAACGACACCTCATCGCGGCTGACGGCCGCAGTCGACATTTCCTTTAGAAACTCCGTATCGGCGTGACAGACGAAGATTTCAGGATGACTGGACTGGAACACCACGACCTTAATGGCCCGGTCCGATTCCAGTTTCTGCGCCAGGCGATTTAAATCGGCCAGCATCAATAGTCCCTGGACGTTCACCGGTGGATAGTCAAAGGTCACCCAGGCAATGCCGCTGTCGGTTTGAACGGTAAACGTGGTGAAGTTTTGATACTCCATAGGGGGTTCTCCTTGGCGTGTAGGGGTGGCCGTCGCTCGCGCGACGATGAGGTGTTAGGAATGGATTTCGATGAGAGTTTCGATGGCGTGTACGAGATCAGCGTTTTTCTCGCTGTTGAGCGCGTCTCCGTGAGGATCGGCGAAACGCTGAAGATCGTTGTCGTAGTAACGCCCATTCGCGCTAGCGAATTCCGCGCCGAGGGCAGCCCGGACTAGCACTTCCGCACCCACGCTGAGATCGTTTCCTGCAACGCCATAGGCATCCTTGACCATTTTGCTGGCCAGTAAGGAGGCAGGATTAACCGCGATCAGCGCCGGACCCTTACCGGCCACTTCCTGGGCCATGTGGAAGGACCACATGGTCAGCGCCAGCTTGCTCTGCGCGTAGGCCTCACTATCACCCAGGGATCGACGACCCCGTAACGCCTCTAGATCTACGGAAGCCTGAGCGGCGGACGAGAGGTTGACCACACGACCGTCGGAATCCATAGCGCCTAGCAATAGGCGCGTCAGTAGATACGGGGCGATGGTATTGACGACAAACCTTAGGTCCAAACCATTCACAAGCGCCGAGCCCGGTACCTTGAAGACCCCTGCGTTGTTAATCACAACATCGAGGTGCTCATGACCAGCGCGAACAGTCTTCGCCAACGCTCGCACCTCTTGCAGCTTGGAGAGGTCCGCCCGATAACTCTCCAGGTGCCCAACGCTGGGAATCTCGCGCAAGGTTTTCTCTGCGGCTGCGAGCTTATCGCTGCTGCGACCATGAAGGAGCAAAGTGTGCCCATCGGCGGCGAGTAGCTTGGCGGTTTCAAGGCCGATGCCATCCGTGGCACCGGTAATCAGTAGGGTCTTGGGCATGGTGTTGCCTCTGAGGCTAAGAAGCGTTGTTAATCATGCGATCAAGCCTAAATACCTGAGTTATCAAATAAAATGACCCAGAAACGATTTCAGTATTCGTATTTTCTATATAATTAGCCCTTCGAGCCTTGAAGAGTCTTCACTGTGGATACCGAAGGAATTCGCCTATTCGTGCTGGCCGCCGACTTGCTCAACATCAGCGCGGCGGGACGGCAGCTGGATCTGGCACCGGCCGTAGCCAGTGCACGACTGGCAAAGCTCGAGAAGCAGCTCGGGGCCGACCTGCTACGCCGGTCTACGCGGAAAGTATCCCTGTCGCTGGAAGGTGCGGAGTTTTTGCCGTTCGCCCGCGAAATCCTCGCCCAGGAGGATGCCGCCCTCGCCGCCTTAGGGCATGGTGAGCCTACCGTTTCTGGAAAGCTGCGCTTCGCCTGCTCCAGTACCTTCGCGCAGATGTACATCGCACCGCTGTTACCCAAGTTTCTCGATCACTATCCAAAGGTCAGTCTTGATCTGCGGCTCTCCGATACGCATTTCGACCTCATTGAAGGTGGTTTCGATCTCGCCCTGCGCAATACAGCAATCACCGACAGCAGCCTACGGGCCAGAAAACTCGCCGACGATCGACGCATCCTATGCGCCTCACCGGAGTATCTACGACAGCACGGTATTCCCAAAGCGCTGGGAGACCTTAAGACACATCGACTCCTCGTATTTCGAGACGGACGCACCCGAGCCTTGAAATCCACAGACGGCGGGCCGATGGGTAAGTTTCCTCCGGAGAAGGATTCACATCGGATAGCCTGCGATGACGGTGCCAGCATGCGCATCGCCACCGCCGCCGGCGTGGGCATTTCGATGAATTCCTATTGGAGTGTCAGCGAGGATCTCGCCCAGGGCTCCCTGGTACGGGTGTTGCCACAACACGAAGTGGACGATCAATCGGCAATTTGGCTTGTGTACCCAAGAGCCAATGTCCTCACGGCTAAAGTCCGCGCACTTATCGATTTCCTACTTGAGAACATTGGCGACCCGCCGGTTTGGGAGCGTCGATGAGCCGAGGGTGGCGGCTCTTTCGTTAGTAGGCCACTCAACCATTGACCCTCAAAGATGCTCTTCAAAGTAACGTGTCATGGTGCTGAACACGTGCAAGCGATAGTCGGCGATGGCGTGGCGCTGATTGGGGTACACGAGCATGTCAAACTGTTTACCCGCTTTAATCAATGCGTCGGCAAATTGCAGAGTGAATGCAAACTTGACGTTTTCATCACCGGTACCATGAATGAGGAGCAGCTTGCCCTCCAGTTGATCCGCGTAGTTCATTAAATTCACTGCGGCATAGCCTTCGGGGTTCTCCTGCGGGGTTCCCATCCAGCGCTCAACCCCCACGGCTTGATAGCGGGTTAGGTCGATGACTGGCGCGACGCTAACAGCCACCTTGAACAGCGGCGCGGCCTTTGTCATCAACGCTGCGGCGAGATAACCGCCGCCACTCCATCCCCAGAACCCGATACGCTCGCCGTCTATCCAAGGCTGTGCTTTGAGGTACTCGACACCCTCGATGTAGTCGAGCACCGCGTATTTCCCGTATTCACCGTAGGTTAGATTCTTCGCTGCCTTACCGCGGCCAGCGGTGGTTCGGTTGTCCATGGTGAACACCACATAGCCTTGCTGAGCGAGATAGCGATGCCAGAGATCCTGGGTGGGCCCTCGTTGGGTACCCCAGCGATTAACAACGACCTGAGAACCCGCGTTTCCATAGCCGTACGCAATCACCGGGTACTTCTTCGAAGGGTCAAAGTCCGGCGGACGGATGAAGAAGCCATTGAGCTCAACACCATTCTTCAAAGGGAAGGTAACGAACTCGGTTGTCGCCAATTCGTACTTTGAAAATGCCGGCACCGAGTCCTCTACGAGGGACAAGAGCCTTTCTCCATCGGACCGCAGTAGTCGCTGCGTATGGGGTGTGTTCGCGTCAGAGTGTTTAGCCAGTACATACTCACCGCCGGGCGACATGGCCCACTCGTGCCAGCCGGGTCGATCTGTCAGCCGTTCCTGACGGCCATCTTCGAGGTTCACTCGATAAACAAACTGATCGATAAGGGAATCTTTCTTGGCGTAAAAATAGACCCAATGCTCCCCTGGCGAAGATCCTGACACGCC
Source organism: Halieaceae bacterium UBA6060 (assembly GCA_002428935.1). Lineage (GTDB taxonomy): Bacteria > Pseudomonadota > Gammaproteobacteria > Pseudomonadales > Halieaceae > Congregibacter. The sequence goes on from DIYG01000076.1 coordinate 15,130, forward strand.
AATCATTCGATCTACGGACCATTCGCCGGACGTGACTGGCCGCTGCTTTCCGTCGGCGAGCAGGTGATAGATATGGCGAAAACCACTCCGCTCGCTGGTCCACAAGAGCGTGCCGTCCGCTAGGGGCTGTAAATCATGGGTGATATCGATCCACGCCGGGTCTTGCTCCTGAAGCAAAAGACGCGGCTTTTCATTGCTTAGACCCACTTCCCACAGCTTGAGCGTTTTGTGGTCACGAGCCAGGTGCTGCACCACCAAAGCGTCCCCAGCGGCATTCCAATTCAGCTCGGGTAGGTAGTCATCAGGATCGTGTGCGAGATCCAATTTATTGGTTTTACCCGTTTCCAGTCTGAACACATGAATTTCATTTATCGCGTGCCGTTCACCGGTGTTGGGGTAGTGGAATTCGCGAACCTCGCTGTAGCTATGCAGTTCATCAATCAGCGGGTAGGTGCGCACCTCGTTCGCGTCCATGCGCCAATAGGCCAGGTGCGTACCCGTTGGTGACCATCGCCAGCCGTCTACGGGGCCAAACTCCGTACTGCCATAATCAAACACAGCGTTGAAGATGTGCTCATTCCCATCGGTGGTGACTGGTATGACGGCACTGCTATCCAGGTCAACGAGGTACAGATTGTTTTCAAAGACAAAGCCAGCGTGGCCGCCGCCCGGCGCCAACTTCACCAGTTGCACCGCCTGCCCTGCTTCACCCAAAGGGCGGAGCTTGAACTCGCTGGTATCCACAACGTACCAGGGCGCATGGCGATAACCCATCCAGTCCGTGGTCACCGGCCCCTGGAGGAGAAGCACTTCAGCCTCGGGATTCCACCGGTAATCACTAACCCGAAACTCTTTGGGCAAACCACGAAGCCGTGACAGATTTATCGTCTCTACCTCACTCCCATCGGTAGTGCGGCGGACAAGCAACTGATCTGATCCGGATTGGCGTAGATGCGAAAACTCATCGCCGACGGGCAGCCAATGAAGGGCTTTCGGCAACTGAGGACTGAAGGTGTCGCTGGCGAAGATCGTTTCGAGGTCAAGGGTTTGTTCGTGTCCCTCCGCGCTCACCCCAACGCTGGAAGCGATAAGCAACAGAGCAAGGAACACACGCCCAAAGCAATTCTTGTTGATGATCTGTCTCATGCGCCGACCTCCTGAAACTGAGACGCGCTAGCTTCTCATAGCTTCAACAAGGACCCATCCCTGGGCTATAGGGATTTGCTATGCCTTACCCACGCTCTGTGTATACCACCCTCTTCCGGGCGACTCGACCACCGCACCGGTCCTGGCTAAAAAGTAGCGGGCTCTTAGAGGGCTGGCTCCGCAAGGACCAGGCTAACGATCTCGCCGTGAAAGTCTGGCCCCTTAGAGCTATCAGTCCATGAAATGAACAACGCCGGTGCTGATGTCATACATCGCACCGACCACTTTCAACTTGCCGGCATCTTCAAGGTCGGCAATCACCGGACTCTTGTCGCGGATGTCCTGAATCGTGCGGACGATATTCTCTTCCGAGATTTCATCAAGGTGTGGCGGGATACACACATCTGCATCGGGGTAGCGCTCTTCAACGAGACGCACCGAGGGTCGAATCTCTGCCAAGAGGTGGGTCAGGCTACCCAACTTCGCATTCTGACATGCACCTTCGACAGCACCGCAGGAGGTATGCCCCATCACCACCAGGAGTTTGGTGCCCACCACGCCCTTGGCAAACTCAAAGCTACCGAGCATGTTGATGTCTTCGATGTTCCCGGCCACACGCCCGACGAACAGATCACCGATTCCCTGATCGAAAATAATTTCTGGGGGCACTCGAGAATCCAGACACGAGAGAATGGACGCGTACGGCGCCTGACCATCCTTGGTTTCTTCTATCTGCTTCGCGAAGTCTTGCTTGTTGGTGTTACCACTGACAAAGCGCTCGTTACCGGCCTTCAAGGCCACGATGGCATCTTCGGGGGTTTTGATGGCCGCTCGGTCAGATTCATTAGCTAGTGTAAGAGCACTACAGAGTAGTAGTGCGAGGGTAGATACAACTTTCATCGATACAGCTCCTTGGGTTACCGCTCCAATATTCGACGATCTAGGTATAACGAATTAGCAAGGCATTATCTATCTTCCCTTGACGCTCAATTTCTGCCCTCATGATCCAAAGCTGGGTTCACCTGAACCTCATCGGCGACCATCGAGGAGACTCTCGCGCATTTCAATACCGGCGAAAAATCGCCTCTAGTTCATCGCGATCCGTGGTCCGTGTGAGGGCCAGCATCAACAGAATCCGCGCTTTCTGCGGGGTTAGAAATTGAGCGACAAGGGGAGGAATCCAGGGCCCCTCCCATCGGGGGTCACCGGCAAGTGCGGAGCACAAATCGAGCATTCGCGCTGGAGCAGTTTCCTCTACCGGCCGCTGGGCCCGTAGAGCTTCCCCCGTTGGAAACGCAGCAACCACAGGAATGCCTGCGCGAGCAAACACCTGCATCGCAAGCGTTTCCTCACAGGTCATGCCCGTGGCGGCCACGACGATGCCCGCCGGCGGGGTCTCGTAGCGAGGGCCCAAACCACCGGAATAGGAGAAGACCAAATCCACGTTTGGGAGCTCCAGACTCGCCGGAAGCGCAAACTCCGTGTGCCGCGTATGGGGGCGACTTGGCGTGTAGAGGTACTGTGGCCCGTCACGCCCTACAAGACCGATACGCCCGCTCGCAAAGCCCCCCACGCGAGGAAAGTCCTTGCGCAACTCTCGGGCCGAAAGGATGCGTTCGTCCATGACGATAAGCACCCCGCGATCCCGAGACTGGGGCGCGGCAGCGGTGCGCACCGCCGCCAGGAGGTTGGCTGGACCATCGGCGCTATTGTGGGTAGCCGGTCGCTGTGCACCCACCATGACCACGGGCTTCTCCGTGCGCAAAGTGAGGTGAAGAAAAAAGGCGGTTTCTTCCAGGCGATCGGTACCGTGGGTTACGACGACACCGGCAAGGTCTTCGCGCTCTCGTAGCAGTTGGGACAGTTGTCGCGATAAGCGCACCCAATCTGCGGGCATGATCTGGGTACTGGGCATGTTGCTGAATTGTAGGGTTTCAATCGTCGCGTGATTTTCAAGCGCCGGCACGGAAGCGATGATTTGTCCCGCGCTCAAACTACCCGACCGATAACGAGTGGGGTCATTGGGATCATCCTGAATACCCGATATGGTCCCGCCGGTGGCGACGATCAACACCTTGGGTAACTCTTCAGCATCGTTGGCGGCAAACAACCACCCTGAGGAACACCCTACCCAGGCTATGAGCGCCGCCACGATCCATCGCGCTCGGCCTTGCAGATATCGTCGACCCTCCGTCAAGGGCTTCTCCTCTTCAAACGTTGAAAATCCAACAGGATAAAGTTGTGGTGCCAGATTACAGGCGCTACGGTGTAGGACGTTGCCAACCATATTCACTAGCCATTCGGGTAAATCGTTCGATATTGGCCTCTACCTGTTTCTGCGTCTGCGCCTCGCAGTCGCCGATTATTGGCAGCGCCCGGAGGATCCTACTGGAAGGATCGATGACCAATCGAGAATTCGCTTTTACTACCACCTCGGTTTCATCCCGCGTAACCTCGACCCGTTGCAGAACACCATTGATGCTGATTTCTACGGGCAAGGGGAAAGGACGTGATCCCGGTGCCTCCCAGTGTAGGGACAAACGATCACCGGAACGATCTATCACAAGCTCCGGCGAACCCGCTTCTCTTAGATAGGTGTCCACCAACCAGCTCAGATCTTCATCGGCTACCGCCGACATGATGCGTATAAAGTCATCGGTGCTTCGATATCTGGGGGAGATGGGATAAGCAAGGTTCCAGGGTTCGTCGGTCCCGTAAACCAGCTCGCGAGTACCTCGCCAAAAGGCTTCATCGCCGATGTAGTTGCGCAAGGTATGAAGCATCCAGGCACCTTTGGTGTAGATGTCTCGATTTTCGAAGGCCTCCCCCGCATCCTTAACCAGCGGATTCACCACCGGATCGCAGTGCTCATTCCCCACGTAGGCGTCGTACAGAATGTCGTAGTACCCCATGGCACCTACGGTCTCTTCGGCGTACACCGCTTGCATGTAGGAGCCATAGCCCTCATGGAGCCAGGCGTCTTCCGCGTTGGCGTGGGTCATGAGATTCCCGAACCACTCGTGGGAGAGTTCGTGGTGCAGGAGCCAGTCATAGCCGTGTTTGCCGCCACGATACTGCTCTCCGTAGCCATTGATGGTTTGGTGTTCCATCCCCAGATGAGGCGTCTCTACAAAACCCGCTTTTTCGTCACCCCAGGGATAGGGGCCGATCAGACGCTCGAAAAACGCCATGGCATGCAACAGATCTTCGTCCACCAGTTTCTCGGCCTTGGCGACGTTTTTCGGAAGCGCCCAGAAGAAAATGGGAATATCAGTCCCGTTTATGCCCTTGTAGCTACGCTCCACAATCTCATAGGGCCCACCGTTTATAGCGATGGCATACCCCGTGTACGGATGACGCGAATGCCAATGCCAGGTATCGAAGCCGTCGCTGCCTTCGTCCATGCCTGCGAAGGAACCCACAGAAGCGATGGTCACCCCTTTGGGCGCACTGATCGCCAGTGTCACCCCTTCTTCGGGTTTGTCTTTGAAGGTGTCTTTACACGGCCACCACAGATCACAGCCATGGCCCTGCACGGCAGTGGCAAACCAGGGCGCGCCATCCGCGTCAGCCCAAACAAAGCCTCCATACCAGGGCGGCGCCATGGCAACGTGAGGCTGACCGGCATAGCGTACAGTCACCGCGCGCCGCTCCCCGCGCTCCATGGCCGTCGCCAGCGTCACCACAAAAGAGTCTTCATCTCGAACCAGCGATAAAGGCTCTTTCATATCAACGACTTCCAGGATCTCGAGCTTGGGATCCAAATCCAGTTCGATGGTTGACAGCGACTCCAGGGCTTCAAAAGTCACAGTGAGCTCACCCTCGATGCGATAGGTCGCGGGGATAACCCGAAGTGCCAGAGCGTAATGGCGTACGTCGAAGGCCTCCTGCAGCGCTGTTAGGGCCTTACCCGAGCGTCGAGTTTGGGGATGTAGGTCATCGGCATGGGACTCACCCCGGGCCGCGGCTTCCAAGGCGGCAATCACTTCTTTGGAAGGTTGTGCTGGTTCCTGTGGCGCTGCGGCGCAGCCCAGCAGAGGAACGAAGGAGCCGGCCAAGATAGCCATACCCCTGAGGATTCTCGGCGTACAAATCATGATCATGTTCCCTGAATATGGCGAACTTCGTTGGCTGTGGGCTCCATGGCAATCCCCAGGCCAAGGGAGTACGCTCTCGGCGCCTCCGCGATCCCAATGGTCGCAGTCTTGGACGACCGTAAGCAACAGCGACACGAGATGCTCGAATTTCTAAAACACAATTTTCGCTGGATAGCCGGTGGATTTCTTCTCACCTATTTTTCCAGCTTCGGGCAAACGTTCTTTATTTCCGCATCCATCGGCGAGTGGCAAGCGAGTTTCGCGTTGAGTCACGGCGAGATCGGTCGCCTGTACATGCTCGCCACCCTGGGCAGCGCGCTCTGTCTTCCATTTTTGGGTCGACTGGTAGACGTACTGCCAGAGCACCGGGTGATTCTCATGGTGATTCCAATCCTGGCAAGCGCCTCTCTTCTGGCCGCCTATGCGCCGTCGGTCACCCTACTGGTGATCGCGATATTCCTGTTGCGGCTCTTTGGCCAGGGCATGATGACGCATATCGCACTGACGGCGACGGGGCGCTGGTTCCATGCTCAACGTGGACGAGCGGTGTCACTGGTCACCCTGGGGCATCAAGGGGGAGAAGCAACGCTGCCCCTGCTCTTTGCCACTATCAGCCTGATCGCGGGTTATCAGACGGGATGGCTGATCGGCGCCATCGCCCTCATGGTGATCGGTCTACCCCTGACCTACGGGGCCTACCGTGTACCCCGAGCACCAAATCTGAATAAGACAAGCTCCGCCGCCGACGCAAATACGGCGAGAGACTGGAGTCGTCAAGAGGTGCTCAAGGATCCGGCGTTTTGGCTGTTGTTGACCGGTGTACTGGCACCCCCGTTTGTCGGCACCACGATCTTCTACCATCAGGACTATCTCACGGACCTACGGGACTGGCCGCCACAGTTTTACGCCTTGTCTCTGAGCGTGGCTGCCGTCACCACAGTAGTCTTTGCACTACTCGGTGGTGTGCTTATCGATCGTTTCCGCGCCGTGTCCATCTTGCCGTACTTTCTCCTACCCCTGGGCGCCTCGTGTTTCGTTCTCGCCATGGAAGGGCCCGCAGAACTGCTGTTCCTGGTGATGTTTCTCCTTGGCATCGCTTACGGATTGTCTTCCACCCTATTCGGTGCCCTCTGGCCGGAGCTCTATGGAGTACAGCATCTGGGCGCCATCCGTTCGATCACCGTATCCGCCATGGTCTTCGCCACGGCTGCCGGGCCAGGCCTTACGGGCACACTCATCGACCGTGGCATCTCGGTGCCCGAGCAAATCTTCTGGGTTGGGCTGTACTGCTTACTGGCCACAATGGTGATGACTGGCCTTTCGATCTTTCTCCGCCGCCGTCACGCCAGCTCTTCCTGACGCGCCCTAGAACGCGCTAGGATCACCATCGACTCGGCAAACACGCGCTAACCCTATGGCATCTCCAGTGAAATTCCTCGGAATCGCAGCTCTTGTTCTTATCCTGCTCGTTGCGGGTGGGTTGTTTTATCTGTCCTCCAATCTGAATGGCATCGTGGCGACCTTGATTGAGGAACAGGGCTCCGTTGCAACGCAGACCAGCGTTCGCGTTGATGGCGTCGACATCCAAATCGCCGAGGCGAGCGCCTCTCTATCGGGTTTGAAGGTCGCCAACCCCCAGGGGTTCACCGGTAATGCGCTGGAATTGGGAGGGTTTTCCATCGCTCTTGATGCGGCGTCTCTCACCAGCGACACCATCGTCGTCAAAGACATCACCGTTGCGGGTGCACGGGTCAACGTTCAGCAGAACGGTGCGCAGAATAATCTGCGCCAGCTCCTCAGCAATCTTCAGGGCGAGGGTAGCGAGGAGCCAGCCCCCAGCGATGACGGTCCGACCAAAAAACTGATTATCGAACGCTTCACCCTTGAAGGCGCAAGTGCATCCGTCGACCTGGCGGATTTGAAGGAAACGCGCGAAGTCGAACTACCCCCTCTCGTACTTACCGGCATCGGCCGGGAGAGTAACGGCGCCACGGCGGCCCAGGTTGCAGAGCAGGTCCTTAAACCACTTCTTGAAGCGGCGATCACCTCGGCAACGGCCGACACGATCAAAGATCGTGTCGGTGAGCAGGTCGGTGGAGCCGTGGGCGGCTTACTAAAAGGTTTGAACAAGAAAAAAGATGAAACATAAGCTCAATCGTTCAGACGTGATCTGACGGGCGACGTCAGGTCTGGTCGAGCTTTTTCCTTAGCAGACGTTCAAGAGGTTCGTTGACTGCCACCATCAGCCCGAAAGTGACTGCAACTCATTCTTGAGGCTATGCCTGAAAGACAGAAAAATTTGGAGCTGCGAAGATTCAAATGATCTCGATGAATCACACACCTACTGTAGCTGCCTTAGCAGGCAATCAGCCCCCGACCCCAGATGAGGCGTTATAGTCCCTTAGTTGACTAGGATAGTCTGTCTGAATGATGGAAGCGCCCAGGCACACCATCTGCCCCCAAACCGCGTCAGGATTATCTAGAGCGATAGCGTCTGTCATGCCAGCGCTGTGTCGGGGTGACAAGCTGTTGAGCCAGATGCGCAGACCCCGCTCTTTGGCCTCCTGCGCTATAGCAAGAAAGAAGCTTGGCGACTGAAAGACCACCTCCAGAGCAACAAGGTCTGCTCCAGTCAGCAAAGCGGGTAGCCCTAGTTCTATATCTACGCAGTATTTTGTGGATTCACTCGGAGCGCACTCTGCAATAATTGGCATGAACATGGCGCCGGACGCAATGTAACGCTCGATGTCAACGTCGCTCTCGCTCCCGATGCGACGCTTGAAGATCACCATGCCCGCATCACCACTTGCGGTGACGTACTCCAAAATGCGCTCGCTAGACGCGCCTTTAACGTCTAGATTAATCAGCGCTTTCCCGCCGACCAATTCAAGGACGTCGCGCAGTGCAGGAATACGCTCCTTGGTGACAGATTGGCTGCTTCCGTCTCCGGCGAGAAGCCTGAGAGACAACAGTTCCTCGTAGGTGTGGTCGGAGACGAGACCAGTTCCTGTGGTGGTGCGCCCAAGGTGCGCATCGTGCATGAGAACCGGGACACCGTCCTTCGAGAGCCGCACATCCAGTTCGAGTATCTCTACTCCGATATCCAAACAGTGCCTTATCGCACTCAACGAGTTTTCAGGGAAACCATCAGACCAGCAGGCCCGGTGAGCCACAATCATGAGTTGTCCCGACGCATCAAAGAGCTGGTTTCGCAGCTTGGCCGTATCACCACCCACAACCCCTTCCGCTGCCGTGTAGTGGCCGACAGATGCGCTAAAACAAAACAGAACGGCCACCAGCAAGTTTCCCGAAACGGGCAGGCCCCTACGCAAATTTAAATTATCTTTCCAACCACTGTCGTGAGCGACCAACCTCGCGTACTTCGACGGCACATTCCTCATCAGTTGCGGTACGACACGCCGAAGAAGAATGCCCGCCCAAACTCTGCTTCAACCATTGGCAACTCCTGATCAAATCCCAGAATCTCTCCCCGGCCCTCATCGGTCAGATTAAGAGCATTGAAAGACACGGATAAGTGATCAGTGACCCAATAGTTCATCTTGAGATCAACATACTCCTCTTCCGTATCGTAGCGATTGCGGTACTCGCGATCCGTCCGGATACGCTCGCTCGCCCTAAAGTCCTGATAGTTGTAGGCAATCTTCGCCGAGAATTTCCTGCTGTCATAAAACAGGGCGAGGTTGTAGGACGTTTCGGGCGTACCAATCATAGTCACCAATTCATGCGTGGAGCCGTCATCCATCAACACCTGAAACTCGGTGTCCAGGAACGTGGCATTTCCCGAAACACCCAAACCCTCCACGACATTGTCGAGCGTCTTAACGAATTGCAGCTCCAACCCGACGACTTCCGTGGTTTCACCGTTGTTAACCGGCTGCGTAACCGAGACGACTTCCTGTTCGCCGTCGATCTCGATAGTTTCGTCGAAGGTGGCTCGAAAAATCTCATCCTCTATGTCCTTGTAGAAGATATTCGCACCCAGCATGCTCGTACCTTCGTCAAAGTAGTAATCAAGACCCAAGTCGTAGTTTGACGAGCGACGCGGCTCAAGATCGGGATTTGAACGGGAGAGTTCCAGCTCACTCAGGTTCAAGCTCTCACCCACCGGTGCAATATCGTTGAACGCCGGCCTGCCCAGGGACTGCGAGTAGGCGGCCGTCAGTTTCAAGTCTTCTCGAATGTCGTAGACGTAGTTGATGGAGGGCAGCCAGTCGGAGTATCCGCCGGAATTTGACGCATCTGTCCATCCGATACCCGATACATTACGTCGTCCGGTGCCATCAACCGTCGTGTCTTCGTAGCGAACACCGAAGATCAGATTGGAGCGCTCGGTGGAATACCCGAACGCCAGGTAGGCTGCGGCCACACGTTCTTCCAACTCGTAGTCTCGCCGATTGTCGTCCCTCTCCAGATCATTGAGTTCCCATTGATCGGGATTCGCGTCGTAGTGAGTCTGCCAGCTAGAGGTAGCTCTATCGGGATCGATCACAACCAGGCACTGCCCCGCACCAAACCCCGGGGGTTGCAGGCACACATTTTCATTGAGCACGCCGGATGCTGCCAACGTGTAGTCATTGAGATCTGTCGGCTCGTAACGGTCTCTGTTTTCGTCGAAATCTCGTTCAATCTGGCGGTAGGACAATCCGGCGGAGTATGACCAGGCCCCGGAGTCACCGAGTTGGTCCGACCAATCCACTTTCGCTTCGTAGATATCCTCGTTGAGTTCCCGGTCATCAAACTGTCGTCGATTGGCACCAAAGTTGTCGAAGTTCCTGTTAGCCTCAGGATCCAGCAGTTCAAAAAAGTACAGATCACCGCGACGCTCATAGCTAAAAGCGTTGTCGTCGACCCCGTCGCCATCCACATCGCCTTGGAGACGCCACTCGGCCCAGTTTTCGGGGTTGTTGAAATTCGAGCCCGTGTAGTTCAGTTTGAACGATAGCCTCCGGTCATCACCAAACTCGAGATCACCTCCTCCAGACAACGCCCATACGGAACGCTCAAACTCGAACTGGCCCAGATAGTGCTGCTGCCTCAGGCTGCTGGCTTCAAGAAGAGTGCCCGTAGTGGCTGTCTGATCCACCAGTACACCGCGGCCCGAATGTCGTAACAAATCGGTTTGGCGCGCTTCGTCGTCGGTCGCCTGATTCCAGAAACCGCGAACGAAGTACGACTGCTGGTCCGTAGGGCGATACTCTACTTTCGCCATACCGCCATAGCGCTCCCGGTCGTTGTGATACCAATAGCCACGACGTTCGCCCGGGACCGCGTGACCTGTTCCAGGGTAGGGAGGATCATCCGGCTGACCTGCATCAGCGCCTGTCTCGTCGTAAAAATAGCGAGTCCCGCCAAATTCCACCTGCGGTACGGTACTGTCGCGCTTGTAGTAATTTCCCGTGAGGACAAAACCCCAGGTGTCGTTGTTCAGTCGCGACGAGTAAAAGAAATCAGCCTGCCCTGACGGGCCGACGTCACGATATCCCTCATCGTTCTCGTACTGTCCCGCCTCAGCGTTGATCTTAAGATTGTTCACGGGGTAATCGAATGCGCTGGCCGTTTTGACATTGATGATTCCACCGATCGCACCGCCCTCAAGATTGGGCGTAAACGTTTTGATGACTTCAATCTCATCCGCCAGAGATGCAGGCATCACGTCCATAAAGACCCGTCGGCCATTTCTGTCCGGCACGGCAACCGACATACTGTCAATGGTGGTGTAGTTGTAACTTGCATTGAGAGCACGCACCGTGACGAACCGGGCTTCGGCCTGATCACGCTGGATACCAATTCCCGGCAGCCGACGGAGTGCCTCTCCGATATTGAAATCAGGAAGGCGTCCGAGATCCGTCGCTGCAACCACGTCAATTACCGAATCCGAAGCTCGTCGCGCGTCGATAGCCTTCCTATTCTGGTAGGCCGTACCAACCACAACGACCTCTTCAATTTCTGTGGCTGCGGCATTTTCCTGCGCGTTAGCTTCGCAGACACCCAGGTACAATGGCGCCAGCGGTACAGCGAGTAACACCTGACGTAAAGAGTGCACTCTTGAGGTCCTGTTGAATCGATTCATAGTTCGCGCTCCTAGAAGAACGATCGCTAAATTCAAATTTCAAGACAGCCTATAATTCACTTTATGTGTTCTTATAGGTTCCTTGAACGACAATAATTGCTATATTAATACACATTATGTGTGTCTTTTGTGACATCTATGTGAAGATACGCTGCAGCCCACGTTGAGCAGCTCCTGACGGGCCTAAAAATATGATTGAAGTTCAGACAGTTGCGGATCTAGGTCTATCGCGGAGAGAACGGGACCTGCTCCACGTGTTGTTCCGTAAAAGCCAGCTGACCCAAGGACAACTGGCGCGGCAGCTTGGCGTTACTCAACAGAGCACATCCAGGCTCGTGGCGTCGCTTATGGAGAAAGATTTACTTGTCGAGGGGGAACGGCTAGCCGAAGAAGGAAAACGTGGCTATCCAAGTACCGCTGTACGCCTGCAACCGAACAGAGCGATTTCCGTCGGGGTCTCCATTATGGCGGACGCGGTCTCCATCGCACTGATGGACCTCGCCGGTGACGTTCTCGAGGAGCGATTCTCCGACGAAGTCGATCTGTCCTACGAGGGCATCACAAGATGGCTAGAACGATCTCTTGAAGAGATGCTCGAGGCGGCACATTCCTACAAAGAGGCGATCCTCCTCGGCATGGGTGTCGGTATAACCGGCTCACGAATTAAAGACGCGCAAGGATTCAATACCCCGCACTCTCTAGAAGAGTGGTGGAGCATCGACATTCCGAGCCGGTTCTCGGAGAAATTTGGTATCCCAGTTTGGGCGGACAACGACGGCAACGTAGCGACACTGGGCGAGAGCCTGATGGGGGTGGGTAGAACGGTGGATAGCTTCGCCTACGTTTACATTGCCACTGGGGTCGGTGGCGGCCTGTGCCTCGATGGACAGATTTGGCGAGGGCGCTGGGGAAACGCGGGCGAATATGCGGGCGGCCTACCGCCCAACATTTACCCCTTCCCGAACCTTGAACTGTTGCGCCAACTCGCTAGCAAGGACGGCGAAGACGTGCCTACCATCTCCAAGCTGATTGAAAAGTTTGATCCGTCGTGGCCCGCGATTAGCGAATGGATATCCAGGGTTCGAGACTCAGTCTCGATCATTGCCTCCAATGCATCGGCAATTCTTGATCTAGAGACTATCGTACTCGGCGGGAGAATACCCCGTGAACTGTCGGACAGACTCATTCCCGCGGTCGAGTTTTTTGATCAGCGTCGGAGGTCAATTGAACGTCCCCACGCAAAACTGGTCGCCGCCGCAACCCCGGGGGACGCGACCTCCATAGGGGCCGCCGCGTACGCGATGGAAAGATCGTTGTTCTCTGCCCAATAGTCGCCCCCTCCGACGGTCGGTAGTGAGATGCGGCTAGTAGCCTACGCATCGGCGAACGCAGGCAAGAGTGGCGTTGCCTCGTTTCTCGAGATCTACGGACTGTTCTACATTTCCCAGGTACTGGGTATCCCCACGCCCGTTGCAGGCATCCTTCTCACTACGTCGGTACTTTGGGATGCCATCACCGATCCGATCGTCGGCTGGATGCTAGATCGCGTCGGATTGTCTACGAAGAACATCACTTGGTGTTTCGTGCTAGGTGGTGCGGTTGTCGGCGCTTGCCTACTCATGCTCCTCGCAATGACGCTGCTTCCGTCTCCCGCTGGGACGTTCTGTATTCTCCTCCTGCTCCTCACATTCCGCACGGCATACACGGTAATCGATGTGCCCCACAACACGCTCATCGGGTTTGTCGCAGCCTCTCCGAAGGCAAGAACACGAGTGGCAGGGCTGCGTATTCTCTTTAGCGGACTTGGACGGTTGGCGACCACAGTGGCTGCCGCACAGCTAATCAGTCCCGGCGCTGAAGACATGAAGCCCGACGAGCTACTGAATCTCGGAGGCGTTCTCACCGGGCTACTGATCATCACTCTCTACGCTGCCGTCGGGTCACTGAGCGCCATTTCACCGGTCGCTCCCATACGTCAAAGAAGCTCGATCGTTGAGACTCTAAAATTCTGCACTGCCAACGCGCCGCTTCGAAGACTTTTCTTGCTCTCGATACTCAACTCCGTTGCGTTTCCGGTCCTCGCGATTGTGCTCGTCTACGCTGACACGGTCGAAATCACTCATCAAGGTAACCCGATCCCATCGTTTGTCACCGTGCTCGTAATGGCACAGCTCCTCTCACTGGCACTCTGGGACGCACTGGCACGGCACCTGTTGGGCCGCTGGACGACATTGAGAGTCGCCTACGCGATGCTCGCGCTGGCGGCCTTTGCATTGACTTACTCAAATGCCGCAGGTCTATTACTGCTGGTCATTACAATGATCGCGGGGGGAGCCCAGAGCGGTGTTTCGATGATGAACTGGGCCCTGCTACCCGATGCCCTTGAAGCGAATAAATCAGGCGACGTACCAATATTTGGCGTTTTTGGCTTGTTAACCCTGGCGAACAAGATAGCCAGCAGTCTCGCACCCACCATTGTAGGCCTCTTGTTAATGTGGGTTGAGCTTGGCGGTGAGCCCTCTAACGCCGATTCATCGATCACAGAATTCCTGCGCCTCACCGGCGCGCTACTAACAGGAATTAGTGTTGCTTGCCTGTGGGTTAGTCGAAGAAGCAACTTTTCTGCAACACCGCCGCGGACCTCTTTCAGATGACCCAATTGATGGCCGCCGAGTTATCCTAAACAGAGAAAGCACAGAAAGCCGCATGAAAATTGGACCAGCTTCGGAGTTAAGCCCAACTCTATGGCGGCAAGAGCGCTTCGCCAACAGCCGATAAGGATCAAAAGCGGAAGTAGCGCACTGACGAGGCCGAATGACCGCTTTCGCGTATCACCCCTGCGCCTCGAGCCGCAGCATTAACAGGCGGCGGCACTTATTCGCTTGACGGAGTTGTAGCCATACGTCACTGTAAGCGTAGCTAGATAAAGGCTCTGCGCAATATCCTCGCTCGTTCGATCGCCCCTGATCTCTCGTCCCGATTTTCTTGTTCTATTGCTCGACATCCAGCAAGTGCTGCGCGTGCAGTGCGACTAAATTTACAGTGAAAATCAGGAATTACACATGTCAGAGACAGTAAGCGGTACCGTCAAGTGGTTTAATGAAACGAAAGGATTCGGTTTTATCGAGCGTGAAGGCGGACCCGACGTGTTTGCGCACTTCAGCGCCATCCAAGGTAGCGGCTTCAAGACCCTCACCGAAGGACAGCAAGTTACGTTCACGGTGACTCAGGGCCAGAAAGGCCCTCAGGCCGAGAACATCGTGCCTGCGTGACGAACAAGCAGGTTGTAGGAAAGCGGGCTACGAGCCCGCTTTTTTATTTTTGTGCCCGCACTTCATCAGCCACGAGTGCAACTAGGGTACGGGGTTAAAACCAGTAGCAATCCCGGACGCCCTCTTGTAGTGCCCGTCGCAAATCGTTTGTCGGCGCACTCTTCCATCGCAGGATATCTGCCAAAACCGACGCACGGTTCCATCGGGGTTTTGCGTGAACTCGAAGCGGTGTGAAACCGTATCGCCAGAGGCGATGTCTTCGGTCTGCGCCGTGTAGAACACTCCTCCATCCCTGGCCTCACCCCATAAGAAAGACCTCCTGGGATAGCCTACAAGAAAGCCCTAAAAGCTTAAGGTCGGGCAACTCAAAGACCATTTAATATTTTATTTTTTAAAACCAATCATAACGATATTTAAATTTTACATACGCTTGTCAGATACAGATACTGCGGCCGCACTCACGGAGATTACCCATGAACGGCAACTGGACTGACATCGCGTTTATCGCCTTGCCCCTGATTTACCTACTCAGCGCCGCCACGGCTCCTCTCCTTAGTAACACCGCTGGCTGGCGACTGTTGCAAGTTCATGGTTTGCTGGCGCTGCTACTGGCCCTTGCCCTGCCACTGCTTGAAGCGCCGGTTTCAGGATTCTTCGCCAGCGAGGGACTCAACGCGACGATGACCATTCTGGTCGCATTCATCGGTCTCATCGTGGCGCGGTTTTCCCATCACTATCTCGACGGCGACAATGGCCAGGCACGGTTTCAGCGCTGGTTACCCCTGACCCTGGGCTGCGTCGCCATTGTCGTCACTACCAATCACTTTGCCGTGCTCATCATCGCCTGGGCCGGTATCAGCCTGAGCATGCATCAGCTCCTGATGTTTTATCCCGACCGAAAACGCGCGGTGCTCGCGGCACACAAGAAATTCCTCTTTGCCCACTTCGCCGAGCTCTGTCTCGTGACCACCGCGGTCATCCTGTATCTGGAGCATGGCAATTTATTCCTGGATCAGATCCTCGCCACCTATTCCTCCGCGGACGCTTCCTTGAGCACCTCAATGCAAATCGCAGCGCTACTGCTCGCGAGCGCGGCCATGATTAAGTGCGCCCAGTTCCCCATGCACGGCTGGCTGATTCAAGTGGTTGAGGCCCCCACCCCCGTATCGGCCCTGCTCCATGCCGGTGTGATCAACCTCGGCGGCTTTTTGCTGTTGGCCATGGCTCCGCTGATGCAGCATGCCCATTTGGCCAATGGGTTGATCCTTGTTGTCGCCGGCTTGACCTGCATTGCAGCAGCGTTGATTACCATGACGCGCGTCAGCATCAAGGTACTGCTCGCCTGGTCTACGGTCGCGCAAATGGGCCTGATGCTGGTCGAGTGCGCTATGGGGCAATACGGTCTGGCCCTGCTCCATCTGGTGGCCCACTCCTGCTACAAGGCCTACGCCTTCCTTGCTGCGGGGGGCGAAGTGGAAAACTATCTGCGCAAGCAGCTAGCTCCCGCCCACAAGCCCGGCGTGGCCGCACTGCCGACATTGTTTGCTATTGCCGCTGCTGTGGTGCTGCTCCTGGTTGTCGGTGGACAACTCGGTGCTGACGCGAGTCTGTGGCTACTTCTCGCCCTGTTCCCAATCATTCTTCTCAGCGAGCGAAGCAGCCTACTAACGCGCGCATCGATGATTACTACCCTGGGATTTGGCGGTCTGTTGGTAATGGCTTATGGCGTGCAGAAATATCTGTTCAGCGCCCTGGCCCCGGCCAGCGCATTGCCCAGCCTCGCCGAGGCCCTGTGGTGCGCGCTGCTAGTCACCTTGCTTATCGGCTCCTATTGGCTGTTGCGCCAGCACGGAGCGAGCCCCCTGGGACGGACGCTTTATCGCAATCTATATGCCGGTTTCTATCTGGATGAGTGGTCCACCCGCGTAACTCTAGCGTTATGGCCCGCGAAGCTGCCCAAACGCGCTGCCGCACGAAAGGCAACGACCTACATCGACCAGGAGCACGTTTCATGAGCGCCACTGCTACCGCAACGAACAATACGCCCGAACGTGACATCAAGGTCGCAGCGACCCGGGCCGGGCAACGAATCGCACCGACCTGGCCTCTGGACCAGCTCATCGCCGTCAACCCCTGGTGGGAGATGCGCCATGAGCCCATTGAAACTGTGGCGGCGCGTATCGCCCTCCTCGGTCACGCAAACGGTCATATGCCCCGCAGCTGGTTCCGGGAGCATTATCCAGAGCAGATAAGTCGTGAGGCGCTGGAAGCCGCCACGGCGGAAGCTACCGCGGGATTCAGTGTCGAAGACCTCATTACCTGGCTAGACGGTGAGGATCACCTTGTTCACTGGCGAAACTTTAGCGATCAGGCCGATGCCCAACGGGACCTGGAACGCAATGTGAGCTGGCACGACGAAATCATTCATCAGATCAGTCAGTTCTGCGCCAGCTTTTACAGCGCCGGCACGCCCCTACCCGCCGAGCCCGATCGATGCCTTTACGAGGCGTGGTTGGATAACGTTCGAAACGACCGTGGCATCGAAATCATGATGGGTGCCACGGGACTGCACCAACAGTTTGAAGCC
>DIYG01000050.1 GCA_002428935.1 Halieaceae bacterium UBA6060
TGACGTTCGGCGATAGTGCGTACAGCGCTTGCGCGGTCCTCGGCGCCGGCGGCTATGCGGTCTTCGACGATCACCTGCACGGAGAAGTCCACATCGTTCATGTACCGCCGACCCGCCAGGGCAACCTTGGCTCCGTCTTTGACCGCACCGAGAATCGACCCCGAAGCCTTCATGACGCCAGCCAGAGCTTTGACGTCGGCGGCCATACCCTGTCGCTTCATGCGTTGCTGTTGCAGGAACGGATCAAAACCAAAACATTCGGAGGCGACGCCCACCCGGGCGATATCACTCATGGCTCCCAGGGTTGTCTCTGCCGTAGGGAAATCGAAGGCCAGGTATTCCCGGGCCGGCATTTCCGGCATCAGGCGTAAGGTGGCTGTGGCTTTGATACCGAGGGCACCGGTGTCGGCGCAAAACAAGCCGGTCAGGTCGGGCCCAAAGTAACGGAAAAAGGGTGTGCCGTTGCGTTGGGAGGCGCTGCCCGTGTCGACTCGCGTGCCGTCGGCGAGGACAACGGTTAGGGAGAGGACCGAATCTGCCGCCGAACCGTATTGACCGGAACCCCAGAACACCGCGTTTTGAGACAGCCCCCCACCTACGGTAGCTCGAAGGCCAGACAGCGTGCCCCAGTACGGGGTGCGTAAGCCCGAGCCCTCGAGGGCTTCGTATAGCGTCTTCCAGGTGCAGCCGCACTCGACGGTGACCGTCATATCGTCGTGATTAATCTCCAGAACTCGATCCATAAGTCCAAGATCGATCACCGCCCAACCTTCGTCATCAGGCACTAATCCGCTGGTGTACGACATGCCACCCCCATGGGGGAGACAGGGGAGATGGAAACGATGGAGAACAGCCATGACTTCTTCGAGCTCGTCCAGGCTGGCCGGGCGCAGCACAACGCCAGCGGGCGCTGCACGAGTGAATACATCCTGGGCATACAAGCGGCAACTGGCCTCATCGGTCAGCACCTCGCCCTGCGTTAGGGCGGCGCGAAGCGCGGGGATGAGAGATTCCGTATCGACGGTGCTAGGGGACAGCATGGGCAAAGCTCCTGGCGGGCGCGCGTCTTGGTCATTCTATTAAAGTACTAATGATATATCATTAGTGGTTGTTGTCCTATGGACCCTCGAACCCAGACCTTGGGAGAACGACCGGTACAACTCGCCGCAACAGCATAGATCAAATTTTGACGTTGGGAGCCCCTCATGGAATACACCCATCTTCTAACCCTGCTCCATCTGCTCCTATTCTGCTACTGGCTTGGGGGAGATATTGGAGTGTTCTATAGCAGCGGTTTTGTCGTCGACGATCGTTTGTCCCGAGAGCAACGTCTGATGGCCGGTCGCATCATGCTCGCCCTCGATTTGGTTCCCCGGGTGTGCATGAGCCTCATGCTGACCGTGGGGGGCTTGTTGGCCGCCGCCGTTGGCTTTGCTCATGCGCCAGGGCAACTGGCGGTCATCGTACTTCTCGGGCCCTGCTGGCTCGGGCTGGTCCTGGCGCTGCACTTTGCCCACGGCGCAGTGTTTCATCCGCTCCTCACCAAACTCGATCGCTGGCTGCGTTACGCTGTAGTAGTGGGAACCCCCCTATCCGTGGCCTGGGCGTGGAACGACGGGCGCCTGATCGATGGGACCTGGCTTGCGGCCAAGCTTCTCGGTTTCGCCTTTCTGGTGTTTTGTGGGTTGATGATTCGACGCGGGTTTGGCGACTTTGCCACCGCTTACGCCAACCTGCTTCAGGGTGACCTAAGCGCCGAGGAAAACGAGGCTATGGCCGTGTCCCTGGCGCGGGTGCGCCCCTGGGTTGTGCTGATCTGGGGTGTGTTGGTGTTGGAGGCCTGGTTGGGGGTTGTGCAACCGACCTGATTTGCTCTTGGCCGTATGGGTAACGCAACTTCGAATGAGTGACCGACGATCAGATTTATCGCGAGTTCCAGCGCTTTGACGCCGCCGGTGACGGGTCTGGCACGGCCAAGGACCAGGGCGTGCAGTTTGTTTACAACATCTACAGCTACCGCAGCCAACTCACCGATGTGCTGTATCAGGGCAGCGTGCCGAGCACCGTGTACCACACGGTTCAGGCCATGGATGCATGGGGTAACATCACCCAAGAGTTGCACGGCAATGGTGTGACCACCCTTCGCACCCACGAAGTGGAGCGAGGCCTGGTTCGGGATGTGTTGAGCACCCATGGCCTACCCGCCACGCAGCTGCAGAGCCGAACCTATACGTGGGACAACGTCGGTAATCTGGTGTCTCGTCGAGAACAGGTCTTCAGCGCGGACCGTTTGGAAACGTTTGTCTACGACGACCTCAATCGCCTGACCAGCAGCGCCATTGGGGGTAGTAGCCGAACGACCACCTATAACGGGTTGGGGAACATTCTGACGAAGACGGGTGTGAGCGGTACCTATGGGTACGGTTCCGGCCAGATCTTACGGAACGAGGAAATCGGAGGTATGAGCGTGATTAGTATCGAGAAGCCGACGAATTGGTTTCTGCTCTGTCTATCGTTTTCCTTTGGAGTAGGTTGTTACAGCTCTTTATCTTATGAAGAGAGTTTTAAGATAAACATGCAACACAATGTTGGCTTACGGTTTGATGACCCCGGTGCGTATATTTTTCGATATCCGGAGAGGGTTTTGGGGCAGCGTGAGTTGGGTAATGAAACACGAGAGGTCTCGTATAGAGCGGGATATCCAAGCGTTGGTGTATGCACGGTGTTTTTCCTGATCGATGCGAAGACCGGAATCATTACCTCATGGCGTTCGGAAGGTGAGGATGGTGCATGCATTCACATTCCGTAGAAGAATTAGAAAGGACAGGCACTCTCTACGGGTTCTGCGGTGCTCGGAGGCCCGGCCACCAATACGAATTAAAAAAAAGCAAATAGGTACAGGCGACCTCAAAAATCTTCGCATTGCTCTCTGCATACACGTAAAAAATCAATGGTCTCAAAGCTTCCGAACTTAAAGCAGGGCTCTATCAGTAATACTAATGCACTTCCCTTCACTGAAGTGTTTGGCTTTGCTAGACCGGTGCCGACGTTGACCACACGTAGTTTGGGCATAGCTTTTAGGAGGCTCTTTGAAAGTCGTATTTTTATTTTTGGTCTTATTGCTGCAGGGGTGTGATAGACGTGGTTCGTTGCCCGAAGAGAAGCTAAAGGTTTTAGTAAACCAAGAACTAGACCCGGGTGACGGGGACAATAGAATTGTTGCTTTCATGGAACATCAAGAGTGGCTTTATTCCTATGATCGAATCGCGCAGAGGTATCAAGCAACCGATCCTAGAAATGACAGCAATGAAGACTTGCAGTATGTAGTTCTTATCTATGTTGATGATTCCAAGCGTTTCTTGAGGGTGGAAGTTGAAGTCGATCGGCGGGCTGTGGTTTGGTAGGAGCTGAGAGAGCTAAGGAGAGCAGGCACCCGTTTAGTCATCAGAACATCAGGACACGTAGCTGATGAACAGCGTTACTCGAATTGTTGTTTGGAGGATCATTCTTTTCGGGTATTTGGCTATATTCTTTGCGTCATTTGCAATCAATGATCGGCTAATCCTGTCGCACTTGTTGATGGTTGTGGTCGTGTCAACCGCTAGTCTCCTTGTTATACGTAGCTATCTGCTAGGTACATTGATGATACTTGGAAAATTTGACTTGCACGTTGACGAAAAGGGGCTCAGGTTTTTCTTTGCGGCGACATCATTTCTGCTACTCACAGCTTGTTTAGTTAGTCTTTTTGGTTACACCTAGAAGGGGTTAGCTAAGAGGGAGCAGCCCACTAGAAGGCTGAGAGTAATTCAAGAGTTAGAATAGAGTGTTAAAAAGGCGGTCGCTCTCCGTAGGCTTCCTCACGCTAAATTCCTTTCTTGATAACGAGATGACTGGTTCGAGACTGTAAATCATAAATGACAGAAAGCCCTACTAGTTATCTGTTCTCATATTAGGGAAGCTTGCGTGAGTATCTATAGCAATCCTTCGGAAACTACCGGAGGTCAAAAAATGGTGTTTTACGCTTTCATGGTAGGGCTAGATGTCGAATATCAGATTAAACAGTAATCTTGGTGATACTCTCATTGGCGTTGCTTTCTTCAGCATTGCTTATACTTATACTCTTCACGACGATGGTTTAAATGGAACTACTGATCAAGCGATCGTGACGGTAGGGTTTGCGTGTACTGTGTTTTTCTATTTTTGGATGTTGGTAGAGATGCTTCGGTTCAACGGAAACCTGAGAAAAGTGTTCTGGTTTTTCGCATTTCTGTTGCTTTATGTGATCGCGGCCACGGCTTTTTACGTCATGCACTTGAGGCCTTTCTTACGGAAGTAAGCTAAGAGAAGCAGGCGCTTTCTCTCCAGAATCCTAACGCCGTTTACGCCTTCTGAAGTCTGCGGGTTAAGCTGATCTCGTAGTACCCAAAAGCTTCAGACGCGACAGGATTTTTCAGAGCACCTATCCTTATCGTGTCTTCTGCGCCAACGCAAAAAAAGCCTGCGACTAGCGCAGGCTTTCACTGAGCAGCGATAGCTTACTGAAGATTAACCCGGAACACAGCGAGGGTTCCCGATACTTCATTAGACAGCAAGAGCAGAGGCTCGCCATCGGGGCTGTCGGAGCCAGGGATGTAGACCATGTCCTCGGGGCCAAGATCTCCGACGATTTCTACGTCTGCTTCCGCATCCACAGTGAAGTCACGCTCGTTGATGTACTGCACAAAGGTGGGAGCTGTCGGCGTAGTGACGTCGTAGACCATTACGCCACCGACGCGCTCCAAGGCAATGAAGGCGAACCACTTGGTACCGATTTGCTGGATCTTCACGGCTTCGGGTTCTGGGCCTTTGTCGTCGGAGCGATCGTCACCTTCGTTATCGTCATTGCTGGCGTTGAAGGATTCTCCAAGCTCCTGGAAGGTGATGGTTTCGAAGTCGCTGCCGCTGTCGAACACTACCTCGCCAGTTGCCGCGTTCCATATGGTGAACGAGCGGGCGCCGAAGCTGTACAGATCGTTGTATTGGCAGCTTGCCGTTGGCTGATATGCGGCGTCCAGACAGCTTGTGTCATCGAGTCCGAGGTCGGTTATGACCTTGAGACGCCCCAGATTCTCATCTTCGGCGTAGTCCGCGGGCAGTCGAGAAAGGAGATCTGCGGACAAGGTGGCTCCCGTATCTGCGATATCGCCAATGCGGATCTCGTCCAGATAATAGAAGCACTCGCCATCGTCGAAGATACGACCGGCCGGGCAATCGGCCTCGGATTCCACCTCGGTGAGGTATTCGCGACCATCGCCTTCGTTTGCCGTTACAAGATAGGTCACGCCGTTCACCGTGTAGGAATCAATGGCGTCGGGCATGTAGGTACCGAAGACATTCCAGCTTTGGATGTTGGCACCGCCATCGCGATTGCTGGGGTCGAGTTCATTCCCTGCCATGCCGTAGTCCTTGAACCCAAGGCCCAGCACCGCAGTCAGGCTGGCGTTCGCAACATCAATGACCGCGACTGCGTTGTTTTCTTGTAGGACTGCGTAGGCCGTGGAGCTGTCAGCGGAAACCGCGATGAATTCCGGTTCGAGGTCGCAGCCCATGCGCGTATCCGCGTCCGTTACTCCGCCGCCACATACGTCGTCGGATACGGAAAGGCGAACGGGGCCGGTGGCGGCGGCGATGTTCGCCAGGCTAACGGTCGTACTCTCCGTGGCCTCTCGTCCGATAATGCTGACAGAGCCTTGGGGGTCCACGCTGTAGTCGTCATTTGGTTCCCCTTCGTTCGCCACCAGGATGGTTTGACCGTCTGGTGTAAACGTCACCATGTCAGGAAGAGCGCCGGCCTCAACGGCGCGAAGATAATTCCCCTCGCTGCTGTAAAACGCCACGTAACCGTTGTCGGTCTTGTCGTCGGCTTGCACCGCGACGACGATGAGATCGCCGTCGACGGCGACGCTGTTTACGCCACCCATGGGTGCGCCCACATCGGCGGCAACATCCGCGGAAACATCAAGGGAGTTGATGATGGTCGGTGTGGCGGGCGATGCGAGATCTACTACATCGATAACGCCGGCGTTGGCGTTTACCAGGTAGGCCAAATCTGTCGCGGGATCAAAGTCGACAATCTCTGCGGCGGACTCGTCGAAATTCTCCGGGAGGGCAGGTGTTCTACCCAGAAACGCCAGTTCAATCGTTTCGAAGCCTGGGAGGCCGTCTTCTCCGTTACACACAAAGGAACTGCTATCGACTTCATCGTCGCTCAGATTGCCATCGCCGTTGGTGTCAATGCCCGATTCAACCAGGGCGCCGCCCGCAGGACAGTTGGAGTCGCCCGCAGGTAGCGGAGTCTGTCGGATCAAACTGGTCAATCCATCGGCGCCGTCGGCACCGGGAGCGCCGTCTGCGCCGTCGTCGCCTTCACAGGCGGCTAGGGTGAGGGCAATGAGAGCTGCGCTTACACCGTGAACCAGAGAGTTGCGTTGCATGGAGTATTCCTTCCGTGGTCGTCTTTGGGTGAACAAAGGCGAAGACGCTAGACCCTCGGCATTACAGAATTGTGTCCTTTGGATTGCAGAAATATGAATTAGGTGATGCTTCTGTGAACATTTGCCGGGTGGTTTGTTACGGCCACGATAAATGGCGACTCACAGCGGACAGCTAGCCCGGTGAGTGGAAGGGTACTTTTCGGCGAGGCGGCTATATGGCGGCTATATGAAAGCCGACTGCACTCTCGGATCGCGATGCTCCGAGAGTGCTCTCCGGTTACGGTGGCGACCCGATGTAAACCGGGGTTATCAAACGCCCAGGCGATACTCCCGTTAGGGGAAGTCTGAGCCGATAATTCCGGTCTAGTCGACCATGGACCGTAATTGCTCGTCGCGGTATGGACCCAATAAAAGCAGCGCCAGAGAGCAGAAGATAAATGCCCACATGGACCAGGTGAGCGCCACGTTGTAGCTCCCGGTGGCTTCAAAGGCGCGCCCGAATACCGCCGGACCAAAGCCAGCGCCAAGGGCGAAGAACGCATAGAGTGCCCCATAGATACCCGCGTAGGCACGGATACCGAAGTAGCGAGATACGAGGTAGGCGAGCAGGTCGTATTCCATACCAGCAGCCATACCCAACAGCAGTACCGCCAGGAGTGTCGAGCTATAGGCCAGATTGTCTGAGCTCATGA
Organism: Halieaceae bacterium UBA6060; assembly: GCA_002428935.1. Lineage (GTDB taxonomy): Bacteria > Pseudomonadota > Gammaproteobacteria > Pseudomonadales > Halieaceae > Congregibacter. The sequence continues at coordinate 7,166 of DIYG01000050.1, forward strand.
GAAACATGGAGATGGCGGGCAAAATAAGCAGCACGCAGGCCACCAGGGGCGCCCAGAAGTGATCGAGGAGAAAACCACCCAAGAGGCGACCGGCAAACACGGCGTAACCCAGGCAACTGGCCAGGAATACAGCATCGCCCGTGCTGAAGCCTTTTGCGCCCAGGAGTGTTTCCATATTGGGTATGGGACCGCCGATGGCGAAAGACAGAGGTACGAATACCACCGCCAGCAACCAAAACCGCCAGTCCATCAGGGCCTGGCGCATGGTCAGCCCATAGACCGGAGTAGCCACGTTGGATTCCGTATGGAGGTTGCGTAGCTGCTGAGCCCGGTCGCTGGCTTTGGGGTCGTCGATGTCGCGAAACAGCAACAGTCCGATGGGCAAAGAAATCAGTAGGGGTAAGGCGCCGACGGCAACATAGGCGGTGCGCCATCCCGCTTCGCCCATTACCCAGGCGGCGAACAATTTGGCCATGGCGCCCGACACTCCCGTGCCAATCAATGCGACGCCGAGGGCCAAACCGCGTTTCTGGTGAAACCAGTTGGAGATGGCGCGGGTGAAGGTCATGGGCAGGGTTCCCGCTCCGCAGAACGCCAGCAGAGCCCAAAGGACGTAGTACAGCAGTAGGGAGCCATTGTTCAGAGCAAAGGCCATAAAGCTCAGGGAAAAGAGAAAAATCGATGTTAGGGCCACGCGCCGAACGCCCAGGCGATCGGAAAGACTGCCGATAAGCGGCGAGGCAATCATCGCCGCCAGGGTGAAGACCGCGAGTCCAGATAGAACCTTGTCGATTCCCCAGCCAAATTCTCCAGCGAGAGGGCCGGCGAATACACCGATGGTGTAGAAGGGCAGGGGTGACATGCCAAAGGCAATGCCCAGCATGGAAGAAATAACGATGGGCCAGCCGATGCGAAATTCGCTGTAGGCACTCATGGGATGTCCTTTTATTCTGCGATGGCGGTGAATGGCCCGCCAAAAAGCCATAATGTTATATCTATAAAAGTTAATGCAAGTCGCTGCGCGGATCCGCCGATTTCGACGCGGTGCAATCCAACACCTCGATAAGCTCCCCAGCGGCGCCACGAAGGACTCGGAGTGCCTGGCCTTTGTAAGGCGCGCTCGCTAGCTGGAGCATGCTATTCGTTGCCATCGCGGGCTCCGCCCCCTCACCGAGTTCCGGAATCGTCGTTGCTTTTGCTCCGGGTGTCGTGCAGAAGGTGACAACGGAGATGCCTGGTGGGAGCTCTCCCGTTTTCTGTACCCGGGGCGGTGCCGCTGGATAGGCGTCGATTTCGATGGAGTGACTAAAGGCCTTCAGACGCAAAAGCGCCAGCGGATAGCCTTGGGCAAGCGGCCGTTTTTGCTCTGCAGCGATGAAGGGAATGGGGAGCTCAACACGAAAAGCCTCCGTCAGGCCGAAGGTATCGCGATAGAAAGTGCTAAGCGGATCAAGTCTGCTTCCCGCCAGCACCACGATAAAAGGCCGACCGACACGGTGTAGGGTTCGGGCCAGGGTTGATGGAGTGTCTTGTGCCAGGTCTGCGGTTAAATAGAGCACCTCTTGATCCGGTCCCAGATACTGCACGGCGTGGATGGTGGAGCCTTCCATGAGCGGTGCGGGGCCATCCAAGTGTTTGAAGGGGCTGTCCTTAAGCGCATCGTGAATAAGGTAAGGATCACGGACCAGCAGTTCTAGTGCGTTCCAGCCGGCGCTGGATACGGGGCGATAGCTTTCTTGGGGGCTTATCTGCACAAAGCGAATATAGGTAGGTTGCGGATCTGGTGACTGAAGTAGTGCATAGGGTCTGCCGGCCATAAGCGGGGCTTGCCAGGCCTCGGCGAGGCTGGCGTCGATATGGCCGTTCTCAAGTAGGGAGTAGCCAATATAACGGCGATAGCGCTCGGCACTATTTTGCGGATCGACGCTGCTGATCGTTACCGTGTGAATCCGATCCAGCGTCGGGAAGTGTTCCTGGGCGAATCCCAGACTTGCCGTAAATAGGGCGACACCAAGGAGCGCGACAGCGAAAACGCGCGCCCGCGTAGTGGCGTGCTCGCCCCGATTCAACTTCCGTTCTCTCGTTTGCGACCAAGGATCAAGCAGAGCGACGCGATGGTAAACGGCAGGACCCGCTCAGCAATGTCTCCCGGTGTGTTGGGGGCGAGATATAAAGCAACGGCGCTGGCAAAGCCCAGAATAACCGAAGCGAGAATGGCTGCCGGGTGTATCGAGCAGGCCCCAAGGCGGGCAAACACCAGAGGTCCAAAGGCGCTACCCAAGGCAATCCAGGCGAACAAAACTCGAGAAAAAATCGCTTCCGGCAGAAACAGAGCGATGAGCACCGCCAGCACGACCAGGCCCGCGATGCTCAGGCGGGAGACCAGGAGCGCTCGCGCTGGCGAGCCCCGACCGAGGCCAAGGTCATGAGCGAGGGCGCTGGCGGCCACCAGTAATTGGCTGTCGGCGGTAGACATGATCGCGGACAGAACCGCGGCGATGAGAACGGCGCCGAGGATCGGCGAGAAGAGCTCTTCCGTGAGGACGAAAAAGATCCTTTCCGGGTCGTCCGTGACGGGAAAGAGCACGTGACCCACGAGGCCGAGAAAGCACATACCGAGAAACACCAGGAGATACCAGGCCAGGGTGAGGGCGCGGGCCTGGCGCAGGGCGCGTTCGTCACGCAGGGCCATAAAACGCACTAGCAGATGCGGCTGGCCGAAAGTGCCAATTCCTATGCACAGCAAACCGATGACAAATCCCGCGCCCGCCAGACCGATATTGCCCGCCGACAGGCTTAGCTGTGTTGCGCTGCTGACCGCGCCCAAACCCTCTATGAACCCGGACCAGCCGCCCACCGCAGCGAGGGCCGTAAGCGGTAGGAGCACGGCGGTGGCGGCCATGAGCAATCCCTGGACCGTGTCTGTCACGGAAACCGCCCAAAAACCGCCAAGGAGCGTGTAGACCATGATAATTACCGCACCGGTGATGATGCTGGTGGGCATGGACAGACCAAAGCTGCTGGAAAAGGTCGCCGCCGTGCCCTGGAACTGGGCCGCTACATAGAAGCTAAAGGAGATCACGATGATCAGGGAGATGCTCCACAGGAGGATTCGTCGCACCTGCCCCGTGAGATCGCCCAGAAGGAGATCGGTCAGAGTGACAAGACCGCGCTCGCGACTGGCGGCCATAAGCCGAGGAGCGATCCAATACCAGGCGATGAGCATGCCCAGGACGGACCCGGCAACAATCCATAAGGACCCTACGCCCATAACGTAAGCAACGCCACTCATGCCCAGGAGAGTCCAGGCCGACGAGGCGCTGGAGGAATAGCTGATCGCGGCGACGACCGGTCCAAGGGATCGTCCGCCGAGGAAGAAATCATCCTCGGTATGGGTGCGGCGAGACGCCCAGATGCCGATTGCGATCAGCAGGATCTTATAGGCAATCAGAGTGACAAGAATTACGCTGCTGGTGCTCATCCGCGAATGGTCAGGGCGCGTTGTCGGCGAGGTAGTCGATAAGGCTTAGCACCTCTTCACCGCTTAGCACGTTGTGGTAGAGCATCCAGCTTCCCGGTACCAGAGCTTCGCTGCCAGCGATCCAGGCAAAGAGGTTCTCTCGGCTCCAGGTTAAACCGCTGTCCCGCAGCGCCGGCGAGTAGTTAAAACCCTCTGCGGCGGCGGCTGGACTATTAACCACGCCGTAGAGGTTTGGTCCCACTTTGTGCGGTGCTTCCGGTGCAAGGCTGTGGCAAGCGGCACAAGCGGTGAAGGCTTGTTCACCGCTTAGGCTAGCTATCGGCAACGAGGGTGCTGTGGTGTCGGCCTGGGTCGTTGTGCTTGCCAGGGCTGTAAGGACCAGAAGCATGGACGTGAGGAGGTTTACCCGTCCCATAGAAAGCATAGGTGTATCAACACATCGTTCCATCAGCTTAACCCTCGCAACACTTCCAGGGCAGCCCGCTCCCCGGATTCCATGGCACCTTCCATACCTGGGTTGGCGCGGGCCGTATGTTCGCCAGCAAAAAATAGTCGTCCCAGGGGCGTCTGCATGGCTTGAAAGTATTTACCCAAATGACCAGGCGCCCACACCGCCCAGCTACCCCCGGCGAGAGGATCATTCGCCCAGCGCACCACATCGCCGACGGCTAGGGTTCCTTTGGCCTCGGGGATCGCGGCTTCGACCTCGCTGAGTACCTGATCACCCACCTCCGCCGCTTCCATGCTGGCGAGGCGATCACAGTCGTCGCCATTGATCCAAACCGTGAGGTTGCTCGGCCCGGAAGCGGGGTTGGGGCTGAGGAATAAACGCCCAAGGGGGCCGTTGGTCCACCAGGATCCCGGTAGGTCTTCGTTCCAGTAGGGCTTATCTACCAGAAGGTGTACCTGGGTGACCTTGTTGTATTCGATGTTCTTAATGCCTTCTTTTCGCACGGCATCAAGGTCGTCGATGGTCATACGTTTTAGTGCCGGCGTGGGTACGGCAAGGATAACGGCGTCCGCCTCGTAGTGCTCTCCGGCGGAGCTTTCAAGGCGGACACCATTGCGGTTTTGCTGAATGCGCTGGATATCTACACCCGTGGTGATCCGTCCGTCGAGGCTGGCGGCAATGGCCTCGGGTATCCGACTGTTGCCCAACTCCGCTTCGACGGCGGGCAGCCTCATGGCCCGTGCCCGGGCGAAATTACTGCCCACGCGGAGGAAGGAAAGCATGGATGTGTCGTCGATACGGTTGCCGTAACTGTTGTTGGCACTGACCAGGGCAATCGCAGCTTCGTTGAAGCCTTGGGCGGCCAGATACTCCGCCGCACTGATATCAAGGTCGCGGAATTTGGTGCTTTGCCAGTCCGTTGAATTCCGTAGGGGATTCTCCCGCAGGGCGGCGCCTAAAAGCTGCGAGGGGGGTAGTTGCTTAAGGGGCCCCTGGAGCTTATTGGCAGTGCTCGTGGCCCATGCGTCGGCCAAGATTCGCTGCCCGTCGATCAGGAAGCCCATCGCCGCGCCCCTTCCGGGGGAGTGTAGAGAGACGTTACCCGCGCGGGCCGCGTTGATAACACGACCGTAGTTGGGACCGATAACATTTGCACCGCCTTCCGGGTGCCCGTCCACATGATCCAGGGTGTTTACCCGGCCCCCCACGCGATCTCTCGCTTCCAGAACACGCACTTTCACGCCCTGTTGCATGAGAAGCTTTGCGGCGGCAAGACCTGCCAGACCCGCGCCGACCACGATTACCTGGCGATTGTTGCCTGCGCCTTGCGCAAAGCTTGGCAATGCCCCCGCCATCGCAGCGGTACCTAGAGACTTGAGCAAGGTTCTGCGACGCCAATGAGTCGCTCGTCTGTTCATTTTTTCTCTCCTTGGCTTTTGGGCTTATCGCACAGTTTTAAGAGCAAAAAAAAGGGCCACCCATGGGTGACCCTGCTTAGTGCGCACCGCTTTAGAAGCGATAGATGAACTCCATTCCATATTGCCGTTCGCGGCGCAGAGAGCCGAAGAAGGCTCGCGGCGTACCGGTGTCGGCACCTGGGATATTGGTAGCCACGTTCAGCGAGCTGAAGGTGAAGTACGGAATCGCCAGCCAACGCGTCACCATGGGCGGGGCGTCTTCGTTGGTTAGGTTGCGACCAAAGGCAGCCAGGGTCCAGTTCTCGCCGTTGAGACCAAAGCGAGTACCGACGATGGTGGCTTCTGGCGCGTAGGCCTGATTATGCACTTGGACCGGCTTTTCGCTTTCGTAAGAAACATCTGCGTTAAAAAAGAACTCGAGGTTGTTGGAAATCGGCGCAACAAAATTCATGTACGCTGATGCTTGGTGTTCTGAAGAAAGCGGGAATTGATTGCCTTCGATAGAGCAGTCTCCATTGCCGGTGAAGTCTGCCGACGTTGTTTCGTCGCCCGTCCAACGACCGCCACCCGAAGTCAGCGTCCATTGAAACTCGTCGCAACCTTCTGTGAACTCGGTGTCGGCCAGAGCGTAATTGGCGCCCAACATTAGGTTGTCGTTCACAAAGTAGGTCAATTCGAGTTCTACACCAAAAACTTCACCCGCGCCCTGATTGGTCACAATAGAGGTAAGGTTCTGGGTGGCTGGGACCTGGATCGGTGTAGTTAGCTGGACCTCCTCGATTTCCATGAAAAACAAGGCTGCATTAGCTACGAGTCGACCGTCCATTAGTGAGGACTTGATGCCGAGCTCATAGTTGATGGAGTCTTCTTGGTCGTAAGTTGGTGCGTTCACCTCAACACCGGCATCTCCATTGAATCCACCGGGCTTGGCACCTTCAGCATAGGACGCGTAGATCATTACATCGTCGGTCCATTGATAGTTCAAAGTAATGCGAGGTGTAGTAGCCGTGAAGGTATCTTCGTCGTCGAAACCGGTCGTTTCCGTTAGTCCTTTGGTCTCTTCCATATAGCGAATTTCGAAGGTACCTGTCAGCTTATCGCTGAAGTCGTAAGCGATAGAGCCGAATGCAGCAATGTTCTCCAGCTCTTGTGTGTCAGTTGGTGTGTTTGGCCCAGCGAAAGCGATATCAAGTCCGTCTTGTTCCGCATCGAAGTAAAACCCACCTACCATCCAACGGAGATCCTGATCTTGCGGTGAGTCGAAACGGATCTCGAGCGAGTAGTCTTCTCGCTCGGATAAGCCAGAAATTGCAAAGAAGCTTTCTTCGAATGGCTCTCCAGGGGTGCCACCACTAAACTTAAAGTTGACGGATGAGTGATCGGAGTCGGAGCCAGTGCTCAAGTCTTCTTTACGATAAGCCGTTGAAAACGTCAGAGCGTGCCCGGATTCAAATTCGTAATCGACGATTAAAGAGCCCAGATAGATTTCCCTATTTACGCCGTCGAAAGCTGTGCCGTCTGTGGCAGAGTACGGCTCGCCGAAGAAGGTTACACCGCCGGGGAGAAAGCCGCCGTCGGGAACATCAGGACGAACAATGGTTTCACCCACCTGGTCCTGATCATTCAGCGCGATGGTTCCTGCTTCCACGTCACCGCAGAAGTATTGGTTGTTGTTCGTGCTGCCGCTAGTAGGCCAAACGCTCAGAGAGCGCAGTCCGGGGAAGCAGTTGTTCTGGGTTGCGTCTTGCAAAAACAGTGGTCGAGTACCGTCATCGTCCTCTTGATATTGACCACGGGCGCGGATACGTAACTGGTCAGTTGGTGTCCACTCCAGAACACCAGATATAGAGTCAGTCGATTCGTCTCCAATGGTTTGTTGCGTAACCTCATTTGTCCACTGGCCGTCGAAATCGTAGCTCCTCAGCGACAAGCTACCACCCAATACACCTGGGATGAGCGGTCCGCTGATTGTGGCCCGAAGGTCTTGCTCGCCATCTTCGGCAAACAAGATTCTTACGTCGCCGGTAAACTCTTCAGTCGGAGACTTAGTTACAAAGTTGATAGCTCCGGCATAGGTATTTCGACCATAGAGTGCGCTCTGCGGCCCGCGGATAACCTCCACCCTTTCGAGGTCATTGAGGTTTAGGCCTTGTAAGTCTCCGGGGTAGTACACACCATCAACGAAGTATGCAGCACCTGACTCAACGCCAAACTGTACGCCAGCAAGTACGTTACCTAGTCCCCGAATTACTGGGCGTTCAGTCGCGCGTCCAAATGCTTTGGAGAAGCTGAGACCAGGTGTGAATCGAGCTATGTCGTCGACAGATTGCAGGCTGCGCTGTTCGATTGCCTCTGCGTCAACCACTGCAACGGCGATTGGAACTTCTTGAAGGTTTTCCTCACGGCGTCGAGCCGTAACCATAACCTCTTCGAGCATAAGCTCATCTTGAGCGAAGGCCTGCGGTACCGCGATACCGGTAGTCATGGTAGCTGCGGCGATGGCCAACAGCAGTGGTTTGCGCATGGACGGTGCAGATGCGAATGCGGATGGAACGCCGCGAGAAGCTTGGCGGTTACAGTGCATCGAGGATCCCCCTTTGGGTGTTAGTCAATCGTTATCGGTCCTTGTACATGGCGATAGCGAGCCCCTGAACGCCACTTCAAAGCACCCTAGCATATGATATAAAACTATATCAATAGTATTTATTGCCGGTGACGCCGGTTCGACGATTCTTTACCAGGAAAGGTACTCGGGCACGGGTAACTCATTGAAAACATTGACTTCAAAGTCCGCTGCGCCCTTGCGGAGGGTCTTTATCTGTTGGTACTCCGGGGAGTTCCAAAATCGCTCTGCAGCGCTCAAACAGGGAAATCGAGCGAGTACCACACCCCGTCCAGGAGGCGGTTGACCCTCAAACGTTGTGGTCGCGGGACTGATCGCCCGGTAGTAACCCTGATTGCTCGGATAGAGGTCGCTTTCGGCGAGGGCCCTCACATAAGCACCAAAAGCCTGGCGATCATGGATTTCTCCATAGACGAGCATCAGCACGGGTGATGCGCAGTTCTCGCTACCCTGGCGTTTGAACTCATAGGGGCCGGCAACCGGTCCCCAAACCTGTTCGCCCAGGGCGTTGAAGCCCCGATCCCAATTCTTTACACCAGTTTCATCGGCGAGAGATCGAGACACAAGATAAGCTGCACCTTTGTAAGCGTTGCGACAGCTCTGGCCCGAGGTGCCGCCCTCGAAGCGCTGTGCTCCCGTACGCGCGAGGCGAGCGGGACAGGCGATGTCGGCGGTGAGATCCGTGGGCGAAAGATCCTCGAAACGTTGGGGATCTTGCCAGGCACCCACATAACGTTGCGCATCTGGCAGAGCAAAGCTGTCGACCAGGATGCTGCCATCAGCCTCCAGCTTGTAGCGATTGATTCTCTGCCGATAGGGTTGCGGCATTCCCTCTAACCAGTTTTCCGCATAGGTCCACCGCAGGTTGGGTTCTCCTGACCAGATCTCGGCGGTGTGCCAGATAGCGTTGTCGTAACGTTTATCGCGCTCGGCCTGCGCCGACGAGTCGAAGCTACCTGTTACCAGGGCCATATAGTCGTCGAGGGCATCTGCAAGGCTTGTGCTGGCGGAAAGAAAACCCGCCAGTAGGGTAATTCCTCGCAAGACAGCGCGCGGATCTGTTTTCTCAAAGCGCTGCGCCGGATTTCCTGAGGTTGAAGAAAAGAGGCTATTCATCGTTGCTGGTTTCCCGATGGCTTTGAGTAGGGGGTGGTGTGAGGGCAAACGTCTCGTCGGCAATGGGTTCATTGACGGTGAACTGTCTCCAGCGGATATCTGCTGTTTTTATGCCGTCGTAGTACAAGCGAACGTGCCCTGGTTGCGTGAAGGAGAGTCCTTCACGCCGTTGAAAGTCGTCGTAGATCCGGTGATGAAAGCCCTGGGGCGTATCGAATCCCACCATCCTTACCGCGTAGGTTTCTTGGTCGATGGCGAACAGGGTAGTGCGAGAAGTCGGGTCGGTAACTTCAATGAAAAAGCTGGCATGGCCATCAATGCTGTCGTCGGCCAGGCGGCGCAACGCAAAGCCCTCGTCCATGGCAAAGCGAATAATCCCGAAGCCAAAGTTGCTCTTCCAGCGTTCCGTGGCCGCCGCATCGTCGATAAGGCCGTTCTGGTCGTAGCTATGCTCTCCGTCGAAGGCGATCTGAAACAGCGTTTGTGAGCCGTTTCGCGCATCGAAGCGCACTCGACCATTGGCGGCGTGGGCGTCGGTAGATATCTGCGGGAATACTCGCCACATGCGATAGTTGTCCGCGTGGGCGCGAGATTGGTAACTACCGCCTCGATAAAAATCCGCATCGCCGCCCAGCATCAGGGTGCGGGCGTGGCGCCAGGCATCACCGCCAGCGGCTTTATGGGCGGCCATAACAATGCTCCGGGCATCGAGGTCCTCCGCAGCTATCGTCGCCGAGGCGCCGCAAAGCACATGGCCCAGCAGGACCATTGCCGGCAGGCTCCGGGTGAAGAAAGAGCCGATAGTTGATTGCCTGTTTTCGGTTTGTTTGCGCGGCCGACCGCGCGTCGCGATTCGCCTTAGGTTGCAGTTTCGATGCATAGCGGGCTCCCGCTCTGGCTGGTGTTATCACCCTTATCGGCATAAGCTATATTGATATAACTTTATATTCAAATATCTTGGCTGCTGGAGATATGCATGTTGCTTCGTTCCTTTGTCACTCTTGTCCTTGCTGCGGTGCTAGCGACTGCGCTGGCGTCGGTTAGTACCCCATTAATTGCTGCACCCGTCGCGAAGGAAGACCGCGTCGCTCTGGATCTGCGCCGTACCACGCTGGTGGTGCGCGATGTGGATCGCTCGCTGGCTCTGTATCGCGACGCCCTGGGCATGACCTTGTCTTACGACAACATGATTCGCACGCCCCGCGACGCCAAGACCGACGAAGAATCAGAGGTCTCCCGACGCCTGGCGTTTCTCCAGGCTAACGACGACTTCATCGGCGTTCTGGGGCTTCTCGAATATCGCAAGCCGCGCAAGACTCAGCCCGTCAGCGATCTCGCCTTCGAGCCGGGAACCACGGTTATGGTGTTTAACGTTAATGATCTGGATGAGCGCTGGGACGCGGTCGTTGCGGTGCCCGGCGTTGAGGTGTTGTCGGAACCTACGGAGACCAGCTATCCATCCTACGATGGCAAGAGCACGATTTCTGTTCGTGTGAGCGTGATTCGCGATCCCGACGGCTTCATCCTCGAGCTGAATCAGCTTCTTAGCGCCCTGCGTTAGATCGTGGTGAACTGGCTAGTAGTAGAACCTAACGCGCCGGCGGGTGGTCTGACTATCTGCTCGACCCAGGAATTATAGGCAGAGGCTCCCCCGATCTGGGGGAGCGACGAGGTCTTAGGAAGGTTTTTGAAAGGCCCTTGAAAAGGTCCTAGAAGGGTTTTGTCGCGCCGAAGAAGGCGATGGTCAAAATGGTGATCCAGTAGAGATAAGCCAGATTGCGCCCGAAGCGAATGGATTTCTCCAGGCGATCTTCCACCTCGGCGTTTTCACCCTCGGCTAGGATGCGAAACATTACGGTCCACTCCCGCATGATGAAGCGGAGCAGAAGACCAATGATCAATGCGCCGCCAAACAACATGATCTTGATGGAGTACCACTTCTGCCCCGTGCCGGCGTTAAAAGGTCCGTAGCCGAGAAGGGAGGCCACGGCGGCAATGATGATGGCCGGGATGATGAGATAGCGAATGCGCTCATCCCAGATCGTCAGCATAATTCCCGTGTCGGTTTCGCGCTTCAGAAACGCCGCCCAGCAGAGGGCCAGCCAGAGGGCAAAGAACACCCACACTCCGGTGATGGCAGCGCCCCCAAAGGGCTGTACCCCCCAGAAGTAACCCATGTGCCAGCCCAGGGGGAATAGGAGCAGGATGCCCGTGCGGGCCAGAATGTCTATGCGGTAAGCGGTTTCCATATGACGCCGCCGTTCCTCCATGGGGAGGGATCGGTTAACCACGTTATAGGAAGTTTGGAAAACCCCCCATTCACCACCGAGCCAGTACACCATGGCTACGATATGTCCCCATTTGAGGACCGCCAGTGTCGACAGCATTGTTCTTTTCTCCGTGTTAGCGGTTTTGGATCGGCAAAGACTGTAGCAGCTTGCCCAGCCCGTCATTAGCAAATGTCAAAGACCTGTACGCCATAATCAGCCTACCTCGGCGAGTTCCCGCAAGGCGGTGAGATCGTGAAACACCACCCGCTGACTGTGTGGTGTGCTGATCAGTCCGTCGTCTCGCAGGCGGGAAAAAGCGCGACTTGTAGTTTCAAGGGTCAGGCCGAGATAGTCCCCGATGTCGGCGCGCCGCATGGGTAGGTCGACGGCCATTTGATCTCTTGTTGCCTCAGGTACCCGTTGCCACTGCTGCCACAGCAAGAACGCCAGTCGGGCGTGGGCCCGCTTCTGACCAATGGCAAACAGATGATCCAGGACTTTTGACAAGACTTGATTGCTGATGCGCCCCACGTTGTCACGGAGTGTTGGCAAGGTCTCCGCGAGGGGGTAGAAGCGTCCCGCGGGCCAACGCAGCACACGGCTCGCGGTGAGCGTATGGGCCGAATAGAGAAAGCGATTACTGGTGCTGAAGCCGATATAGTCGCCGCGCTGGAGAAAGGCCAGGACCTGGCGTTGCCCCGATTCGGCGCTGCGCTCCACAAGTTGATGGCCGTTCAGAGGTAGGTACACCGCGTCGGCTTCCCGTCCCTGGGCGAGAATCTGGCTGCCCGCATCGAAGTCTCGGATTTGAGCGATGGCCAGCAACTGGTCCACTTCGCTGTCCAGGAGATCGACGCAGAGGTCGCTGGCCATCAAAACTTCTCGTGCCAGGGAATCCTTTTGCGTTGCGGTTGAGCTAAAAGACATAATGTTATTATTATATAACAAATAATCCCGAGCACTGAGAACGTTCCCTCTCGGGCCGCCGATCAATGAAATCAGGAGAAGCCATGAAACTCATAGGATTTATTGCGGGCGCGCTGATCGCGACCGTGGGCCTCACAGCCCAGGCCGAAATTGATATGAACTCCCGCGAAGGTGTGGTCGCCATCAATCGCAAGATTCAGTGTTCTACCGAGGACAATGTCGAGAAAACTTACGTTTGGCATGGCCGTGCCTATGCCCGGCGTCAGGGTGAGCGCGACAAGCTGCTCTTCGGTTTGCTGGGTATGAACGTTCGCCAGTGTGTCACCGTGACCAACGATAAGGGGGAAGACGGTTATCGTCAGGTCTCCCGAGAAATCATGCTTTATCTGGATCCTCAAACCGGGGAGATTCTCCGCGATTGGGAGAATCCCTACACAGGCGAAACCGTTGAAGTAATCCACGTGGCGAATGACCCCGTGAACAGTCGCGGCGCGAATTTCGGTTACGGTCGGGATGGCAAAGTGGCCCAACTGCCCGTGAAAATGGTCGGCGACTACTGGCAGATGAACATCGAGGTTCCACTTTTCTACTACAACGTCCTGGCGGGGGAGTACCAGAAATACGTGGGCGGCACCTATCACGCAACGGAGATGTTCAACTTCTATGGCATGGCCGATGAACTTCTCGACGAGGACAACACCTTTGTCAACCCGGGCGTTTCCTGGGTACGCATCTCCCAATGGCTACCGTGGATGGAGATGAACGGTCGCGATGGGGTGATGTACTTCAATGCCCAGGGCACCAAGCTGGATAGCTGGGATGACCTGCCGAAAATGATGAAGGATGAGATCGCCGCAAGTTATCCGGACTATCGCCATGCGCCTCCTGGCGATGATGCGCGACCGAATGAAACGTCCTGGACGTACTTCAAGAAGATCTTCGATCAACGTGCCGCCGAAGGTGGTGACAAGCGCGGCGGGCATTGAGCGCCATGGCCGCCTATCTGATTATCCTGGCCAAGATTCACGACCGGGATCGCTTCATCAGTGGTTATGCCACTGAGGCGGCAAAGCTTGTGGAGCAGTTCGGCGGTCAGTATCTGCTGCGAGCCCCGGGAGCAACCGCTCTCGAGGGCAGCCTCGGTGACGGTTACTCCGTGGTTATCTCCGCATGGCCTGATCGTGCTGCCGCGGAGGCATTCTGGCATTCGCGCGAGTACCGAGAGGTGGCCAAGCTTCGCGAGGGTATCTGCGATGTAGAGGTACAGCTCATTGAAGGAGCGTTGACTCTACCGGCAGAATGATTGCTGGAACGTCCATCGAGGAGCTATAGCTTGAGCAATAATGTCGCCCCCGAGGCTTATCACGCCCTGGGTCTGCAAATGCGTTGCCCGGCGGTGAATCTATTGCCTGTGGCACAGGCCCGCGCGGCAATGCTAGAGACCATCGAGCGCGCTGGGCAGTTGATCGCTGGCAGCCGAGGTTTTCTGGCTAGTTTCACCGGTGGAGCAGCTCGCCTGGTGGTGCTCCCCGAGTACTTCATGAGCAGTTTTCCCCTGGGCGAGAGTATCGAAGCCTGGCAGGCCAAGGGATGTGTGGCCATGGATGGCCCGGAGTACGAGGCCCTGGGAGAAATCGCCCAGAAACAGGCTATCTTCCTCTCGGGCAATCTCTACGAACTCGATCCTCACTTTCCAAAGCTGTATTTCCAAACCAGTTTTATCATCGGTCCCAGCGGTGATGTGGTGCTGCGGTATCGTCGTTTGGTCTCGATGTTTGCCCCCACGCCCCACGACGTACTCGATGCCTACCTCGATCATTACGGCGCCGAGGGCTTGTTCCCTGTCGCCGATACGGAGCTCGGTCGCCTGGCCTGCGTGGCGTCGGAGGAGATTCTTTACCCGGAACTCACCCGCGCCCACGTCCTGCGCGGTGCTGAGGTGATTTGCCACGCTTCCAGTGAGGTGGGAAGCCCCCAGGCGACCCCCAAGAACATTGCCAAGCGGGCGCGGGCCTACGAGAACATGGTGTATGTGGTGTCGGCCAATAGCGCGGGCATCAGCGGTATTCCCTTTCCCGAGGCATCGACCGACGGTCATTCTCAGGTCGTCGACTACAAAGGCCAGATACTCGGCGAGGCCGCCTGGGGTGAGAGTATGTGCGGTAACGGTGAGATAGATATTGCTGCATTACGTCGCGCTCGACGTAAACCCGGGATGACGAATACCCTCGCTCGCCAGCGCCTGGAGCTGTTCAAGCATGGCTATGGCGGAGAGGCGGTATATCCGGCGAACAACCTACAGAACGTAGATGCGCCGGAGCGAGCGCACTTTCAGCGCACGCTGGCGGCAACGATAGAGGCGTTGGATAAGCGCGGCGTGATTTAAGCCGCGCTGGGGTTGGTATCGCAGGGGTTGGTCTGGATTTGTTTGGGGCCGGCATAGCAGGCTCCTAACTTGAGGAGCCCTGCGTTGGCCCTATTGGCGCGGTGGGTTTAGCTGTTACCCAGGTGTTCAGACACCTGTTCCAGGGTTTTCTCCGGACCTTTCTGTTTCGCTTCTTCCAGGGCTTCGCGCTCCTGCTGCAGAATTCGCATTACCCTGGCGATGTATTCCTGATGCATTAGGCCTCGCTCCCGGGCCTGTTCCGCGTCGGGGTGAAAGTCTTCGATTGCTTTGCGATCCAGCCCACCGGAAGCTTCCAGCAAGCGTTCCACCGTATCGAGGCGCTCCCGGGTTACGGCGAGTTCCTCGACGACGGCCATGAGAATACCCATGAGGCGCTCGGATTCCTCGAGCTCGAAAAACTGCGGGCGCTTACCCTTGGCTTTCTTTCCCGCCTCGGCGATGGGGTCGATATCCAGTTTCATTGCGGCTTCACTCATTGTTCCACTTCCTCTTATTTGGCGGCCACGTAGACATGCCAGGCCGGCTTGCGGCCGTAGTCTTCCGTGTCGTCGTTCGCGGCGCTGGGGAAGATGCTTTCATCGACCACCGCTGCGAGGCCGACGCTGGCCATTTTGGCGCGGTCAAAACCTGCGACCTCCATCTGTTGGTACATGTCCATGTCGTGCATGGCTCCCCAGAAGGGCTCGTTGTTGTTGAAGGTGTCCCAGTCACGCATGAACTGCTCGAACAGCGGCATGTCATCGCCGTATTGCGGCTGTTCAACGTGCAGGACCTTGCCCCCCTCCGCCAGCAAGCGGTGGGTCTCGCCAAGAATCTTTGGCAGAGCCTTGGACGAGGTTTCATGAAGAAACATGCAGGTGATGATCAGGTCGAAGCTTCCATCTTCGTAATCCAGAGCCTCGGCATTGGCTTGACGGAAGGTAATGTTGTTCACACCCAGGGACTTGGCCCGGGCGTGGGCGTAGCGGAGCACCGGGGCACCCACATCCACGGCGACAATTTCCGTATCGGGGAATGCCTGGGCGACGGGGACGATGTTGTGCCCTACGGTGCAGCCGATATCGAGCACACGCTTGGGCCGGAAGCCCGCGTCGTACTGCTCCTTCAACCATGCCGCCAGAGCCTGACCACCGCCGTCGTTGTAACGACCGAGCATGCCGCCGGTGGTCACGAATAGACCACAATCATAGTTAGCACCCACGGACACGTCGCCCGGGGCGAGCTCCGTGTAATAGCAGCCGGGCATGCAGTGAATGTCCACAGCGGATACGTAGTGCGGCACTTCCACGGAGGCGTCCAACTGCAGGTGCTCGTCACCGTCGTTCAGCGCTTGCGCCCGGCTGTTGATGTCATTGATCTGTCGCAGAACCAGGCTCCGACCGGCCTGTTGACGCATCTCCATGGTATTGCGACGAATAGAACTCCAGGCCTGGTAGTAACCATCGGCTTCCATGCAGCTTCGCACTTCTTTGCGGGTTTGAGGTTCGTGGCCGGTCTCTTCGGCGAAGCGGGCTTTTGCCCGGGCATCAAAAGCCGTAGCCACACCCGGCAGCACCTGAGAAGCCAGGTAACCGTTCATGTTGGCAAGAAAGTTGAAGCGGGCCCGTTCGTCATGATTGGCCTGGGGAAATACACCGTGCTTACCGACTTCGTTATACGCGGGGGGGACTTGGCGGTCGTCCATGAAAAACTCCTTGCGAAAACTCGCGGGTTATCTGATGTGTTTTTGTTGAATCGTATGGGACCCGATCTGTGTCCGCGACGCTATGACATAAATCAACGGGGTAAACCCGCTTCGTCCAGGACCGCCAGGGGCGCCGGGGCATCGTGTTGCATCATCAGGGCTTTACGCCGGAAGAAGCGCATCAGACCGGTATCGCCCATCCGCGACGGCCCCAGGCCCGAGAGCCGAAAACTCTGCTTTTCTACGTCATGAATCAATGCGGTCATGCTGGCATCGTTGATGCCCACGGCGCCAACCTCAAGCTTCTCGGCCACGGCCAGCGCATGGTCCGGTGCTCCGAATACAGAGCCCGACAGACCGTAGTTGCTGTCATTGGCGAGGGCCAGGGCTTCCTCGTCACTGGCAAATGGAGTGAGTGGAAGAACGGGGCCAAAGGTTTCTTCCTGCATCAACAGCATATCGTCGCGCAGCTCGCTGAGGATCGTGGGCGCCATCCAGTAGCCGCCGTTGATCTCTTCGGGTTTCCCGCCGCTGTGGAGGATGGCGCCCTTCGCGAGAGCATCTTCTAGCTGGGCGCCTACTTTGCCGGCCTGGCGCTGATCGATGAACGGTGGCAGACAGCCCCTATGAATATCTGGGGTGTTGAACTCGGTAGCTTCGGCCCGTTCCACCAGGGCCTGGAGAAAAGCATCGAAGCGACTTTGGTGTACATAGATCCTTTCGACGGACATGCAGGCTTGTCCGCAGGAGCCGGCGGCGCTGCGCAGGATCGCGTCGGCTGCCCCATCAAGATCGGCGTCTGCCAAGACGATGGCGGGATCTTTGCCACCAAGTTCGAGGCAGGCTGGGATGAAGTTTTCCGCGGCCCGCACGGCGACTTTGCGTCCCGTGGGAACCGAGCCGGTGAAGCAAATCATGTCTACCTGATCAATGAGTGCGCTACCTGTTTCGGCGGCACCGACAACGACATTGAAAACTCCTTCCAGCTCCGGTACCGCATGGATGGATTCTTTCAGGGCCGCGGCAAATCGCGGTGTGATCTCGCTGGGTTTTAGGAGCACCGCACAGCCTGCACACAGGGCGGGGATGGTGTCTACCAGGGATAAGGTCATGGGGAAGTTCCAGGGACTGATCACGCCTACCAGCGGATAGGGGACGAGTTGATGGCGATAGCTGACGTTGGCCGCGCTTTCGCTGCGCCCTTCGCCTGGTGCGGCGATCAAGGCCGGAAAGCGTTCAGTCCAGTAGCGCACACGATTTGCCATGCCGGTCACTTCGATATGCGAGAGCAGTCTTCGACCGGTGTCCTGGATCAGCGCTTCGATAAGGGCGGCGCTGTGCTCCTCCAGAGCCTCGGCCCAGCGATTGAGGGTGGTGACGCGATGCTCCACATCCTTTGCCCAGGATTCCTGAGCAGCTCGAAGCCGCTGAGCGGCGGACGCTACCGTTTGCGGGTCGGCCGCCTCCACACGGTAATCGACGATACCGGTACGGGGATTAACAACTTCGAGTGTGCTCATGAAAGTTCCGATTCGTTTCTTAAGAAGCGCCAGCAGCTGGGTCAGGAATACGAGCCTGACGCTGCCCGTCGAGGGCAAATGTTATATTGACATATCTTTCGGTCAAGTTTAACGTTTTCTCTTCCCCCAAAGCCTTCCGAGGAGACTCTCCATGCTGATCGTAGTGCTTTTTAATCTCAAGGCCGATGCAGCTCCAGATGCCTACGAAAACTGGGCAAAGAGCACGGATATCCCCTTAGTGAATGCCCTTGGATCGGTGAGCAGTTTCTCCGTTTTGCGCACGACGGGGCTCTTGGGCAGCGAAGACCCCGCGCCTTATCAGTACGTAGAGCTCCTCGATGTCGCCGACATGGACAAGCTGGGTGAGGATGTGGCGACGGATACCATGCAGCGGGTCGCCGCCGAGTTTCAGGGCTTTGCGGATAACCCGCAGTTCATGTTGACCGAGTCCATCTGATTTCACTTTCTTTGCGCGCTGTGTCGATCGCGTCGCAAGGGCCCACACGCAAATGGTTCCAACTACCTAACACCGCCAGGAGCACGGCATGTACCCAGAACTCAAAGGCAAGGTCGCCGTAATCACCGGCGCCGGGCGTCGCAAAGGCCTCGGTGAAGCCATGGCCCGCCGGCTGGCGGAAGAAGGGTGCAAGATCGTGCTCACCGATATCGGCCACGCTGAGGGTGAGCACATGCCTGAATCGGCCGTGGGCACCGCTTCGGAAATGCAGCAGATCGTGGAAGAGATTCGCGCCGGTGGTGTTGAAGCGGCCTCCGTGAACTGCAATGTGTTGAATCCCGAAGAAGTGGAAGGGGCCGCCGCGTTTGCCGTGGACACCTTCGGTAGTCTGGATATTTGGATCAACAACGCAGGCATTGGCTATCTCATGAAACCCATCGTCGATATGAGCATCGATGAGTGGGATACGGTATTGGGAGTCAACCTTCGCGGGGTGTTCCTGGGGATACAGGCTGCAGCCCGGCGCATGATTGCCCAGGGCCAGGGCGGAAGAATCGTGAACATCGGATCCCAGGCATCGAAATCGGGGTTTGGTCATGCCTCGGCCTACACCACCTCCAAGCACGGCATCGTCGGTCTGACCCGCGTCGCGGCCATGGAGCTGGGAGAGCACGGCATCAACGTCAATACCATTTGCCCGAATCATGTCACCACAGGGCTCGGGGCCTGGCAGAACGATCACTTCTCCGGCGTCACGGGGCGAGAGCTTGATCAGTACATGGCGGACATGCGCGCCCGGATTCCCATGGGGAGACCTGGAATGCAGGAAGATATTGCCAAGGCCTGCGCGTTTCTGTGCTCGGAGCAGGCGGCTTACATGACCGCTGAGTGTATGAACGTGTCCGGTGGTGAGGAGTATCACTGATGGCTTCTACCCGACGCTGCTCGGAGCTTGGAGAACAGGGAAACCAAAGCGGATCGCCTCGCCTGGGTCGAAACACTGTAATCAGCTTTCTTTTTGGTGTGTGCGCTCTGCTGGGTGTAAACGCAGCCCAGGGCAATACGGACCTTAGCCTCGATGAGCAAATGGAGCTGTTTCTACAGTGGTTTCCCGGCGAGTATGACAACAACGAACAGGTCTGGCAGCAAAAGGAAGACGGCCTGAGCGGTGAGGAGCCTCATGAACGAATCCATCATCGATTCGTTCCCGTGGAGTTGCCGGCCATTGGTGAGCATGTGTTTTTTGTCATTCAAACCCTGGATGACGACCCCGCCCAGGTTTATCGCCAGCGTATCTATCGCTTCGACACCCTTGCTGAAGAAGAGGCCATACGCCTGCAGATTTTTCGCATGGCCGATGAAGAGCAGTACCGCGACGCCTGGCAGGACCCTTCTGTTCTGGAGGGTTTAACGCTAGACGCCCTTAGCACGCAACCCGGTTGCGAAGTCTACTGGCGCCATAACGGCGAGTTTTTCGATGGCATCATGAAAGACCGGGCCTGCCACTTCTTTTCTCAACGCTCGGGGAAAGAGATCTACATCACCGATACCCTGCGCCTTACGGACAAGGAAATCTGGATCGGCGACAAAGCCGAGGACGCGGAAGGGAATTACATCTTCGGTCGCGATGAACCCCATGTGAACCGCAAAGTCCGGCGCTTCAAGGGCTGGATGGGCGTGAAAAAGAGTCGTGTAGACCCGAGCTACGAAGGGGATGACATGTTCTTTGTCGGCGGCTTTACGATCCACAGCGAGGGTGGCCGCCAGTCCATCCTTGATGACGACGGTGAACCGACAGGATTTGGTATTGAGCTGGCGCAGTTAACCTACCAGAACACCCGCGTGCCGATTCTGAAGTTGGGAATTATCGACGAAAGCACCGGTAAGACCATTCACTACACCTGGACCTCGACGGATGCTTCTCGCATTGGCGTCAACGTGCGCTGGTTCCAGGCCGGGCTGACCGCCGTCGACGAGGAATAGTCTCGCCGGAGTTTTTCCTCCGGCGAATGGGGCGCGCATGGTAGGCGCTGTGCCTCCTTGGACTTTGCAAGGACCGCTTTTAAGCAGGGAGCCTTCTAGATCACAGAAGAACTACTCCCCGGCGAGAATCTCCAGAGTGGTCAGCTCATAGTGCGTTTGCATATAGCCCTCGGCGCCAGCCTTTAGAAGCAGGTAGTCATCATCGGCCGTGCACCAGACGTTGTACGGAGGATGCTCCTCTGGAAGCTGCCCCGCCGTGTCCACCACCTGAAAGTGTCGGGCTTCGAAGGTGCCTGCTTCCACGGTAACCGTTTCTTCACCCACATACTGAATACCAAAGCCGAGCTGAAACAGCATGGGACCAGTAGCGCCACGGTGATCGGGGGATGACAGCATGATGTTGTCGAAGAAGGTTTTGCCAGGCCCTTTGTTCAGATCGTAGAGCTTCATCAGCAATGCATCCCCGACGATGGGGTGGCATTGCATCCAGCTAACGGGATTCGCTGTGTCGATGCGTTGGGTGATGCGCCCATCGCGGTGGTTGAAGGTCTCGCACTCGACGTAGCCGGGGGCAAAGCGGAACCATCCGCTGCCTTCGAAGCGATGGCCAACGCTAAGTCGCACGTGACAGTCCCGCGGTGCGGAGGTTTGGTGGTCCATGGCCGCTACCACATCGCGCACGACCATTGGCTCGTCGTCGATCTCACAGTGTGCATGAAGAATATCGGTGCCATCGGGTTGTTGTGTCAGGGTAAAGAATTCACGACCCCGTTCTTGATCCAGGCGCTCGGGTTTCTTGCTTGTGTAGCGGACACTGCCGCGGATAGTTCGGTAGGCCATAGAGATTCTCAGTTCAGTAGATTGTTAGGTTCTCGAAAGGCACGCCTTTAGAGAGCAGCCGTGTCGGCGCCATAGAGTAGGGCGGCTCGTTCACCGGCGTGACCGCGACGGGGCCGCAGGTAACAACCCGCGAAGGGGCCTTCTTGTACTGCCAGCGCTTCTTCCGATGGAGCGCCCGCCGCGTGAAAGACAATGGCCGCCGTACCGCTGCAAAGATCAGCGCCCGGGGCAGTCGTCCCGGCGATTTGGTCCACCTCTATAAGCGCATTATTGTCGAGTTGTAAGGTACCTACGGGGTGTCGTTGCTCCAGAGGTAAGCCCAGGGCTTGATTCACCACCGTGATGCGGGTGTCGAAACGCAGCCCCTCGCGGCTCGCCAGGGCTTCGTATTCAGCGAGGGTGCTATCACGATCGGGCGTTGAGAGTACGGGTATAAACAAGTGATCGACGAAGGCCTGGCAGCTCGGTAGCTCGAAGGGCGGAACTTCACCGGTCACCTGGGTCAGATAGAGGATTTCTCCTGCGGGGCCACGCACCTGACAGGCCCGAATACGATCCGAAACATCGAGATCTGCTGGTGGACGCAATACGTCGAAAGGGCTCTCTTCTAAGCCCGCAGCCAGGCGGTCCACATCTTCTACGAGCACTTCCTGGGCGAGCCAGCCATGGGTGCCCAGGGCATCGCGATCGCTAGCCTCGGGGGCTTCGACTATGAGAAGCCAGTCGCGGCCCGAACCACCGGCGAGCATGGCGGCGGTGTGTCCTTCAAGGTCCGCCAGGCCAAGGCCCTTTGCGGTTAAGCCATCGAGGGTAAACCGCTGGCTCACGGTGAGGGCAAGAAACCTTTCATAGGCGTCGATGATCGGCGATAGTTCCCGGCTCAGGATTACTCCGCAGGCGACGGGCCCCAGGGCGGCTTGGGCGGTGGTTTGGGCGGTGTGTCCTTGGCTCATAAGGCGTTGGTGATGTGTCCTTGGTGTTAGGTGGCTTTTCCGTGGTGACGGATGCCAGGGGACCTATGTCTGTCGCTGTGGCTCATAGATATAATGGTATAATAATATATCATTTCGACCAGGTCTGACGGACATCGACACAAGCGTGGCAGGTACTCTTTTCGACAAGCTCTGGGATGAGCATCTCGTCGAGCCGCAGAGTGACGGCACAGACCTTGTTTACATCGATCGTATCTTTCTCCATGAGCGCACGGGCTCCATTGCCCTCGCCAGCCTCGAGGCGGAGCGCCGCGAGGTGTTTTGTCCCGAGCAGGTGTTCTGCTGCATGGATCACATCGTCGATACCTTCCCCGGACGCGGTGATGAAACCACCATGCCCAGTGGCCGCGATTTTATTGTAGCGACCCGCCACGCAACTCAGGAGGCGGGAATCACTCTGTTTGATCTCGGTGACCCTCGCCAGGGCATTGTTCATGTGGTGTCGCCGGAGCAGGGCATTGTGCAGCCGGGGCTTACTCTCGTGTGCCCTGATAGCCACACCTGTACCCAGGGAGCCTTTGGTGCCCTGGCCTGGGGTATCGGTTCCAGTGAGGCGGAGCACGCCCTGGTAACGAAAACCCTTCGCGTGCGTCGTCCGAAGACCATGCGGGTGGTGTTTAGCGGTGAATTGAGTCCCGGTGTTAGTGCCAAGGACATGATTTTGCATCTGATCGGTCACTATGGCGCTGGTGGTGGCAGTGGATATGCCGTCGAGTTCGCCGGAGCGGCGGTGAAAGCCCTCGGAATCGAGGCGCGGATGACCCTCTGCAATATGGCCGTTGAGTTCTCCGCCTTTACGGGGCTCATCGCGCCCGATGACGAGGCCATCAACTACCTCCGCGATCGACCCTTCGCACCGAAAGGCAAAGCCTGGGAGCAGGCTAAGGAATACTGGCGTAGCCTCAAGAGCGATGCCGAGGCGAGCTTTGATCGGGAGATCCATGTGGACGCCGGCCAGATTGAGCCGTCCGTCACCTGGGGAACCAGTCCCGAGCACGCCGTGCCTATCTCTGGCGCTGTGCCAATCATCGATGCCGAGGACATGCCTGGTCTGGAGCGCGCCCGCAGATATATGGACCTGGAGCCCGGACAGCGCTTACGTGACTTACCTATCGAGGCGGCGTTTATTGGTTCCTGTACAAATGCGCGTCTGTCCGATCTACGGGTTGCCGCCAGAGTGCTTCAGGGCCGTAAGGTAGTCGAGGGATTGCGCGCCATCTGTGTCCCGGGTTCCATGCAGGTTCGTGCCGCGGCGGAAGCCGAGGGTTTGGATGAGATCTTTCGCGACGCTGGGTTTGAATGGCGGGAGTCCGGCTGTTCCATGTGCTTCTTCGCCGGTGGCGAGCACTTTGGCTACGAGCAGCGCGTGATCAGCACCACAAACCGAAACTTCGAAAGCCGCCAGGGGCCGCGAACACGAACTCATCTGGCTAGCCCGGCAACGGTAGCCGCCTCGGCGATCACCGGACGGATTACCGATCCAAGGGACTTTCTGTGAGCCGGGAGCCCTTCTTACTGTGAGCCTGGAGCCCTTCGTACAGTGGCGGGGTGTGGCAGCGCCGCTTCTGCGACCGAACATCGATACGGATGCAATTATTCCTTCTCGAGAAATGAAGCGCGTGTCCAAGGCCGGTCTTGGCGAGGGCCTGTTCGCTGGTGAGCGTTATGTCAGCGCCAGCGGTCGAGAGCCCGATCCCAGCTTTATTCTCAATCAACCGGGCTTTCGCGATTGCAGTATTATTTTGGCGGGTCCCAACTTCGGCTGCGGTTCGTCGCGGGAGCACGCGGTTTGGGCTTTGAAGGAGTATGGAATCCGCTCCATCGTGGCGCCGAGTTTCGGCGCTATCTTTGCGAATAACTGCGTGCGGAACGGTTTGCTGCCGGTGCCATTGCCGCAGCAGCAGGTGGAAGATTTAGCGGACTGGGTTTTGGAAGCTCCCCAGAATCATCGTATCGCTATTGACCTGGAGCAGCAGCGAATCACCGGTGGCTCTCAGGAGCTTACGTTTACCATCGAATCCGGCGCCCGGCACATGTTGCTTAACGGCCTAGATGCCATTGCGCTAACGCAAACCCGCTGGGAGGTTATCGAAGCCTTTCACCAGAATCGCCGGAGCCTGCGACCCTGGCTTTACGAAAGCTAACAAAGCTTGAAGGCGGCTAGTTGGCTACCAGTAGGCCGTCTTCTTGCAGTTTATCGAGCGATTCTTCGTCCAGTCCCAAGGCTTTGAGATGCTCTTTTGCACCGGCACCCGGTTGCGGCAGGTCCTTACGCAGGGTGGTTTTCTGTTCGTCAAATTCCAGGGGTAGAGCGGGTAACTTGATACGGCTGCCGTCGCTGAGGGTGACGTCCAGCAGTCCCTCGCCTTCCAGCAGGTGGGGATCATCGATCAGGTCTATGGGCTTATTGATAGGCGCGAACGGCACGCCGGCGCGATCCAGGCGGGCCATGAGTTCCGTTTTTGGTAACTCGTCGAAGAGGGCCTGCAAACGGGGGATGAGCACTTCCCTTTGTTTTACCCGTTCGTTGTTTGTGGCGTAGGCCTGATCCGCGGCGAGGTCATCCAGGGAAAACTCTTCGCAGAAGCGTTGCCAAAGGGAATCGCTGACAACTCCGACGAATACCCGTTCACCCTCCGCGCTGGTGAAAATATCGTACACGGACCAGGCACTGCGTCGCACGGACATGGGCGGTGGCTCTTCACCGAGGACACCCTGCTGGGCGATATGCTGACCGACCATAAATGCGGTGGTTTCAAACAGAGAGCTGGTGACGTGACGGCCTTCGCCGCTGTGATGTCGAGCCTCCAGGGCGCTGAGGATGCCGATAACCCCAAACATACCGCCGGTGATATCGATGACGGAGCTGCCGGCTCGCATGGGTCGGTCCGGGAGGCCGGTCATGTAGGCCAGGCCTCCCATCATTTGTGTCACTTCATCGAGCGCTGTGCGGTGGGCGTAGGGACCAGATAGGAAGCCCTTGAGAGAGCAGTAGATCAGACCGCGGTTGCGCTCTCGCATGGCCTCGTAACCCAGGCCGAGTTTGTCCATGGCGCCTGGGCGAAAGTTCTCAATCATCACATCGCTAGCAGCGATGATGTCTTGCGCCAAAGCCAGGCCTCGCTCGGATTTCAGGTCCAGGCAGAGGCTCGCCTTGTTGCGGTTGTACATGCTGAAATAGCCGCCACCGCTGCCCTTTAGGCGTCGAGTGTTGTCGCCCTTGAGGGGCTCAATCTTTATCACCTCGGCACCCAGGTCGGCGAGAATGACCCCCGCCGCCGGCCCCATCACCATATGCGTAAACTCTACGACTTTAATGCCGGCGAGAGGGCGAGCGGGGTCCGTCATGGTTTGGGTCCTGTTGAGGCGTCTGCCATAAAGACAGTATGATATATCAATATATCAAATGCGGGAAACCGAGGCCGTTGTCGAGGATCGTGAAAGTCGACCTCATCGATCCGCGGTGGCAGTCCCGCTCACTCTACCCAGTAAAGACAACGAAACCGTGACAGACGCAAGCATAGACATAGAAATCAGCGAAGTGGGTCCTCGAGACGGGCTGCAAAGTATTGAGCCCATCATGGCCACGGAGGACAAGAAAGCCTGGATCACCGCTCTGGCCGCTGCCGGAGTGCCCGAAGTCGAGGTTGGATCCTTTGTTCCCGCGAAGGTGTTGCCGCAGCTCGCGGACACGGCGGAGTTGGTAACCCACGCTCGGAGTATCCCAGGCCTTGCGGTGGCGGTCTTGGTGCCTAACTTACGGGGCGCAGAGAATGCTTTGGCCGTGCAGCCGGACAAAATGACCGTGCCGCTGTCCGTCAGCGAGACCCACTCCCTGAAAAATCTTCGTCGCACCCATGAGCAGGTGCTGGAGGAAGTGCGAGGTATCCGTGCGGCGATCTCAGCTCGGCCTGAAGATCAGCGGCCGAAGCTGGAAGGCTCCTTATCTACGGCCTTCGGCTGCACCATCGAGGGCGAGGTTCCCGAGCGCAAGGTATTGGAGATGGCTGAAAAGCTCATGGAAGCCGGCTGCGATGAGGTCGGTCTTTCCGATACCACGGGTTTTGCCAGTCCCACGCAGGTGAGGAACTACACGAAACACATTCACGAGTTACTGGGTAAGGACGCGCTTACGGGTATCCATCTTCACAACACCCGGGGCCAGGGCTTTGCCAACGTGATGGCGGCCCTTGAGGCGGGCCTCACCACCATCGACGCCTCCATGGGGGGCATAGGTGGCTGCCCCTTTGCGCCGGGGGCGAGTGGTAATATCGTCACGGAAGACCTAGTGTTTTTGCTTGAAAGCATGGGCCTAAAGACCGGCATCAACTTCGCCAAACTCTTCGACGCCCGTCGGGTTCTCCATGAGGCCCTGCCCCAGGTCGAGCTGTACGGCTTTACCCCCGATGCGGGTTTGCCCAAGGGGTTTTCGCCCGCCACGCCGCAGTAGATCTGGCGGTAACGCGCCGGGTCACAGCCTTATCTGGAGAGGCCTCGGGAGCAGTTAGCCCGGGGCCACACGATTAGATGTCGCCAGGGCCATCGACCTGGAGTTGCTGACTCGAAAGACCGACTGAAAAGCCTTTAGGCTCCGTCGATCTTAAGATCCATTTGGTACTGAAAGCGCTCTGGATGGTAGTGGGCGTGGAGATAATCGACGATCTGCTCCGTATCACCGCGAGTGGTGTAGGAATGCCGTATCAAACTGATCAGCGGCGCACCTACGGACGTGTTCAGACGTTCCGCGAGCTCGGCGCTTGCCGCCTCGGCGCTGATGGTCTGGGTCACATGGGTAATGCGCAAGTCATAGCGGCGGAAGATTTCCAGACGCGGTGTCTCTCGAAAATCTCGTTTCGACAGGGGTTCGTTCAAACCAACGGTCCAGCTTGCGTAGTGGCCGAAAGGTTGACCGTCTCGAGATCGCACACGATGAAGAAGCAATGCTTTCGCACCGTCTTCCAGACCCAGCGTGTGAGCGATAGGAGCGGGCGGGCGGGCTCGCCGGCAGGTCATAACCTTTACATCGGAATGCCGCGCCATGCTCTCGATTTCCTGGAGCATGTCGGTCAATGGCGCTTGCACGGGCTTGGGGGCGTACTCGTAGATGACATGTGTACCCTTCCCCCGGCGGCGCTCCACGAGGTTCTCAGCGGCGAGCTCATCCATGGCTCGTTTGGCGGTGATCCGCGAGACACTGAATGACTCTGCCAGTTGCTGTTCCGTGGGCATCTGCGTGCCGTTGGCTACGGTGCCGTTGAGGATCGCTTGTTTCAGCAAGCTGTAGAGCTGGAAGTACAGGGGCGTGGGGGCGTCCTGGCGCAGCTCGCGGCCCTGGGACTGGCTGAAGATGTCGGCCAAAGCATCCATAGGTGGATCTCCTAGAATTAGGCCTAATGATATATCAAAGCATATCTAATGACAGGTGGTCTTTGAATTAAACGCGCGGAGCAAACCGCGCGCTTGTGTTTGAAAATGCCGCGACGGGATCGACGGCTTACTTGGTGTCCTGCTGGGCTTGCCAGCAGGCGACGATGTCGCCGGGGGTGGCGGACCAAACACCATCTTTGCTTTGCAGATGATCCAGGATGGTCTCGAGTTTGCCGATGCGATGGGGTTGGCCCACAAGCCATGGGTGAAGACTCAAGCTCAGCAGGCGTCCTCCCTCCCGACTGGCCTCTTCATGGAGGAGGTCGCAAGCGTCGCAGACCTGCTCCACCCAGGAGTCTTCGGAATGGAGGTTGTTTTGCAGAACAAAGCGGTCTTCAATCTCCGTGGTCAGGGGTAGGGCGGTTAAGGGGCCGGCGTCGGTAGCGAAGGGATAGGGTAGATCATCATTCACCCAGTCGCAGAGATAAGCGACGCCACACTCCGCGAGGAGCTCTGGGGTGTTTTCGCTTTCGTTGCGCCCGGGACTCAACCAGCCCGTTACCGCCTGACCGCTAGCCTCGCGGAGAGAGCCCAGGGTCTGCGCTATCAATTGCCGTTCTTCTTCCTTGTCCATGCCGCCGTAATGAGGGCTGTCCATGTTCCAGCCGTGGGCGATGATCTCTCCGGCTTCGGCGACGGTGCGCAACAGCTCCGGCGTGCGTTGGGCAAGCTGTCCATTGACGGCGAAGCTGGCCTGCATACCGCGGGACGTAAGGGCGTCCAGCACCCGATAGATACCCACCCGGTTGCCATAGTCCCGCAGGGTGAAGTGGCGTAGGTCTGGGTAGGGCATGGTCATGCCCCCAGGTGGTGGAAAAGGGATGCCTCGCTGGTTCAGGGGAAAGTGTTGCAGACTGACATTGATCCACAGGGCCAGCTTATGACCGTCGGGCCAGACAACGGGCTTGCGATCGCTGAGCATGCTCCAGTCATAGCGCTGGTGATCCATGCCGTAGGTGCGCTGGGGGTATTCCAAATGTTCCCGATCCAGGCTCATGATGACTCTCCGGCAGTCGCCAACCGGCTGCTGTCGTAATGATGATCCAGGTAGTACTGGGCGATTGCTCGGCCCGTGCTTACCCATACGTCGCTGTGTCCGGTGATGTATTCCAGGGCCTCTTCGAAGGCGCGCAAGCGGTGAGGGCAACTGACCTGATAGTTGTGCGTTGGAATGCACATGACGGTGCCAGATTCGGCACCCTCGGCGTAGAGGCGATCAAAGCAATCCCGCAGCATCTGTCCATAGCGTCTCGGTGAGACTTTGTTGACGACAAAGGCGATGGTGTCATTCATTTCGAGGGAGTAGGGCACGGAGACAAAGCGCTTGCCGCTGCGCAGATGAATCGGCGTTGGTTGATCGTCGTGGAAAAGGTCGCAGGTATAGAGGCCGCCTTCATCGCCGAAGAGTTCTGTGCCTACTTCGGCAAAAAGATCCAGAGTGACTTCAGAATGAGACAGAGCGGGGGCAAGGTAGCCCGCGCATTTTTGCCCCGTGTGTTTGTGGATGCTTTCCATGGAGTCGCGGATCATCTCGCGCTCCTGTTCTTCACTCATGCCGTAGGTGTAGCGGGTGTTATAGATCCCGTGGCTAAAGAACTCCCAGTTCCGCTCCGCGCAGCGTTCGATGATTTCCGGGTGGTGATCGCAGAGCGCTGTGGACAGTGATATGGAGCCTCGGATTCCGTAGCGATCCAGAACCTCCATTTGCCGCTGATGCCCGACCCGATTTCCGTAGTCGCGAATGCCATAACCCTGGATAGCAGGGTAGGGCTGGGGCCAGGCTTTGCGAAAGGGGTTGGCCGGTGGATTGAGCTCGTAAAACTCGATGTTGGGTGCCACCCAGAAGGCAATGCGGGCACCGCCGGGCCAGGTGATTCTGGGCCGATTCCGGTAGGCCCAGTAATCGTAGTAACCGGGGTCTTCCTTTTTTACTGGTTCTGCAGCCATGCAAGCACCTCGTCCACGTCCAGCACATCGGCATACTTGAGAGACAAGTCCGTGAGATTAGCGAAATGGTAGCTCTCGTGTTTGTCCGCCACGCACTCTTCGGGGACGATAGTGCGATAGCCCCGGGACAGGCTGTCCACCGCCGTGGCGCGAATACAGCCGGAGGTTGATCCGCCGGTAAGGATGACCGTGTCTACGCGATGCCAAACGAGGAGACTCTGCAATTGAGTTTCGAAAAACGCCGATGGCATTTTCTTCAGATAGATAACGTCCCGCTCGCGGTCGATTTCCAGGCGGTCATCGAATTCGCTGCGTTCGGAGCCAAACTTAATGTTCTGTAAGGAGTCCGGCGTATCCGTACGCGTTCCCCAGATGCCTGCATCTTCGCCGGAATCCAAGTAGGCCACGTGGGTCCACACTACGGGCCAGGCTAGCTCGCGAAAGCGCTGGGCAAGGCGATTGACGTACTCCAACTGACGTGGATCTGTCTCGTAGGCGGTCTTGAATAGATCTGTGCGGGTGTACGCTTTTTGAGGGTCAATATTGATCAGAGCCGCTTTGTCGCCGAAACCAAAGCGCTTGCGAGCTGGATTCGCCTTGACCTCCTCGTAGATTTCCCGGGCCGTCTTGGTGGTCGTCTCCATGGCGGTCGTTGCTCTCCATTAAATGCTATATAGATATATCATCATAACTTATACCCGGAGGCGCACGAAAGCCGCGGCCAGGGCGTGGTACCTGGCGTTGAGAGTGTCCTGCTCAGGATGATGCAGTGTTGATTCGCTTGCATAACAGATTCGCATAAGTTGCCGCTAAAAGTGTTCTTGGTAAGCCCGTTTGGGAAGTTTAAGCTCCGCAGACTTTCAATTTTGGGAGAAGTACCGTGACGCAAGACATTCTGACCCCCGCTCTGGCGCTCGTTTGCTGGACCCTTGTTATGTGGCTTTGGCTTTATGTGACGCGAATTCGCGGTATGCAGCGCGCTGGCTTGAAGGCGGGAAAGCTTCGGGAAAAGTCAGACCTTGATGTGTTGCCGCGGTCCGTGCGGCAGGTCGCCGATAACTACAACCACCTCCACGAGCAGCCGGTAATTTTCTACGCTCTGGTGTTTTATAGCTATCTCGCCGGAAACGGAGACTCGCTGATGGTGACCCTGGCCTGGGTCTACGTGGCACTGCGTTTCGCGCACTCGGTTTATCAGGCGACGATCAACTTCGTACCCGTGCGCTTCGCGCTGTTCTCCTTGTCATCGTTGTTTCTGTTCGCCATCGCCATCCGAAACGTTCTGGCCTTGCTGTAGTGTGTTGTAGCTCAGCCCCTTGGGGGCGGCGGTTCAACTAAAAGGGTGGGAACATCGGCGGTGCGATTGCGCACGGTGAGGACTCGCGTACCCGGCTTGCGGCCCTTGCGAACCTCGGATACATCAAATCCCTCAAGGGCGAGACGCTCCCGCGCCTCGTCAGCGTTTGCCACTCGCCAACTCAGGCCGTAGAAATGGTCGCTCAGCGGATCGGTGGGCTCACTCAGTCGCTGGAAGACTTCAACGATGAGGTCTCCACAGCGAAAGAACATGAGTCGCGCGTCCCAGGCCTCATTGCTCAAATCCATGCGCAGATCCAGGCCCAACTGCGCGCCGAGGAGGAATCCCGTTTTGTCGCCATCGCCAGTGGCGATGACCATGTGGTCTAGGCCCGTAACTCCAGACGCGGGTGCCGCCTGTTCGTCAGGGTCATGGGCAACAAAGGTGAATGAAAGGCCTCGTGCCGCTTCAGGGTCTAGAGCCAGTCCTTCGACCTGGGCACCCTCATCCGTAGGGATTTCTGTCGCAGATTCCACTGCGAAGCCGAGCCGGTCCAGTCGTCTTCGCATCGAGTCAATTTCGGGGACACGAAAGCAGGCTCCCGTCAGGCCCAGGGCACCTTGGCTTCGCTCTAGCACCACCCGGACGTTACCCGCGGCGAAAAGGGCGTAAGTGTTGTCGGAATTCTTCTTTACCCGGACGGGTTCAGTTCCCAATAGAGCGCGATAATCAGAAATGGCGACATCGAGATCTGCGACACCGATACGCAGATGCTCAAGACCAGAGATGGGTCTGCTCATAAACTTTGACCAAGAAAAATGCCGACGGACTATAACAGCTAGGGAATATCACCTCAGGAAGCCATGACATTTGCTAAAGCAACGGCGAATGAATGTCGTACACTGTGTCGTCCTGTCGCAGTTATCCGCGCTGCCGACCAGCGTTCCGTAAATACCGTGAAGAGGCCTAATCTTGAGCGAGACTAGCTATCCCACTCTGTTTAGTTCCTGGGAACTCGGTGGCCTATCGCTGAAGAATCGCCTTGCCCATGCGTCGATTCTCACGCACTTCGTACGCAATGGTGAGGTGACGGATACCCTTCTGAACTACTACCGCAGTCGAGCTCGCGGGGGCACCGGGCTTATCGTTTCTGAGCCCGTGGTCATGACTCAGTACAACCGAGTGCCTAGCCGTTTGCGCGTTTGGGATGATAAAGGCATGGACTCCCTGAAACGCTGCGCCGAGGCCGTCGAGGGAGAAGACACGCGACTTCTCGCTCAGGTGCAGGACGGCGGACGTGGTCGCCACGAAGTTGGAAGAAACGATGGTGCCGTTGGACCCTCTGCGCTGCCCGACGACCTCAGTTGGACCGTACCCCACGTGCTCTCGGTAGACGAGATCCGGCGCATGATCGACGACTGGGCCAGTGGGTGCCGGCGTCTCCAACGTGCCGGCTTCAGTGGCGTGGAAGTGTCCGCTGGGCACGGACATCTGTTTCACCAGTTTCTGTCGCCCTGGGCCAATCAGCGCCAGGATGAGTTTGGCGGCGACCTCGAGGGGCGAACACGCTTCCTGCGCGAACTCATCGCCGCGATCCGTGCCGCCTGTGGGCGGCCATTCATTATTGGCTTAAAGCTGCCCGGTGATGACGGTGTGCCCGGTAGTATTG
>DIYG01000073.1 GCA_002428935.1 Halieaceae bacterium UBA6060
AACATCGCAGCTATTGACAGCAAGGGCCTCAATCGGCAGAATCCGCGCTCCAAAAATTTCACTGTATACAGAGGAGTCCCCCGTGGCTAACTCCCCCCAGGCGCGCAAGCGCGCCCGACAGGCTGAAAAGCGTCGCTCCCACAATGCGAGCCTGCGCTCTCTCGTGCGCACCAACATCAAGCGCGTGGTTGCCGCTATCCAGACCGGTGATGCCACCCAGGCCCGGGAAGCCTATGTCAAAGCAGTTCCAGTCATCGATCGGATGGCGGATAAGGGCATCATTCACAAAAACAAGGCGGCCCGACACAAGAGCCGTTTGAATGCCCAAATCAAGGCTCTGGCCGCCTAAAACGCCAGAAGCTCTTGAGAGAGCTCAACAAGACCACCAAAGCCGGCGCCCGCCGGCTTTTTTGTGCCCGCTACTCGTTTTCCCCTCTTTCCCTTTTTGCCTCTTTCCCCGAGGGGACGAATTACTTGTAACCGTCATGCCCCTCTTAAAGCCGGTGCAACGGGACTGGTAGCTACGCCGCTTAAGGGGCCTTAGGTGCTCCCATAAGAGGGTCAGAACTCCTCGCAAACCAAAGCTCCAAACGCTGCACTCCCCTGGGAAAGCTGCCCCAAACCCTCTGTGGGTGAAAGAGCAAAACCCGGCACCCGGCCGGACTCAAGGCCAAGCTCACGGCCAAACGGAAAGACCTGAATCCGGTTACCCACCGAACTCAGGTCTTTGAGGGTGCCGCCTATACTGTCCAACTATCGGGAGGGCAGTTCTCTACAGGCCGGCGTATGGAATACGAGAAGAAACCGCCCGTTAACAACATCCCCCGGCCTGGGGTGAACCGTCGTCCTCGGCCACCTGCTGCTGAGGCACCTCGGCGTTTTCTTTCATGGCATCGATATCGGCGGCATGACGCTCGTGGAACTGAGCGAGCATGCTCTGTTCATGGGACTGAGCCTCATCGGTGTCCAGAGGACGCTCCAAAGCGCTCCAGTCGATGTCACCATCCGTGGTCAGGTTTTCAAATTCAAGAATTCCCAGTTCCTCAAACTTGGGCCGGATACGATCCGTAAGCAACCCAATACGCTTCAGGTTAGGAATGACGCGCTGGAACAAGAGGTTGCGGAAGGTCGACATGACAAAGCCTTCCAAGACCTTCTGCCGCGCCTCTTCCACATCCCAACCGAAGTGTCGGAAAACATCGGTAGCCACCAGCCGTTCACGGCTGACCACACAGGCCTCATAGGCAAACTGCGCCCGCTCCTCGATCTCCTCTTCGCTGAGAGTCTTAACGAACTCCTCCAGATAGTTCACACCAAAGGTCACGTGGCGAGCCTCATCGCGAGTCACCAGATACACGACATCCTTGAGTACCGGATCGGGAGTGGTTTCACGGGTGGTGTTAAAGGCAGACAGCGCCAGCCCCTCGATAACGATCTGCATGCCGATGAACTTCATGTCCCAACGCTGATCCGTGAGGATCTTGTCAATGATGCTCTTAAGATGCGTATTGATGGGGTACTGCAGGCCGATACGCTTCTGCAGGTACTTGTTGAACACCTCCACATGGCGGGCTTCATCAAAGGTCTGGGACGCGGCGTAAAGCTTGGCGTTAAAGGTAGGCGCACAGGAACAGAGTTGCGAGGCCACCAGGAGGGCACCCTGTTCGCCGTGGAGGAACTGGGACAGGCTCCAGGCATTCATATGCAGCCAAAACTCGCGCTGAGTCTTTTCGTCCATGGCCAGATAAGGTTCGTAGTCATGGAGATTCATGAGCTCCGGTGCTAGCTCCTCATCGGGCCAGGGACGATCCCAGTTGATGTCCATCTCGGGATCCCAGTTGAGCTGCTTACCCAGATCGTAGAGCTTTTTGATCCGATCATCTTGAACCTTGTAATCCCAGTTGTAGGCGCCCGTGAGCGGCGTGCTGAAAATCTCCGCCACATGATCGACCTGCTCGCTGGTCAGTACGTCTTCAAGATCGGGGTTTTCCTTGGGGAAATCGGCCCCAGGGTAGTGTTGGATTTTCCGTGGTGTGCTGTCTTCCCACTGGATTTTCATGCTCTTATGCTCCGGGATAGTGACTGTTGGCAGTCAATATCGGCCAGCACCGTCAACGCAACAAGGTTGCTTATTGTCAAAATGCGGTCATTTGTGGCCAAATTACCCTATGAACGGCACGACACCCGCCCCCTACGCTCTCATTCTCATCGATCTCGCCGTTGAAGCCGGCGTGGCTCGGGCAGACCTGGTGGCCGGCAGCAGCCTTGAAAGCAGCAAGGTATCAGCCATCGGCGCGCGCATTGCCGATGCCGATTTCGCCCGGCTGGCGGAAAACGCTCTGGTTTTGACCGGCGATGCCGCCTTGGGACTCAAGCTTGGCGAACGCCTAAACCTGAGCGCCCACGCGGTACTCGGTCAGGCTTTTCTCACCTGCCGAAATCTCGCGGAAGTCATTCAACTCTTCGAGCGCTACTACCACGTTCTGGCCGCCGATCTGGAGCTTGCCTTTGAACATGACCCGGAGCGCATCAGTTTGACGCTCCTAAACCAGGAAACAGGGCTGCCCCTGGCTTTTGGTCTTGAGTGTATCGCGGCGGCCATGCGCAACACCCTTGGCGGTTTGCTCGGGCTGGATCCCTTCCCCCTGCGCTTTGAGTTTCCCTATCCCGCACCAGCGCACGCGGAGCAGTATCTTGAGGTTCTGGGCGACGACGTACATTTCGGTTACGGCCAGGCGCGCTGGAGTTTCCCCGCCGCGCTCATGGACCATCCTCTGCCCTCGTCCAACCCCGCCCTCCGCCAGCTCTATGAGGCCGAGTGCGCACGTCTGTTGGCGGATCTTGAGGACGCGGCGGATCTCGGTGTGCGAACCCGGCGCCTGTTGCGCAAATTCGAAGGCCAATACCCGCAAATGCCACAGGTGGCTCACATGCTCAATGTGAGTTCCCGCACCTATCGTCGACGTCTGGCGGAAGAAGGCCACAGCTTTCAAGCTCTCCTCGACGAAGTGCGCGCCGAACACGCCATACGCTATCTCCGGGAGGGACGCCTGCCCATCGCCAGCATCGCGTATCAACTGGGTTTCAACGACCCCTCCAACTTCCGCCGCGCCTTTCTCCGTTGGACCGGCTCCTCACCAGCCGCCGTGCGGCAAAACGCCGACCAGACCCTGAAATCGAGCAGCGATCTATGACGGAGCGACCCCTGAGTGTTTACCTGGGCGACAGCGCCGCCAAGACGATTGGCGAGCGGGGCTGGCAGGGCCAGGACATCGATCTATTACTCGGTGCCTCCGGAGGGCCAAAGTGGCTGATTCTCGGTCACCTGGACCGCCTGTTGTTTGGGGATTACTTGCTCAAGGGACGCCAGCAGAAATTAAAGGCCCTGGGCTCGTCGGTCGGCTCCTGGCGCCACGCTTGCCTGGCCCAGGACGACCCCATCGCGGCCATCGATCGCTTTGAAGACATCTACGTCAACTGGTCCTACAGCGACAAACCCGATACCCAGGAAATCAGCGCGGCGAGCCTGGCCATGCTGAAACACATCTTTGGCGCTACCGGTGCCAGAGCCCTGCGGGACCACCCCCTGTTACACAGCTATATCGTTACGGCCCGGGGGCGGGGCCTGAACTCAGCCCGCAATGCTCCGGCTCTGGTCACCGGCATGGGCAGCGCCGCCCTCGCCAATGCCCTGAACCGCCGCCTACTCAGTGCACATTTTCAGCGGGTGCTGTTTTGCAGCGCCGACGCTCCGGTCCTTCCGTTCACAGACTTCCAAACCGCGCAGGTCACCGTGACAGAGTCCGCCGTGCCCCGGGCCCTCCACGCCAGCGGCTCTATTCCGTTCCTCCTCCGGGGG
>DIYG01000130.1 GCA_002428935.1 Halieaceae bacterium UBA6060
GCGAGCTTATGGCTCGCGCCGTATCGGAGCTTGCGGACGCAGCGGTGATTACCAGTGACAATCCTCGCGGGGAAGACCCCCGGGCGATCATCGCCGATGTCGAAGCGGGTATGAGTATTGAATACCAGGCTTGCGTCGATCGCGGAGAAGCTATTGGCCGCGCGATTCGTGATGCACAGCGGGATGACTGCGTATTGATCGCCGGCAAAGGGCACGAGGACTATCAGATCATCGGTAGTCAGCGTCTCGTGTTCAGTGACAGCGTTGCCGCCCAGGAAGCTTTGGAGCGGCTTGCCGCATGATGAGCAACCTGAATCTATCGGCCATCGCCACCCGCATTGGTGCCGTCTATCACGGTCCCGCCGTGCCGGTATCGGGAGTCAGCATCGATTCGCGGCGTATAGCCCCCGGCGATGTTTTCGTGGCCATAAGCGGAACACGTGTCGATGGGCATGATTTTCTTGCCATGGCGGCCGAACGTGGCGCCGTGGCGGCTATCGTTGAGCGAGAGCTCAGTGCCGAGCTGCCTACCCTGCGCGTCGAGAACACCCTTGCGGCCCTGACGGAGATCGGTCGCGCCAACTGTGCGGCAAGTGACGCGACGGTGGTGGCGATTACCGGCAGCTGTGGGAAAACTTCGGTTAAGAATATGTGCGATGCGGTGTTTTCGCAGCGCGGTCCCACCGTTGCAACCGCGGGCAACTACAACAACGAAATTGGCGTTCCCCTGACGCTGGCGCGGCTTGAGGACGACACTCGCTTCGCCATCGTCGAGATGGGGGCGACGGGTCGCGGAGACGTCGCGCATCTGTGCACGTTAGCAAAACCGAGCATCACCACGGTGCTCAACGCCATGGAAGCTCATCTCGATGGTTTCGGCGGAGTAGCCGACGTGGCGGACATCAAAGCCGAAATCTTTGATGCCCTGGATGAGGGCAAGGTCGCTGTGTTGAGTCTCGACGGTCCCTGGTCCGAACTCTGGCGCGAGCGTATTGCCGCTACCGGAGCCCGGGTGATCACCTGGTCTACGACCACCGCAGCTGACGTCACCGCTACGGATGTCGAGGAGCAGGGACTGGCGGGCACGACCTTTGTTCTGAATCTAGGCGGACAGCAGCGCCGCATCCATCTGCCCTGTCCGGGCCTGCACAATGTAGCCAATGCGCTGGCGGCGGCGGCCCTGGGTCTTGCAGCCGGGCTCGAGCTGAATGTTATCGCCCGAGGCCTCGAGCAGACGGTGAGCGAGACGGGGCGTCTACAGACAGAACGCCTGGCCGATGGTACAGCGCTTATCGACGACAGCTACAACGCTAATCCAGGATCCGTGCGCGCCGCCATTGATTTGCTGGCCAAGCTTCCCGGTTTGCGCACCTTGATGCTCGGCGAGATGCTAGAGCTCGGCGAGGAAAGCGCGGCCATGCATGCGGCCATGGGCCACCTGGCTCGAGAACGGGGCCTTGAGACTTTCGTTGGTGTGGGCACGGCCCTGGCGCCGGCGGTCGACGCCTTCGGTGAGGGTGGGCAGTTGTTCTCCGACCGAAGCGCCGTGGTACCCGCCCTAGGCGAGCTTCTTGCGAACAGTGACACAGTTCTTGTCAAAGGTTCTCGCGGCGCAGCAATGGAGTCTCTGCTTGATGATTTGCGACGGATTGGGAATGGCAGTCCGTCGCAGCCTGCGGAGGTCGAGCCATGCTGATGCTGCTGGCGGAGTACCTGGCTCAGTTCGAATCGGGTTTCCGAGTTTTTCAGTACCTGACTCTGAGGGGCATCCTCGCGGCGGGAACGGCTCTGGCGATTTCTTTGCTGGTGGGGCCTACCATGATCCGCCGCTTGAACTACCACCAGGTCGGCCAGGCGGTGCGTAGTGACGGCCCCTCGACTCATCTTGGCAAGACAGGCACACCCACCATGGGGGGTGCTTTGATCCTGGTGGCGATTGCCGTTAGCACCCTGTTGTGGGGTGATTTGTCTAACGCCTATGTTTGGGTGGCCTTACTGGTGACTGCCGCTTTTGGTGCCGTGGGTTGGGTCGATGATTACCGCAAGGTGGTGGAGCGAAACCCCCGGGGCCTTCCCGCCCGATGGAAGTACCTCTGGCAGTCCGTCGCTGGATTGGCCGCAGCGCTGTTTCTTTATCTCAACGCCGATAGCCCCGTGACCACACAGTTGTATTTGCCCTTCTTCAAAGATGTGGCGATTGCCATGGGAGCTCTCTTTGTCGTCCTGGCGTACTTCGTCATCGTGGGTGCGAGTAATGCCGTGAACCTCACCGATGGTCTTGATGGTCTGGCGATTCTTCCCACGGTGCTTGTTGGTACCGCCCTAGGTGTTATCGCTTACCTCACGGGGAATGTGAACTTCGCCCAATACCTGCAGATCCCCTACGTGCCGGGGAGCGGCGAGCTGGCGGTGTTTTGTGGCGCGATCGCCGGCTCGGGATTGGGCTTTCTCTGGTTTAACACTTACCCAGCGCAGGTATTCATGGGTGATGTGGGTGCCCTGGCTCTGGGAGCCGCGCTGGGTACCGTCGCGGTGATCACGCGGCATGAAATCGTCTTCTTCATCATGGGCGGTATCTTCGTTCTGGAGACCGTGTCGGTGATTCTCCAGGTCGCCTCCTTCAAGCTGACGGGGCGCCGAATTTTTCGCATGGCTCCCATTCATCACCACTACGAGCTCAAGGGCTGGCCCGAACCGCGAGTCATCGTGCGTTTCTGGATCATCACCGTGATGCTGGTCCTGTTTGGTCTCGCGACCCTGAAGTTGCGGTGATGGGGGAGGCGGCGCTGAATATGGACTCGCTCATTAGCAGCACCAGACGCAAGGTCATCGTTGGCCTCGGCGCTACGGGTCTTTCCGTCGCCCGCTTCCTCGCTCAGCGCGGCGAGGAATTCACCGTGGTCGACACCCGGGAGCAACCTCCGGGCCTGGAAACGCTGCGTCGGGAATTGCCAGAGGTAACTGCGATCACCGGGGCGGTGCCTCAGGATCTGCTGGACACGGCGGGAGAGCTCATCGTTTCTCCAGGTATCTCTCCGGCGGAGCCTTGGCTTGTGGCTGCAGTACAGGCCGGAGCGGTCCTGCGCGGTGACATCGATTTGTTTATGGCAGCAGCGCAGGCGCCTGTGGTGGGCATCACCGGCTCCAATGCCAAGTCCACGGTGACGGAACTCCTGGGTTTCATGGCTCGCGAGGCAGGCTGCCGCGTGGCCGTCGGTGGAAATCTGGGCACACCGGCGCTCGATTTGCTGGCCGATGATACGGAGTTGTATGTGCTCGAGTTGTCGAGCTTTCAGCTTGAGCGTGCGGGAGAGCTGGGCCTGACCCTGGCAACGGTATTGAACGTAAGCCCGGATCATCTGGACCGGCACGGCAGCATGCCGCGCTACCACCAGGCCAAACACCGGATTTTTGCCGGCGCCCAGAAAATCG
Source organism: Halieaceae bacterium UBA6060 (assembly GCA_002428935.1). Taxonomy (GTDB): domain Bacteria; phylum Pseudomonadota; class Gammaproteobacteria; order Pseudomonadales; family Halieaceae; genus Congregibacter. The sequence continues at coordinate 3,433 of DIYG01000130.1, forward strand.
TGTTTAACGCCGACGACCCACTCACGGTGCCGCCCATGGCCGACGGACGGAAGCAACTGAGCTGGCGTCTGCGAGAGCCCGAGCTGCAGGGCTTTGGTCTTCGTGAAGTAGACGGTGAGGTCTATCTGGCGCGAGGTTTTGACTCTCTTTTACCGGTAGCGGAGCTAGCCATGTCCGGTCAGCACAACGTGGCCAACGGTCTTGCGGCTCTCGCTCTCGGTTCAGCCCTGGATTTGCCCGAAGACGCGATGCTTCGAGCCCTGCGTACCTTCAAAGGCTTACCCCATCGCTGCGAACTCGTCCTTGAGAAAAACGATGTGCGTTGGGTGAACGATTCCAAGGCCACCAACGTGGGCGCGGCTGTGGCAGCCATCCGCGGCCTGGGTTCGGACCGTCCCCTGGTGCTTATCGCTGGTGGGAGAAACAAAGGCGCCGATCTCCGCCTATTGCGAGACGCCGTTTCCGAATATTGCCCGCGGGTGTTGCTCATTGGTGAGTCAGCGCTGGAGCTCCAGGACGCTTTAGAGGATTGCAGCCACGTATCTTGTGTGGGTGATCTGGATCATGCCGTGGCCAGCGCCGCAAAAGATGTGGAGGCTGGACAGACCGTGTTGCTGTCACCGGCCTGTGCGAGCTTTGATCAGTTCGCGAGCTATGAAGCCCGTGGTGAGGCCTTCCGTCGTGTCGTGCGGGAGGTGGTAACTTCGTGAACACCGCATCCGCTCCCGAGTTTCGCGTGGCCCTGGACCCGGTGCTGTTGGTTCTGGTTACAGCGCTGCTCGTTATCGGCCTTATCGCCATCAGCTCGGCGTCCGTGGGTTATGCCGAGGCCACCTACGGTGACATGTGGCACCACAGTACCCGTCATCAGGTCTACCTGGTCATCGCTCTGTTTGCAGCGGTGTTTTGTTACTGCATGCCCGTTGATTTTTGGTACCGCACGGCCTGGTTGTGGCTGCTGATTTCCAGCGTCCTGTTGATTCTGGTGCTGGTCCCTGGGGTGGGGCGGAACGTCAACGGCAGCCAACGGTGGTTGGCCTTGGGCCCTCTAACGCTGCAGCCCTCAGAGCTGGCAAAGGCGTCGATGATTCTGTTTCTGTCCGGGTACCTGCTGCGCCAGGGGAAGGCCCTGCAGGAAAGTTGGTTAGGTTTTTTGCGGCCCCTTATGGTGCTCGGCGTGGTCGCGGTTCTGCTGCTGGCGGAACCGGACTTTGGCGCCACGGTCATCATGTTGGCGACGGCCTTTGGCATGCTGTTTCTCGCCGGCATGCGCCTAACGCATCTGGCCCTGGTGATGGCCCTGACCGGTGGCCTGGGCGCGCTTCTGATTCTTGCAGCTCCCTATCGTCTCGTGCGCCTGGTTGCCTACCTGGATCCCTGGGCCGATCCCTTTGGCGCGGGTTTCCAGCTCATCCAGTCGCTCATCGCCTTTGGTCGCGGTGAGTGGTTTGGTGTGGGTTTGGGTAATTCAGTGCAAAAGCTGTTCTACCTTCCCGAGGCGCATACGGACTTTGTGTTTTCCATCTGGGCCGAGGAAACGGGCTTTGCCGGTGCGCTAACCCTTATTCTGCTATTCCTGGCCCTGGTGTTACGCATCTTTCATGTGGGGCGCCAGGCCCTCGGTGCCGGACAGGTGTTTGCGGCGCAACTTTGCTTCGGTGTTGCGCTGATGTTCTCCGGTCAGGCCTTTGTGAATATGGGTGCCAGCTCCGGTTTGCTGCCCACGAAGGGGCTGACGCTGCCCTTGGTCAGCTACGGCGGCACGAGTTTGATCACCGCCTGTGCGCTACTGGGCATCGTGCTGCGCGTCGCCCGGGAACTCGAGCAAGCCCCGCGGAGGACCCGTCGATGAACGGCTCTGCACCGCTGGCTATGATCCTCGCGGGGGGTACCGGTGGACATGTCTATCCCGCCCTGGCGGTGGCCCAGGTGCTGCGGGATAGAGGCTACCGATTGCGTTGGGTCGGCACGGAACGCGGTTTGGAGTCTCGCGTGGTTCCAGCGGCTAATATCGCCCTGGATTGTCTACCGATGCGGGGTTTGCGAGGCAAAGGACTCCTGCAGCAACTCCAGGCGCTGATCCTCCTCATGGTGTCCGCGCTTCTGGCTCTGGTCCTTCTTCTACGGCATCGGCCTGCCCTGGTAATTGGTATGGGCGGTTATGCGTCGGTGCCCGCGGCCGCAGCAGCGTGGCTGCTCCGCAGACCTTTACTGTTGCAGGAGCAGAACGCGGTGGCCGGGAGTGCTAATCGAGCGCTGGCGCGTTTTGCTCGGATTATCGCCACGGGGTTCCCCCATGTGTTGAGTGAGCACGGGCAGGCGCGGTATTTGGGTAACCCCGTGCGCAGCGACATTCTCGAGGTGATCAATAGGTATCCTTGGAATTGGCAGGGTGACCGTCCCTTACAGGTGCTGGTTCTTGGTGGCAGTCTTGGCGCTCGCCCCCTCAACGAAGCGGTCCCGGCGCTGGCGGCCGTGTTCGCTGAGCGCTGCCTTTGGTGGCATCAGTGTGGTCCAGATCACCTGATTTCAACCCGCGCCGCTTACGAGGCCCTCCCTGGCGTAGAGGTACGTATCGAGCCGTATCTGGAAGATATGGCCGCTGCCTACGCCTGGGCGGATCTGGTGATCTGTCGGGCTGGTGCCTTGACGGTGGCGGAACTGGCGGTTTGTGGGCGTCCGTCGCTATTAGTGCCGTTACCCCATGCTATTGACGATCATCAGACCGCCAATGGGCGTTTTCTTGCGGAAGGTGGTGCTGCAGAGCTTTTGCCCCAGGAAACTCTTGCCGAGCGAGCTCCCGCGATTCTGGGTGCCTTGCTCGATGACCCCGATCGCCTGGCCTCTATGGCAGCGGCGGCCCAGGATTTGGGTCGCCCGGGCGCGGCGGTGGCCATTGCCGATTGCGCCGTGGAGATCGCGCGATGAGTACCTTCAACCGTCGGGCCACGGATGCCATGCGCCGCGTGCGCAGGATCCACATGGTCGGTGTTGGCGGCAGCGGCATGAGTGGTATCGCTGAGGTGCTAGTGAACCTGGGCTTTGCGGTCAGCGGCTCTGATCTTCGTGAGAGTTCCGTAACCCGTCGATTGGTTGAGCTTGGTGTCTCCGTGAGCCTCGGGCATGAGGCGCAAGCGGTTTGCGATGCGGATGTGGTGGTTATTTCCAGCGCCGTCCAGGAGGGAAATCCCGAGCTGATTGCGGCCCGAGAGCGGCGTATTCCCGTGGTGCCGCGAGCGGAAATGCTTGCAGAGCTGATGCGTCATCGCTACGGCATCGCCGTGGCCGGAACCCATGGAAAGACCACCACGACGAGCCTTATCGCGGCGATCTTTGCGGCGGCCGATCTGGACCCGACCTTTGTTATCGGTGGTCGGGTGAATAGCACCGGGACTCACGCGCAGCTCGGAGCGGGGCATTTTCTCATCGCCGAAGCAGACGAAAGCGATGCGTCGTTCCTCCATCTGCAGCCCATGGTTACGGTAGTGACCAATATCGAAGCAGATCATATGGAGACCTACGGCGGTGATTTTCGTCGCCTGCGCCATACCTTTGTCGAATTTCTACATAACCTGCCGTTTTACGGCCTGGCCGTTCTTTGTGTAGACGATCCCGTATTGGCGGGTCTCGACGAGGAAGTGGGTCGACCCATGCTGGGCTATGGCTTTGCAGCTAATGCGGACTACCAGATCACGGACCTCGAGCCCCAGGGTCTGAAAACACGCTTTGTCGTCCGTCGTCCCGATGCCCGCGACGATCTTCCTATCGTGCTGAATATGCCGGGCCGTCACAACGTGCTCAACGCGACGGCTGCGGTCGCCGTGGCCACGGATCAGGGCATCGATGATGCGGTGATACGCGACACGCTGGAACAGTTTAGCGGCGTGGGGCGACGCTTTACGGTTTATCCAGCTATTAATGTGGGTGGTAAATCCGTGTGTCTCGTCGACGACTACGGACATCACCCGACCGAGGTCTCGGCGACGCTGGCCTCGGCAAGGCAGGCATTTCCCGAGCGACGCCTGGTCATGGTTTACCAGCCTCATCGGTTTACCCGGACCCGGGATCTTTACGATGACTTTGTCGGTGTGCTCAGTGATGCGGATAGCCTTTTGTTGCTCGAGGTGTATAGCGCTGGGGAAGAACCCATCGCCGGCGCCGACAGTCGCTCCCTGGCGCGCTCCATTCGCCAGCGAGGGCAGGTCGATCCTGTTTATGTGGCGGAGGTCTCAGAGGTACCGACCCTGCTCGCGGAGCAGCTTCGCGATGGGGACGTGCTCATCACCCAGGGTGCAGGGGATATCGCGCGCCTGGCGGTGGAGCTTCGCCAACGGGAGGGTGAGTCATGAGTCATCGTGACTTCCTCCAATCGCTGCGCATAGCAGTGCTTCATGGTGGCAAGTCTGCGGAGCGGGCCGTGTCCCTGAAAAGTGGTCAGGCGGTGCTCGATGCCTTGCGCTCCGGGGGCTATCAACCCCTTGCGGTAGACACTGGGGAAGACAACTGGTGGCAGACCCTGGACGGTATCGATTTGGCTTTCAATGCCCAGCACGGTGTTGGAGGGGAAGATGGTGTTACCCAGGGGCTACTGCAAAGCCTCGGCGTCATCGGCACGGGAAGCGGGGTGCTTGGAAGCGCTCTGGCCATGGACAAGCTCCGGTGTAAGGAACTGTGGAAGGCTCGCGGTCTGCCCACAGCTGACTTTGCAGTGGTCGATGGTTCAACGGACACCGCGGAGCTTCTCAAAGCCTGGGGTGGGGTCTTTGTGAAACCTGCTCGGGAAGGTTCGAGTGTGGGTATGAGTTGTGCGCGCACCGTCGAGGAGTTTGCCGAAGCTATTGATCGAGCGGCGGCTTTTGACTCTACGGTAATGGCCGAGCGTCTTATCGACGGACCGGAGTTTACGGTGGCGATCCTTGGTGAACGCACCCTGGCGCCCATCCGCATCGTTGCCGCCGGCGAGTTTTACGACTACGAAGCCAAGTATGAGGTCGATACCACGGAGTATCGAATTCCCTGTGGCCTCGAGTCCGCAGCGGAGCAGAGGTTACGGGATCTTGCCCTTGAAGCTTTTACGTCCCTCGATTGCTCCGTATGGGGTCGAGTGGATTTTATGCAGGACTCCGATGGGTGTTTTCAACTCCTTGAGGTGAACACAATCCCTGGCATGACCGATCACAGCCTTGTGCCCATGGCGGCCGCCGCGGAAGGGCTGGATATGCTGGCCTTTGTCGAAGAGGTCCTTTGGGGTTCCTGGCAAGCGACCCGGGGAGGAGAAGCCTGATGGCCGCTCGACGCCGGAATGCTCGCCGTCAGCCGCGAAGCTTTACCCAGCGTGTCGCGAGCTTCCGTGGTCAGGCGCTGCTCGCCTTGCGGTACTTGCTCACCCTCGGTGCCCTGCTCCTCATCGTGGCTGTCGGTTCCAGAGCTGTGTCTGCTCTCAAACTGATGCCCGTGGAGCGCATTGTGGTCAGCGGAAAGCTTGAGCATTTGCGCCAGGAGGCAGTGCGCGATGCCCTTGCAGGCCGGATTTCCCAAGGTTTGCTGTTCCTCGATTTGCGCGAATTGCAGGGTCAGCTGGAGGAGCTTCCCTGGGTCTATCGGGCAGAACTGCGAAGGCGCTTCCCGGGCACCCTCGAAGTGCGCGTGGTGGAGCAGCTACCCATCGCTCGCTGGGGTGATACCGCGTTTCTCAATCACGAGGCTGTGGTTATTCCCGTTGCCGATGCCTCGCGTTGGGACGGCTTGCCCACTATCCGCGGCCCCGAGGGCAGCGAGGGTCGGTTGATGAATCGCTATCGTCGTTTGCGCGATTCCCTGGCGGCGGTAGGGCTCACCCCTCAGTCGTTGGTTGAGGACGAGTTCGGACAGCTTCAGGTGCACATCGATAACGGTATGGCACTGCTTCTAGGCGACCGGGAGTTTTCTCGTCGAACCCAACGATTTCTAAAACTATGGCAGGTCGAGCTCAACGCAGTCGCCCAGCCTATACGCCACGTGGACCTTCGCTACAACGACGGTGCCGCCGTGGCCTTTGACCCACCCGCCCAGGAGTTGGCCCTGGGACTGGAAACGGAGATCAGGTAGGCAAGACATGGCGGGCGCTAGGGACAAACGAATGATCGTGGGACTGGATATCGGCACCTCTAAGGTGGTGGCCATCGTGGGCGAGGTCACCAGCGATGGCGCGGTCGAGATCGTGGGTATCGGTTCTCATCCCTCTAAGGGGATGAAAAAGGGTGTCGTGGTCAACATCGAATCGACGGTGCAGTCCATCCAGCGGGCCGTCGATGAGGCCGAACTCATGGCCGGTTGCCAGATTCACTCGGTGTATGTGGGCATTGCTGGATCTCATATTCGCAGCCTCAATTCTCACGGCATTGTCGCTATCAAGGAGCAGGAAGTTGTTGAGCAGGATCTTGAGCGAGTCATAGACGCAGCTCGAGCCGTGGCAATTCCCGCCGACCAGAAAGTACTGCACGTGCTTCCTCAGGAGTATGTGATTGACAACCAAGAAGGCATCAAGGAGCCCCAGGGGATGTCCGGCGTTCGCTTGGAGGCCAAGGTCCATCTGGTGACTTGCGCAGTCAACGCCGCGCAAAACATCGAGAAATGCATCCGGCGCTGCGGTCTGGAAGTGGAAGACATTATTCTCGAGCAGCTGGCTTCCAGTTACTCCGTGCTCACCGATGATGAGCGGGAGCTGGGTGTTTGTCTGGTTGATATTGGTGGCGGTACCACAGACATCGCGATCTTTACCGAGGGCTCGATTCGCCACACGGGGGTGATTCCCATCGCCGGTGATCAGGTGACCAATGACATTGCCATGGCCCTGCGAACCCCGTCTCAACATGCCGAGGAAATCAAGATCCGTTACGCCTGTGCGTTGACGCAACTTGCCGGGGCGGATCAAACCATCAAAGTTCCCAGCGTTGGCGATCGCCCGCCGCGGGACTTGTCCCGTCAGTCCCTCGCGGAAGTGGTTGAACCGCGCTACGACGAGCTCTTTAGCCTCATTCAGGCGGAACTGCGACGTTCGGGTTTCGAGGATCTGATTCCCTCCGGCATCGTTCTGACCGGTGGCACTTCAAAGATGGAAGGCGCCGCGGAACTTGCCGAAGAAATTTTTCATATGCCTGTACGGGTCGGTTATCCGCAAACCGTGGAAGGTTTAGCGGACGTGGTGCGCAACCCCGTGTATTCCACGGCGGTGGGGCTGCTTCTTTATGGCGTCGACCATGTGGCCGAGGAGCCGCGACGCCGCGCGCGGGCAAATACAGATAACTGGTGGTCTCGGGCCCTGCAGTGGCTTCGGGAGAGTTTTTAGTTTTTTTGGGCAGGAACGCCGCCGGGAGGCGGCATCAACGAAGGGGAAGGAAGCTATGTTTGAACTGGTAGACAACGTACCGCAGAGCGCTGTCATTAAGGTAATCGGTGTGGGCGGAGGCGGTGGTAACGCCGTCAAGCACATGATCGAGAACCATGTGGATGGCGTGGACTTTATATGTGCCAACACGGATTCCCAGGCGCTGTCGGACGTGGATTCACCCACGGTATTGCAGCTCGGTGGGGAAATCACCAAGGGTCTTGGCGCTGGCGCCAATCCCGAAGTGGGCCGCGCTGCCGCGGTGGAGGATCGGGAGCGGATTGCCGAGTCTTTGCGCGGCGCCGACATGGTGTTCATCACCGCCGGTATGGGCGGCGGCACCGGCACGGGCGGGGCGCCGGTAGTGGCCGAAGTGGCTCGGGAGATGGGCATTCTCACGGTTGCGGTGGTTACCCGGCCTTTCAGTTTTGAAGGGCGAAAGCGACAAACCATCGCCGAGAGTGGATTAGGGGAACTTCAGCAGCATGTTGACTCTCTAATAACCATTCCCAACGAGAAACTGCTTGAGGTTTTGGGAAAAAATACCAGTCTCTTGGATGCCTTCAAAGAAGCGAATGATGTATTGTTGGGCGCGGTTCAGGGTATAGCGGATCTCATCATTCGCCCCGGCATGATCAATGTCGATTTTGCGGATGTGCGGACCGTAATGTCCGAGATGGGAATGGCCATGATGGGCACAGGTAGCTCTCGCGGCGAGAACCGGGCGCGTGAAGCAGCCGAACGCGCCATCAATAGCCCGCTGCTGGACGACATCGATCTGGAAGGCGCACGCGGGATTCTGGTCAATATAACCGCCGGGTTGGATTTATCCCTTGGCGAGTTCTCTGAAGTGGGCGATACCATTGAAGAGTTTGCCTCGGAAGAGGCCACGGTCGTTGTAGGCACGGTTATTGATCCCGGCCTGAAAGACGAATTGAAAGTGACGGTAGTCGCAACGGGACTCGGCAACGCCGTGGCTCCAGCAAAGCTGCAGGTGGTGGATACACCGCGTCCGGCCCGCGCCGAAGAACCGGTGGCCGACGAAGATTTGCTGACGGCTCCGG
>DIYG01000156.1 GCA_002428935.1 Halieaceae bacterium UBA6060
TCTCGCCCGCCTGTATCTCAGTCGGCGCCCTCTGTGGCTCCTGGACGAACCGTTTACGGCGATAGATGTGCAGGGTGTGGCCCGTTTGCAGGAGCGCTTTCTGCGCCACGCTCACGAGGGTGGGGCCGTGTTGCTCACCTCTCACCAGGCTTTGGATCTGGACTTTCCCGTGCGGGTGGTTGATCTGCGCGGCGGCATCGATTCTTGAGTATGGGCGCTTTTCTCTCGGTGCTTTTTCGTCGCCAGCTCGCTTTGGGCTTGCGGCGTCCCGCGCAGTTGCTCAATCCGCTGTTGTTTTTCGCCCTGGTGGTTACCCTGTTTCCCCTGGGATTGGGCCCTTCAACCGATACGCTCAGCGCTTTTGCGCCGGGGATTCTCTGGATCGTTGCTTTGCTGGCCAATATGCTCGGTGTGGATAGTCTGTTTCGCAGCGATTTTGACGATGGATCTCTCGATCAACTCTTGCTCGCTGAGCAGCCGCTTTACCTATTGGTGTTTCCGTATTTACTTGTTCACTGGTTGTTGAGCGGGGTGATCCTGGCTGTTGTCTCGCCGCTATTCGCGCTCATGCTCAGTTTGCCGGGGGAGGGTATGTTGGTACTCACCGTGACGCTGCTCTTGGGCTCCGGTGTCATGAGTGTCCTTGGCGCTGTGGGCGCTGCCCTAACCGTGGGTTTACGCCGTGGTGGGATGCTCATCGCATTGTTGGTAGCTCCCTTTTACGTGCCCGTTTTGATTTTCGGCAGTGCTGCTGTTCGCGCTGCGGTGTCGGGGCTTGACGCGCTTCCCTATGTGGCCCTCCTTGGTGCCATGCTGAGCTTCGCCCTTGCCTTGGGGCCCCTCGCGGTGTCCGCGGGTCTGCGAATTAGCGCCGATACGTGACCGTGAGTCCAAAGGACGGGCCATTGGTCGAAGTGTTGGTGTTTGCCTCCGCCTGGTTTTGTTCCGCCTCGAACGCCCGAGTATAATCTGCGCCGCTATGTGGTCGTTCTTTCATAAGCTGGGCTCGCCGCCCTGGCTGTACCGTATCTCCGGATCCATACTGCGCTGGTTGTTACCGCTCGCGGTGCTTGGACTGGTGGTCGGAGTCCTATGGGGCCTTCTCTACACCGCTCCAGATTTTCGCCAGGGCAATTCCTATCGAATTATGTACATTCACGTACCTGCGGCCGTGGTGGCCCTGGCGGGCTACTACGTAATGGCTATTGCTGGCGCCATCAATTTGATTTGGCGCATGAAGATCGCCGATGTCGCCATGCTGGCCGCGGCACCCGTGGGGGCTGCATTAACCTTCGTGGCTCTTGTGACCGGAGCCATCTGGGGGAAGCCGACCTGGGGGACCTGGTGGGTTTGGGATGCGCGCATCACCTCGATGCTGATACTGCTCTTTCTCTACCTGGGCGTGATCGCTTTATATGAGGCCTATGACAACAAGACGGCCGCATCCCGGGCCTGTGCCGTGTTGGCTCTGGTTGGTACCGTGAATATCCCGATCATCTACAAGTCCGTAGATTGGTGGTACAGCCTCCATCAACCGGCTTCTATCAAGTTCACCGGTGGCAGCACCATCGACCCGAGCATGCTGTATCCCCTGTTGCTTTGCATTGTGTCTTTCTACGCTCTGTTTACCTGCGCCTTGCTGGCGAATATGCGCGTCGCGATCCTGGATCGTGAGCGACGGACGGGTTGGGTCCAGCGGCTCGTGGAAGAGGGGGGCTAATGTACTTCGACAGCTTTCAGGCCGCCATGGCCATGGGTGGGCACGGCGTTTACGTCTGGTCCGCCTATGGGATTACGGCGCTGGTGATTGCCCAACTGGTGCTTTGGCCCAGCGCCCGGAAGAAGCGTTTGGTGGCCGAGCTCCGTGGCGAACAGCGGCGGCGCGCCGGAGCATCCCAAGAAACAGGCCAATCAGATAGGGAGAGTTCCTGATTTATGCATCCGCAACGACGACAGCGGCTTTGGGTGGTACTGAGCATTGTTTTGTTTTCTTCAGCGGCCGTTGGGCTTGCCGCCTATGCCCTGCGGGGCAATATCAATCTGTTCTACCCGCCCGTAGAGGTCGCTGCCGGCGCAGCCCCGGTGGGAACGCCCATCCGCGTCGGGGGAATGATTGTCGATGGTAGTGTTCAGCGAGCTGCGGATTCTTTGGAAGTGCGCTTCGCCGTAACGGATTATCAGGCCACGGTGGACGTGGTGTACGAGGGGATACTTCCGGATCTGTTTGCCGAGGGCGAGGGGATTGTGGCCTCAGGGCGGCTCAGTCCCGAGGGTGTTCTCGTGGCCGAGGAAGTTCTCGCCAAGCACGACGAGAATTACATGCCTCCGGAAGTTGCTGATGCGCTCCAACAGAGCGCCGATGCAGGAGCCCTGCCTTGATTCCAGAACTTGGGCATTTCGCCCTAATTCTCGCCCTGGTTATGGCTCTGGGCCTGACGATTATTCCCTTGTGGGGTAGCTTTCGTGGCCATTACGGAGCCATGCGTCTCGCCCCCTCCTTGGCCGCCGGTGTTGTCGTTTTTTGTTCCATCAGTTTCGCCTGCCTGGTGGTGGCATTCCTCCAGGATGATTTTTCCGTACGGGTAGTGGCCTCCAACAGCAATAGCCTGCTGCCACCGATTTATAAATTTTCTGCCGTCTGGGGTAATCACGAGGGCTCGTTGCTCCTCTGGGTGTTGATCCTGGCCTTCTGGATCGGGGCGGTGGCTACCTTTAGCCGGGGCTTACCCACGATCATGCTGGCGCGGGTGCTGGCAATCATGGGAGCGATAGCCATCGGCTTTTTGTCGTTTTCCTTGTTCACCTCCAATCCTTTTGCCCGGTTACTCCCGGGAGTGCCCGCCGACGGCAACGACCTGAATCCGCTTCTCCAGGATCCGGGACTGATTATTCATCCCCCCTTGCTCTACATGGGCTACGTGGGATTCAGCGTGGCTTTTGCCTTTGCCGTCGCAGCGCTTCTGGGTGGCCGCCTGGATGCCGCCTGGGCGCGCTGGTCACGGCCCTGGACCAATGTCGCCTGGGCCTTCTTGAGCGTGGGGATCATGCTCGGTAGCTGGTGGGCCTACTACGAACTGGGCTGGGGCGGTTGGTGGTTTTGGGACCCCGTCGAGAATGCGTCCTTTATGCCCTGGTTGGCGGGCACGGCGCTCCTGCACTCCCTGGCGGTGACGGAAAAGCGCGGCCTGTTCAAGAGCTGGACTGTACTCCTGGCCATCTTTGCGTTCTCTCTGAGTCTCCTCGGTACCTTCCTGGTGCGCTCGGGCGTGCTCACGTCGGTCCATGCTTTTGCCGCGGATCCTGCCCGGGGGCTGTTTGTTTTGGTGTTTCTGGCTATCGTGGTGGGGGGCTCCCTGACCCTTTACGCTGTTCGTGCTCCCGCCGTGCGCAGTGGCATTGGATTCTCTTTGCTGTCCCGAGAGACCTTGCTGCTGATCAACAACGTGGTTTTTTTGGTGGCCACCCTCACGGTATTGTTCGGGACACTGTTTCCGCTGCTTATGGATTCCCTGGGGCAGGGTAAGTACTCCGTTGGGCCTCCGTATTTCAACGCGGTCTTTGTGCCCCTGATGGCGCTCCTCGTGCCCTTTATGGGCATTGGACCTATTTCCCGTTGGCGTGACGACAGCGTCAACCGTTGGCGTTCGCGACTTCTGGTGCCGGGCCTGGTGGTGGTAGCGCTGGCGATGATCTTGCCCTGGTTTTCGTCACAATCCTTCAACATCTGGGTGGCCCTTGCAGTGCTGCTGTCGGGTTGGTTGTTGGCGGGGCTGTGGGCGGATTTCCGTGATCGCAGCCGGAATAGTCCGGGTTTGGTTCGCGCTTTGCGCCGACAACCGGCCAGCTACTGGGGCATGGTTCTGGCCCATGCCGGCTTTGCTGCTGTAATGCTCGGCGTGGTGGCAACGTCCCAATACAGCGTCGAACGCGATTTGCGTATGGCCCCCGGTGAGTCGGAGCTGTTGGCGGGCTACCGTTTCGAATTTGTCGAAACCCGACGGCTTCGTGGCCCCAATTACCTTGCCGATGGAGCGTATTTTGCGGTGTATCGCGGGCAAAAATTGGTGACCCATCTGCTCGCTGAAAAGCGCCGCTATTTGGCCTCGGGCTCGGTCATGACTGAGGCCGCCATCGATGCGGGCTTGTTCCGGGATTTGTACGTCGCCATGGGCGAACCCGTGGGTGATCAAGGTGCCTGGGCAATTCGCTTGCACTATAAACCCATGGTGCGTTGGATGTGGCTGGGGGCCCTTGCCATGGGTTTGGGTGGTCTTACCACAGCGCTGGATCGACGGTATCGCCGCGCTGCTCGTACCCCTGCAAGAGCGGACGCTCATGTCGCCCAGGCTTAAGCTCTTCGTCCCCCTGGGGCTTTTTGTTCTCTTGGCGGTGCTGCTTTTTCGGGGGCTGTCCCTTGATCCTCAGGCCCTGCCTTCCGCGCTAGTGGATAAACCTTTGCCGGTTTTTACCTTGCCTCGCCTGGCGGACGACACACCCCTCACCACCACTGAGATCGTCGGCCAGCCCATGTTGCTCAATGTGTGGGCGACCTGGTGTATTTCCTGTCGCGTGGAGCATCCCTACCTGCAACGCCTTGCCGATGACGGTGTGCTTATTTATGGGGTCAACTACAAGGATGATGTGCCGGCGGCGAGGCAGTGGTTGGCCGAACTCGGAGACCCTTACGAGGCGAGTATCGTTGATGCCAGCGGTAGTCTCGGTTTGGATCTGGGTGTTTATGGCGCACCGGAAACCTACTTTGTTGACGCCCAGGGGGTGATTCGCTACCGCCATGTGGGCGTCATTGACGAGCGGGTTTGGACTTCTCGTCTGGCGCCGATCTACGGGCAAATGGGCGGAGTATGGCCAGCAAATCGTCAATCCCCTGGAGAGAACCATTGATGGTTTACAAGACGACGGCGCCCCTGGTCTATTCCTGCATTCTCTTGTTGTTGATGCTAACGGGATCTGATGTCGCGCGAGCGGTCATTGAAACCTACGAGTTTTCATCACCGGACCTGGAGCGGCGTTATCACCTCCTCAGCCAGGAGTTGCGTTGCCCGAAGTGCCAGAATCAAAACATCGCGGATTCCAATGCACCTATTTCCCAAGATCTGCGCCAGTTGCTCTTCAAGCGTCTGGAGGCGGGGGCAAGCGATGAGGAAATCCTGGCGGATATGGTGGCGCGCTACGGAGAATTCGTTCGCTATCGCCCGTCTCGTTCGGGAGTAACCCTATGGCTGTGGCTTGCGCCCTTACTCATGTTGGTCTTCGGGGCCTGTCTTCTCATCTATTTGTTTCGGGGGCGATCGGATGTGCCGGTCGCAAAAGTGAGTGACGCGGACCGCGTGCGCCTCGAGCGTTTGCTGGCCAGCGAGGCGGAGAATAAGCGGTGACAGGCTTTCTTCTGGCGGCCTTAGTCCTGCTCCTCCTCGGTGCGGCGCTGCTGGCCTGGCGGCGAGACGGTATCCGCGAGGCAGATCTCGATGACCCCAACCTAAACTGGTATCGCCAACGGGCGAAGGAGCTGTCTGGCGACGATGGGGTGCTCCTTGAGGAGGTCCAGCTCCGGCTCCTGGAAGACGGCGTGGCTCCCGAGGCTTCCGCGTCCGATCTGCCGTCAACCCGTTTTCCGGTGTTGCCCTTGATGGGGTTGATGCTGCTGATATCGGGATTCGCCTACTGGCATCTCGGTGCCATGGAAGACGTGCTGATCTATCAGTCCTTGAACACCTTGAGCCCCGAAGATGGGGAGCCCGCGCGACGCGAGTTGGTAGAGCGCATAGCAGCGCGCAGTGCCGTGCGCGAGGATAATCTGCAGTACTTGAGTCTCCTGGGCCAGCTCTATATGGCCGATGAAGACTATGCCGCCGCGAGCGACAGCTTTTCTCGCTTGGTTGCCTCGGCGCCAGAGGACCCCCAGGCTCTGGCATTGGCCGCCCAGGCTCGGTTTTTGGCCCAGGATCGAACTCTCGATGAGCAGGCGCAGCTCCTCGCGGAGCGGGCCCTGGCGGTAGATCCTCGGCAGCGAACGGCGCTGGGTTTGCTGGGTATGGCCGCTTTTGAAGCCCAGTCCTATCAAGCAGCGGTGACGTACTGGGAGCGGCTTCAGGCCCAGGAAGCGCCCGGATCGCCGGGTTACAACATGCTCGACGAAGTGCTGTCCCTGGCGCGGGAGCGCGGTGGCATCGCGGTTGATGAAGCAACAGAGCGAGATGGCGTGGCCCCGGCATCGGATGCCGGTGGTATATCCGTTGCGTTGGCCCTGGCGGAGGGGGAGAGTGCCGACCCCGCTGCTACGGTGTTTGTCTTCGCACGATCAGCGACGGCGGCGGGGGGGATTCCCATCGCCGTGCGACGTTTGCAAGCCGCCGACCTGCCTATTACTTTGCGCCTGAACGACGCCGACGCCATGACCGGCCAACTCTTGAGCGAGGCCGGTGCCGTGGAGGTAGCCGCGCAGGTATCTGTCAACGGTCGTCCCGGACAGGCCAATGCGTTGTTTGCGGGTGTTGCCGGACCGGTCAACGCGAGCGAGAAAGGCGCCGCAGTCTCGATTCTTCTCCGTCCCACCGCCAATCCCGGCTGATTCCTGGCTACCGGGCATAGTGTTACCCGCACAAAGCGGATACACTAGATGTAGTGGTGGTGCGCACCTTCTTTCGCAGAAAATCTACATAAAACCATTAAAAATCAAGAGCATGACGAGGATTCTTAAAGTTAAATGCGTCTAAAGTCGATCAAGCTCGCCGGATTTAAGTCTTTCGTCGACCCCACCACGGTACATTTTCCGAGCAACATGGCTGCGGTCGTCGGGCCCAATGGTTGCGGTAAATCCAACATCATCGATGCGGTTCGCTGGGTGATGGGCGAGAGCTCGGCGAAGAACCTTCGCGGTGAGTCCATGGCGGACGTCATCTTCAATGGCTCAGGCAATCGACAGCCCGTGGGTCAAGCCTCCATCGAACTGGTTTTCGATAACAGCGACGGCAAGATTGGCGGCGAATACGCGCTCTACAGCGAGATCTCCACCCGTCGACAGGTTACGCGGGAAGGCCAGTCCGATTACTTCTTGAACGGCACAAAATGTCGCCGCCGGGATATCACGGATATTTTCCTCGGTACGGGGCTGGGTCCTCGCAGCTACGCCATCATCGAGCAGGGCATGATCTCCCGCCTTATCGAGTCCAAACCCGAAGAACTACGGGTGTTTATTGAAGAGGCGGCGGGCATTTCCAAGTACAAGGAGCGGCGTCGAGAGACGGAATCGCGCATGCGCCGCACCTTGGAAAACCTCGAGCGTCTTACGGACTTACGCGATGAGCTGGGAAGACAGCTGCAACACCTGCAGCGACAGTCTCAGGCGGCGGAGCGTTATAAGGCCCTCAAGGCCGAGGAGCGACAGCTCAAGCACCAGCTCATGGCGGCACAGTGGAGTGACCTGGAGGCCCAGGGCAAGGAAGCTGCCCATGCGGTGGGTGAGCAGGAAGTGCGTTTGGAAGCGGTGTTTGCCGAACAGCAGAAACTCGACACGGCCCTCGAAGCCCATCGCCTGACCCACGGCGAGCGCAACGACGAGCTCGGTAAAGCCCAGGCGCGTTTTTACACGGTGGGCGCGGAAGTGAGTCGTATTGAGCAGGAAATCCGCTACCAGGGCGAGCGCGCGGAACAGTTGGAAACGGATCTGAACGCGACCCAGGCAGGTTTGGCTCAGGCGGAGAAACACCTCCAGGAAGACGGTGCCCGGCTGGAAGGTTGGGAGCAGGAACTCGCCGGCCTGGGCCCAGAGCTTGAGGGTCAGCGCGAGGCCAGTGCAGCAGCTAATGAAGCGCTCTCCACTGCCGAAACGGCCATGCAGTCCTGGCAGGCGGATTGGGACGAGTTTAATCAGAAAGCGGCGACACCTCGCCAGGAAGCGGAGGTGCAGCAGTCCCGAATTCAGCATCTGGAGCATTCCCTGGAACGCCTGCGCCGACGCCAGGGGGAACTGGAACAAGAGCGAGAAAGTCACGGCGATGAGGAGGCGGTGCGCGCCATCGCGGCGCTCACGGAGCAATTGCGGGATGGAGAACGGGTGGCCGCCGAGCACGGAGCCCGCATCGAAGATCTTGAGACCCGCGCCACGGACCTACGGCACGACCGTCGCCAGGCCCAGGAGGGGCTCAATGAAATTCGTTCGACCCTGCAGGTGCACCGGGGTCGTCAGGCATCCCTGGAAGCTCTCCAGCAGGCCGCAAAGGAGCGCGCTGACGGTCAGGGTGTCGCGGAATTTTTGCGCGCGCAGCAATTGGATGGAGCACCACGGGTCCTGGATTCTCTTCAGGTGGATCCAAGGTGGCAGGTTGCGGTCGAGGTGGTTCTGGGCAGCGCTCTCCAGGGCATTTGCGTGGAGGGCATCCGCGACTATCGCGATGCGCTGGCTTCTCTGGATAAGGGCGACGTGGCTTTGATCGAGGCGGCGGGAACCCAGGCCTTGGCAACGGACTCCCTGGCTCATCAGCTTCAGGGCGACACCCGTATCGCTGGCCTTCTGGCAACGGTGCGATGTGCCGATAGTGTCGAGGAAGCCGAAGCCCGGCGCCACGAATTGACCCCGGGCGAATCCCTAATTACGCCAGAAGGCCTCTGGTTTGGTCGCAACTGGGTCCGCTCCCATCACGGTGATGAAAGTGAGACCGGGCTTTTGGCGCGGCAGCGAGAGCTGGACTCCCTGGAACACATGATCAACGAGGCACGTCAGACGGAGAATGCTGCCGCCGAACGCCTGGCTACCGTGGAAGGACAGCTTACGGAGTCTGAGCAGTCCCTGCGCGGGGTGCGCAGTGAGGCGGATTCGGCGGCGAAACAGCGGGCCGATGTGCTGGCCAAGCTCCGCGCCGAGGAAGCGCGACAGGAGCAGGTACTCAAACGACGCCAGCGCCTTGAGCAGGAACTGCAAGATCTACGGGGGCAGTCGGAGCAGGAACAAACGGCGATCGCCAAGTCCCGGGCTGCCTTGGCGGCGGCCATTGAAACCATGGATGGGGACGCGGCGGATCGAGAGCAACGCCTCGGGGAGCGCGATCGTTTGCGTACAACCCTTGATGAGGCTCGGGCCCAGGCCCATCGCTGTCGCGATGGAGCGCATCAGGCGGCCCTTCGTCACCAATCCCTGGTGACCCAGAGCGAAACCATTCGCGATGCCCTTGCCCGCAGTCGAGAGCAGGTCGAAGTCTTGAGCCAACGATTGGCGACTTTGGAGAGTTCTCGCACGGAAAACAACGCACCTCTGGAAGGTTTGCAGGAGCAGTTGGAGGTGCAACTCGCCGAGCGCCTCGAATCCGAAGGTACCCTCACCGCCGCTCGTCAGGCCCTGGCGGAGATCGAACATACCCTGCGGGAAGCTGAGCAGGAGCGTTTACGGGTAGAGCAGCGGGCCGCAAGCGGTCGCGAGCAGCTCGAAACTCGACGCCTGGCACTCCAGGGTTTGGATATGCAGCGCAAGACTCTGGCTACACAGCTGGCGGAAGCTGGCGGTGAGTTGGAGACGCTGGTGGCGGAACTGCCAGAAGAAATCGATATGGAGAACTGGCAGCGGGAACTGGAGCGTTACGCCAATCGTATCGCCCGTCTCGGCCCTATCAACCTCGCGGCGGTGGATGAATATCAGCAGCAATCCGAGCGCAAACAGTATCTGGATGCCCAGCACGAAGATCTGGAAAGCGCTCTGGCTACTTTGGAATCGGCGATTCGCAAGATCGATCGAGAAACTCGCAATCGCTTCAAGGAAACCTTTGATCAGGTCAACAGCGGTTTACAGGAGCTGTTTCCTCGGGTCTTTGGCGGCGGTTCGGCGAGTCTGGAGATGACCGGAGACGACCTCCTCGATACCGGTGTTTCTATTTTGGCCAGACCGCCCGGGAAAAAGAACTCAACGATCCATTTGCTTTCCGGTGGCGAAAAGGCCTTGACGGCCATCGCCCTGGTGTTTTCCATCTTCCAGCTCAATCCAGCACCGTTCTGTATGCTCGATGAGGTGGATGCACCCCTGGATGATGCCAACGTGGGGCGCTATGCGCGGATGGTTAAGGAAATGTCCGAGAAAGTGCAGTTCGTGTTTATCACCCACAACAAGATCACCATGGAGATGGCGGACCATCTCATGGGCGTCACCATGCACGAACCCGGGGTATCCCGTTTGGTATCTGTGGATGTTGAGGAGGCGGCGGAGCTCGCCGCCAGCTAATACGATGGGTAATAGCAATTTGCGTGCGGTGAGGAGGATGGGCGACCGTGCCTGAACTGACCATACGGGATGCCATGGTACTGATTGGCAGCCTGCTTATTTTGGCTGTAATCATAGATGCCTGGCGTCGTATGCGTCAGCAAAAGCGCTCCCGGGTCCGGGTGAAGTTGGCGACGGATTTGCCCGAGAGTATTCCTGACGACGATTTATCCCAATACCGAGAGCTACCAAACGGTGGTGCCCGGGTGGTCAGTCGCGACGACCTGCTCCGTGGGGTAGGTGCCATGCCCGATGGTGATGGCCAGAGCGGAGACGATCAGGTAGGCGCCCCAGCGAGCGGCGGCGAGCCTGGAACAAGCGAGTCCGAAGCTTCCCAGGGGGCTGCGGACGACGGTGGGGAGAGCGCTGACACGGAGGCCGTACTCGCCGGTGTGCGAGCTTCCAGCGACGAGCCCACGAACCTGGACTGGTTGGAAGACCTGCCCGAAGACCGGGCTCCCGATGGGACCGAGGATACGGGCGAGCTGCCCCGCCAGCCGGACACGGAGGTGATCATTCTTCATGTCATGGCTCGCGACTCCGTTGGTTTTCCTGGCAAAGACATCCTGGAAATACTATTGGCCTGCGATTTGCGTTTCGGCGATATGAGTTTCTTTCATCGGCACGAGCAGCAGGCGGGACGTGGCCCCATCCAGTTCAGCGTCGCCAATATGCTCCAACCGGGCGTATTTGATATCGACAATATGGACGCCATGCATACCCGAGGTCTGGTGTTTTTCCTGACTTTGCCCGGCCCTGACAACATGACCCAGGCCTTTGATTACATGTTGGAGACGGCGAAAACCGTAGCCCGGAATCTCGACGGCGAGTTGCTCGACGAGTCCCGTAGCGTTTTGACGCAGCAGGCCGTAGAGCATTCGCGACAGCAGATCCGCGAGCTGGAGCGTCGCCTCCGCGTTCGCGACGCCTGAGACGATGGCCACCCCGGGTGCCACGGTTGCCTCGCAGGAAGAGGCGAGCGACCTTCGCCACAAGCTCGAGCGCTGGAATCACGAGTATCACGTCCTCGATACGCCGTCGGTGCCAGACAGCGAGTACGACAAAGCTCTGCGCCGGCTCCAGGCTCTGGAAAAAAGCTATCCAGAACTATGGGACCCGGCTTCTCCAACCCAACGGGTTGGTGCTCCGCCCCTGGAAGCCTTCGACAGCGTCGCTCACCCCGTGCCCATGTTGTCTCTGGACAATGCCTTTAGCGATGAGGAACTGGCGGGGTTCCTAAGGCGTGTCAAAGATCGCCTTGATGTCGATATCTTGCCGGAGCTGGTCGCGGAACCAAAGCTCGATGGGATCGCCGTAAGTCTTATTTACCGCGACGGCGTTTTAGAGCGCGCCGCCACCCGTGGCGATGGCACCCACGGTGAAGACATAACCCAGAATGTGCGCACCATCGGCTCCGTGCCGTTGCGCCTTCAGGGAGAGGATTGGCCCGAGTATTTCGAGGCCCGGGGCGAGATTTTTATGCCCCGAGAAGGTTTTGAGGCCTTTAATGAACGTGCTCGCGCTGGGGGAGAGAAGACCTTCGTTAACCCGCGAAACGCTGCCGCGGGTTCTCTCCGTCAGCTCGACTCCCGCGTGACCGCCCAGCGACCCCTGGAGTTTTGTGCGTACGCCGCAGGCGAGCACCCGGCGGACGCCTGGCCCCAATGTCACTGGGATGTACTCCAGCATTTTAAGAGCTGGGGGCTTCCTATCAGCGCTCATGCCCGACGTCTAAAGACTCTGGACGACTGTGTTGCCTACTATGAAGAGCTGGCCGTCGAGCGGGATCGTCTTCCCTTCGATATCGACGGCATCGTTTACAAGATCGATAGCTTTGCTGCGCAGACTGAACTGGGTTTTGTCGCTCGCGCACCCCGCTGGGCCATCGCTCGTAAGTTTCCTGCCCAGGAAGCGATGACGCGGCTCCTGTCCGTAGAGTTCCAAGTAGGTCGTACCGGCGCCATTACCCCCGTGGCGCGTTTACAGCCCGTGTTTGTCGGCGGCGTGACGGTGAGCAATGCAACGTTGCACAACATGGATGAGATTGCTCGTCTGGACCTCCACAGCGACGATTCCGTGGTCATCCGCCGCGCCGGTGACGTTATTCCCCAGGTGGTTTCCGTCATCGCGGAGCAGCGTAAGTCCCAGGCCGCGCCTATCGTAGGTCCATCGTCTTGTCCCGTATGCGGGTCGCCGGTGGTGCGGGTAGAAGGGGAAACGGCACTCCGTTGCAGCGGCGGCCTGGTGTGTCCTGCACAGCTTAAAGCTGCCCTGCGGCACTTTGTGAGTCGACGGGCCATGGATATCGACGGTCTGGGCGAGAAGCTCGTGGAGCAACTGGTGGACCGGGGCCTGGTTCGCAACGTTGCCGACCTCTTCGCTCTACAAGCAGGCGCGCTCCGTGATCTGGAACGCATGGGTGAGAAGTCGTCCAACAAGCTGGTCGCGGCGCTCGAGGCAGGGCGAAAGACTACGCTACCAAGGTTTATTTTTGCTCTGGGAATTCGCGAAGTGGGTGAGGCGACGGCGGAGTCTCTGGCTCTGCACTTCGGTTCCTTGGAAGCGTTGGCCGCCGCTGATACGGAGGCCCTCGAAACGGTGCCGGATGTGGGCCCTGTGGTGGCCCAACACGTTCAGCAGTTCTTTGCCTCGCCGCGCAATCGCGCGGTTGTCGATGCGCTCTTGGCGGCGGGCATAAGCTGGCCTGCGGTGGCGCCGGTCGGGGCGGAAGATGGCCCCCTGGCGGGGCAGACCTGGGTGGTGACGGGGCGTTTGGAAAGTCAATCACGGGATGAGGCGGAAGCTTTGCTGAAAAGTCTCGGTGCCCGTACGGCGAAATCCGTATCCGCCAAGACCTCGGTATTGTTGGCGGGGCCGGGAGCCGGTAGCAAACTTGCCAAAGCCGAGACCCTCGGAGTGGAAGTCATCGACGAGGCAGCCTTTCTCCAGCGCGTAGGAGCGTCTTCATGAGGTTTATGATGATAGCTAAGACAAGGGCAAGGGCAAGGCCAAGTACCGTTACGGCCATGAGGCCCGGTGGAGTCCGGCCCAGCTTGCGGGCAGTGTTTCTCGGCCTAAGCCTGGCAACGCTGTCTGCCTGTGCGACTAAACCGCCGGAAAATGTCGACAACCTGTGCGCCATTTTTGAAGAGAAGAAAGGTTGGTACGACGCCGCCCGAGATAGTGAAAAAGCCTGGGGCACGTCCATCCCGGTGCTCATGGCCATCGTGCATCAAGAGTCGCGGTTTGTGGCCAAGGCGAAGCCGCCGCGAAAGAAGATATTCGGTTTCATTCCGGGTCCACGGCCGTCCGATTCCTACGGTTACAGCCAGGCGTTGGAATCCACCTGGGAGTCCTATGAACGCTCCGCAGGACGCTATGGCGCGGATCGGGATGACTTTGACGATGCCATCGACTTTGTCGGTTGGTACAACCATCAGTCCTATCGCCGCAACGGCATTGCGCGAAATGATGCTTACCGTTTGTATCTGGCCTACCACGAAGGCCACGGCGGTTACGATCGAGGAACGTACCGTTCCAAGGATTGGTTGCTTTCCGTCGCCCGCAGGGTTTCCGATCGCGCGACTCGCTATGAGCGGCAACTCGCCACTTGCCGCGAGGCCCTGGAGGATAAAGGAGGCTGGTTTAACTGGTTTTGATTGTGACGCTTGTGTGTCATTCTGGGCTTCATCTGTCATCTAAATGTAATACGCCCCCTGCACCATGCGCCTGCCAGAAAATTGCAACGGAAGGCCTTAGTCATGAGTGAACGCACCGTATTGGTGGTTGACGACGAGTTCGCGATTCGAGACATGCTCCGCATGGCGCTGGAGATTGTTGATTTTCGCTGTTTGGAGGCGGAAAACATCCAGGACGCCCATGCGGTAATCGTCGATCAGCGTCCGGATATTGTGCTTCTGGACTGGATGCTACCCGGTGGCAGTGGCATTGAATTGCTACGCCGTTTGAAGCGAGATGAGACGACCCGGGAGATCCCCGTCATCATGCTGACGGCAAAGACCACGGAAGATAATGTCATTCAGGGTCTGGATGTAGGCGCTGATGATTACATTACCAAGCCCTTTGCTCCGCGGGAGCTCATCGCGCGCATCAAAGCGCTCCTGCGCCGATCCGGTGGTGGCGAGAGCGCTGATCGCATGCAGGTGTCAGAGCTGGTACTGGACGGAAAAAGCCGTCGGGTGTTTCTCAGCGATACGCCGCTGGATATGGGTCCCACGGAATTTAATCTGCTGCAGTTCTTTATGTCTCATCCGGAGCGTGCGTATAGCCGCAATCAGCTGTTGGATCAGGTTTGGGGCGCCAACGTCTATGTAGAAGAGCGTACCGTTGACGTGCACATACGCCGTCTGCGAAAAGCCCTGCAAAACGATGGCCGCGACTACAGCGGTCTGATTCAAACCGTTCGCGGCACGGGCTACCGCTTCTCTTCTCGGGGGGTACCCACCGGGTGAGCCTGGCCGGCAGTTGGCGCGCAGAGCTGCGCAAGCTACTGCTGGTTTTGGCCGCTTCGGCGGCGCTTGGTTGGGCTACGGGCCTGACCGTGGAAATGCTCTGCCTTGGTCTTAGCGGGGTCAGCGTAAACTGGCTCTGGCAGTTGTGGCGCATGCGTCGCTGGTTGGAGCATCCAGATGAAGCTCCCCCAGAGAGCACGGGTATCTGGGGTTTGGTCTACGACACGATCTATGGCCTGCAACGGGAGAACCGTGACGCGCGAGGCCGCCTTCAGTCCACCGTTGATTATCTGCGAAGCTCCTTCGCCTCCATGCGTGATGGCGTGGTGATCCTAACGCAAAGCGGTGCAATCGAATGGTCCAACGCCGCGGCGGAGCGCTTTCTGGGGCTTCAGTATCCCCGGGATCGCGGTCAACCGGTGCTCAATCTTTTACGCTGGCCCGCGTTTCATGACTATTTTCTGAAGGGGGAGTTTCAGCAGCCCCTACAGGTGGCACACGCGGCAAATCCTCGTTTGATCCTACAGTTTGAAATCACCACCTTTGCCGGCGGAGATTTCTTACTGTTTGTTCGCGATGTGACCCGGGTTGTGCAAACCGATCAGATGCGCCGGGATTTCGTGGGGAATGTATCTCATGAGCTGCGTACGCCCCTAACCGTTTTCAAGGGTTATCTCGACACCCTCGGTGCCAGCGAGGCTTTGAGCGTGGAGCCCTACACCCGGGCCATCGGCCAGATGAACGGGCAAGTGCAGCGTATGGAGAATCTGCTCACGGATCTGCTTTGGCTCAGTCGCATCGAGAGTGTCCGCGAAGAACGGAAAACCGAAGCCGTGGATATGGCTGGAATGCTGGAAGAGCTTCGCGAAGAGCTTCGTCTGAGCAATCCGGAGCGCCTTTTGGTCTTGGAACTGGATTGCCGTGACACCATTGTTGGGGACTACCGGGAGCTGCGCAGCGCGGTCTCGAATCTGGTGATCAACGCGCTGAAATACAGTAGTGATGACGAACCTGTGGTAGCCAGTTGGCGGCACGAAGAGGACGGCTTGCACTTGACCGTCCGCGATCGTGGCATTGGCATTGATGAACAGCATCTGCCGCGACTGACGGAGCGCTTTTACCGTGTCGATGAAAGTCGTGCGGCAAAGACCGGTGGCACGGGTTTAGGGCTGGCCATTGTAAAACACGTTGCCGCCTCCCACCGGGCCGATTTGCGTATCGAAAGCGAGCCGGGTCGTGGGAGCGCTTTTTCCCTGGTGTTTCCCTTGCCGTGAGGTATTTGCGGGTCAGGGCTCCTCGAATTCTGTTGCTGCTCCTCCTGGTGGGGAGTGGGAACGCCATCGCATCGGAACAAGCGCTCGCCGGGAAACTGGCGAGCACCGGCTCTGACACGCTGGGGTCCCTGAGTTCCCTGTGGGCGGAGGAGCTCCAACGTCGACACCCCGGAGTGTTGATGCAGGTGCGGGCCATTGGTTCCGGAGCTGCGCCAACGGCGCTGATCCAGGGTACGGCGGATGTGGGGCCCATGAGTCGAGCCATGTCCCCGGGGGAAGAGCAGGCATTCGTCCGTCGCTTCGGTTACGCTCCGACCGCCATACCTGTGGCGCAAGACGAAATCGCCGTTTTTGTTCATCGGGACAACCCCCTGGAGCGGGTTTCCGTTCCGCAGCTTGACGCCATGTTTTCCGTTACGCGGCGCTGTGGTTACCCCGAGTCGGTGCGTGACTGGGCTGGGCTTGAAGGTGATACCCAGGGCGGAGTACTTCAACCCCGTCCCATCAGTCTTTACGGGAGAAGCGCAGCCTCAGGCACCTATAGCTTCTTCCGCTCGCGGGCCCTGTGTCGTGGCGACTACGCACCTCAGCTGAATCGTCTTGTCGGTTCTTCCGCCATCGTGCGGGCGGTGGCTCATGATCCTCTGGGCATTGGCTATGCCAGTGCCGGTTACTTAAACGCCAACGTAAAACGATTGCAGATCATCGGCTCCGACGGCGTTACCCCGGTGACCTTGTCAAGAAGCCTATTGCTGTATATCAATCGCGAGCCGGGCTCGAAGCTGGAAAACACTCTCGCGGCATTTTTGGATTTGGTGTTGAGCGCCGATGGCCAGGCAGAGGTGCGTCGGGCGGGGTATGCACCCTTGAGTGCGACTGAGGTGGCGGAACTTCGTGAGCGGTTGGGTTTGCCTCTTGGCTGAACTTGGCAAAAAGCAGATCACCGCTCGGCGGCGTGCTCGAGACCGGGTGGCAACGATATCCATAAATACCGCCGGTGCCGCCGTCATCGGTTTGCTGATGCTTATGCTGGCGTTTCTCATCTACGTAAGCCTCCCGCTGGGAGCGGAGTTCAGCATTGGCGCCCCTCGAACCCTTGCGCTGGATGATCAGCAACACTTTGCGGTGCGTGCTGAAGATGCCAGCCTTTGGCGCCTTGAAGTGCCACAAGGGAGCGGGGACGTGGACCGGGCGTCGGAAGCGCGGGAGCAAGAAAGACCGTTGGGTATTTGGACCCACGGAGACCTCGCTCTACAGCTCTATCCTCACCGCCTGGAGGTGTTTGAACTGGCCGGTATGGCGGAGCTGGAGCGTGGGGATGCGGTGTACCAGGCGCGGTGGCAGACATCTCTGGCGCTGCCCGGTCTGACGACAGCTAGCTTGGGAGTAGACGGAACAAATAGCCGCTTATTGCTCGCCTACTATGATGAAGGTGGTGACCTGCACGCGCTGTCTTTTGCGCGAGGTTCTCCAGGTACGACGCTACAACGCTGGACCCTGAGCAATCCCGCCGTGAAGTCCCGGTCGCTGTTGCTTGACGCGAGTCTCCAGCGTGTTCTGGCTGTCCATGAAGATCGGTATTTGCTCTGGCAGATCCCGGAGGATAAGAAGGGTACAAATCCCCTGGTGTCCGGTGGGCAGTTCGCCGGGCTGGGGAGGGGCGAGGGCGTACACGCCTGGGGTCCATCTCGGGAAACGCTGCTTATCGGACGTGGGACCAGGCTTCACCGTTTCGACGCATTGCGACCGGGATTTCCCCGCCTCGGTCCGCCCCTGAATCTCGACGAGGAAGCCCAGTGGATAGCGAGGGAGCTGAACCGCCGTGTGACCTACGCGCTGGCGCCTTCGGGAGCCGTATCCGTGTTGGTGCCTACCACAGGCCAACTTCTCTATCAGGGCGCGCTGCTACGGGAGACGCAAACGGAAGGTGTAGATGGTATTTCTTCGACACGGCCAACCCGACTGACCCTCAGTGGTGATGCGCACTATCTCTACGAACTCCGTCGCGAATCTCTAACCCATTGGCCCATTCGCAGCGGGTCACCGGAAACCCGTTGGCGCAGCCTTTGGACGCCCCAGTGGTACGCCGCCTACGATGAGGCTAGTCACGTATGGCATCCAGACGGTAAGGCCATTGGCGTGCTGTCCAAGTTCGCCCTGAGTCCATTGCTCTACGGCACCTTCAAGGCGGCGTTGTACGGAATGGTCCTTGCCGTTCCCTTGGCGCTCGGCGCCGCGATCTACACTGGTTATTTTCTATCACCGCGGCGTCGAGATCAGATCAAACCGGCCCTGGAGCTTCTCGAAGCGTTTCCTACGGTGGTCCTCGGCTTTATTGCAGGCTTGTGGTTAGCGCCTCTGATGCTCGACTATTTGGTGTTGTTTCTGGTGCTGCCAATCCTGTTGATCGGTTTGCCCTTGGTGTTTGCCGGGCTCCATCTCAGCTTGCAGTTGCTGTCTCCGCGCTTTCAGCGGCGTCCGCCGCGGATCTGGATTCTGGTATTCGCCTATCTCGCCCTTGGCGTATGGCTTGCGGCCAACGTCAATAACCTTGAAAGCTGGCTGTTTCCGGACACCGTGGGTAATTGGTTATGGCAACACTTTGGATTGCGTTACGAACAACGCAATGCGCTGCTTGTGGGTCTGGCGATGGGAATTGCCATTACCCCGAGCATGTTCTCCATTGTTGAAGACGCTATTCACGCCGTGCCCAGAAACTTGAGTGATGGGGCCCTGGCTCTCGGGGCCACGCGCTGGCAGTCCCTGGCAAGAGTGGTACTTCCCGCCGCGTCACCGGCGCTCTTGGCCGCCGTGTTGATTGGTTTCGCACGCGGTTTGGGAGAAACCATGATCGTGTTGCTCGCCACGGGTAACACCCCGCTTATGCAGGCTGACCCGTTTTCGGGACTGCGCAGTCTCAGTGCCAGTATCGCCGTGGAACTGCCGGAGGCCGCCGTGGGCGGTGTGCACTTTCGTCTGCTGTTTGCGGCAGCGCTGCTTCTTTTTGTCCTTACCTTTCTGATGAATACCATCGCCGAGGGGTTCCGTCAGCGTTTGAGATACGCCTATGCCACGCGCTGAGAACACCCTCCAGTTTGGCGTCCGTCGCGCGGAGCCCATGGTCTGGTTTTGCGCTGGAGCGGTGGTGTTTGCCTCTTTCCTGCTTCTCGGTCTTTTGGCCCTCTTGGGACAGAGAGGCTTGGCGCATTTCTGGCCCCACGGGCTTGTGCTCTTCCAGAGTGTTGATCAGGGGCCCCAGGCGCAGTTGGGTGTGATCGTAGATCGCGAGGCCGTTGATTCCACGGATGCCTATCGGGTTCTGGTTCATCGAGGCGGCGAAGACTTTTTTGATTCACCCCTGGTTTGGTTGCGCGAGGATCGTCTGGCGGAGCGCGAAGAGCCCGCCGACGCTTTGATCATCCGGCGACGGAATGCAGGGGTTTTGTTTGGGTTTCTGGAGGCGATAGAGGACCAAAACGGGGAGCGCTCCCTGAGGACACTGCCCATAGGGGAGCAGCTTGCCCGCTTACGATTGCTGCGCGACACGGCGGAGCAATTCCTTGGTCTGGAAGATCCTCAGGCTCTGAGCTACAAGTTGCGTCTTGCTTCCGGTCGCCTTGTGACGCTGCCCGCCGAGGAGTTACTAGAAGTCCACGCTCCCAATAGCATGGGAATTCTTGCTCGCAGCGGTTACTTCTTGGCTGGCATTTGGGATTTTCTCAGCGATGTGCCCCGGCGAGGAAACATCCAGGGGGGTGTGTTTCCCGCCATCGTCGGTACCGTCACCCTGGTATTTCTTATGACCTTTATCGTTGCGCCGCTCGGAGTGCTGGCCGCGATATACCTCCAGGAGTATGCCCAGCGAGGACTCGTGACTCGCCTGGTACGGGTGGCCGTTAACAATCTTGCAGGTGTACCTTCGATTGTTTACGGCGTGTTTGGTCTGGGCTTCTTCGTCTATGCAGTGGGCGGGTCAATCGACCGGGTCTTTTTCCCCGAGCGGCTTCCGGCACCGACCCTGGGTACTCCGGGTATGCTGTGGGCGGCATTAACCATGGCCCTGCTCACCCTGCCCGTGGTAATCGTCGCCACGGAGGAGGGGCTTGCGAGGGTGCCTTCCAGTCTTCGGGAGGGAAGCCTTGCTTTGGGTGCTACCCGCGCCGAGACCCTGT
This sequence comes from Halieaceae bacterium UBA6060, assembly GCA_002428935.1. GTDB lineage: Bacteria > Pseudomonadota > Gammaproteobacteria > Pseudomonadales > Halieaceae > Congregibacter. The sequence goes on from DIYG01000156.1 coordinate 20,183, forward strand.
GGCGGGTGGTATTGCCCGCAGCGTCACCGGCGTTGCTCACGGGGCTAATTCTGGCTGTTGCTCGGGCCACGGGGGAAGTGGCCCCACTGATTTTGGTGGGCGTTGCCAAGTACGCGCCGGGTTTGCCCGTAGACGGAGAGTTTCCCTATCTGCATCTGGATCGGCAGTTTATGCATCTGGGGTTCTACATTTACGACATTGGCTTTCAGAGCCCCCATTTGGCCACGGCGGAGGGCCTGGTTTTTGCGGCCGCCTTGCTCCTAGTGCTCATTGTGCTTTTGCTCAATATAGCGGCTGTTATGCTCCGCAGCCGCTTACGCAGAGCTTTTATGCCGCAGGAATTGACTTAGGGATGGGATCGAATCCGTGGTGAAAACACACAGCATCGATGTGCACGCCTTGAAGCGTGCCCCAAGTCCGAGCCAGCGTTCGGACATTTGCCTGCAGGTCGAGGAGCTCAATCTTCAGTATCTCCGTAGCCAGCGGGTGGCGTTGCACGATATCAGTCTGGAGATCCCTCGCCAGCGAGTGACGGCGTTTATTGGCCCCTCGGGCTGTGGGAAATCCAGTCTCCTGCGTTGTTTCAATCGTATGAACGATCTTATCGAGGGGAGCGTGATCACCGGTCGCGTGTGGCTCGATGACGAAGATGTTTACGGTCGTGGTGTCGATGTGGCGGCCCTGCGACGTCGTGTGGGCATGGTATTTCAGTCACCAAACCCGTTTCCGAAAAGCATCTACGAAAACGTGGCCTTCGGCTTGCGTATCCAGGGTGTTAATAGCAAACGGGTGTTGGATGAAGAGGTGGAGAAGGCCCTGCGAGCGGCGGCTTTATGGGAAGAGGTAAGTGACCGGCTGGATAGCAATGCGCTGACCCTTTCGGGCGGGCAGCAGCAGCGTCTGGTTATAG
>DIYG01000106.1 GCA_002428935.1 Halieaceae bacterium UBA6060
CAATGGCATAGACGAAGCGATGACGGGATGTGGCCGTATCCAGGCTCGCGGCTTGCCCTAGCCAGGTGAGGGCGGCTTCAGAATTACCGGTACGGGCCTCAAGGAGGCCCAGGGCATGCAGGGCATCGCCGCTTTGGGGATTTACCTTCAAGGCCTGCTGCAGCTGATCACGGGCTTCATCTTCGCGGCCGCTGGCACGCAGTAGATCGGCGAGATTGAGCCGTGCCGGTAAGAGCTGCGGGTTTTGGTCCAGAGCTTCACGGTAGGCCATCTCCGCTCCGGGGTAATCGCCCCGCGCCAGGTTGAACAGACCGCTCTGAAGGTTCACCGAAGGCATATCGGCGTGTTCTCTTTGCACCCGCCGGTACTCATCGAATAGCGCGCGGAGACTCTCCCGGGCGTTTTCATCGATGCGCTCCAGGGGTACCTCGGCCAGACTCATGGCTACTTCGAGACGGACACCGCTGACAGGATCCTGCGCTAGCGGCGCCAGGTAACCGTAGCGCTGTTCTATCGGTAGTAACTGCAGGGCCCGAACCGCGCTGACTCGCAAGAGGGGGTCTGGCGACTGAAGAAGTTCCAAGGCCAGGCGCAGGGCTTCCTGGTTACCGGTAGCAGCGGTGCGCTCCAGGGCCGTCGCTCGCCAGATGCCTGGGTTTTGGGGATCTCCGGCAAAACTGACCAAGGTGGGAACACCGCGTTCATCGCCCTGTTGCAAAGCATGGAATGCCACGGCGGGATGGTTGGCCGTATCACGAAATTCTATGCTCCAGGCCCGCAGGGCCTCCAGGGCCCAGTCAGCGTTGGTGTTTTCATGACAGCCGTTGCAAGCGTTGGGCGTTCCGGTCATCACGCTGAGGTCTGGTCTGGGAACGCGCATCGAGTGATCCCGCCGCGGATCCACACCCATGTAGACCTCGGACGGCATATGACAGTTAACGCACTGGGCTCCAGCGCTCGCGAGGGGGTGATGATGGTGCTCGGCACGGTCGTAGACCGATGGCTTGTGGCACTGGGCGCAGACTCCATTGCCCTCGGCTCGCAAGCGATTGGAATGGGGTTCATGGCAGTTACTGCATACGACCCCTGCCTGGTGCATTTTGCTTTGCACAAAGGAGCCATAGACATAGACCTCATCCAGGATTTGTCCATCGGCGTGGTAAAGGGGGACGCCCAAAAGGGATAAACGGTGGGTGTGGGACAGGGATTTACCGTGCTCGTAGGGCCCGAGGGTTCCACGACGAGCATGACAGCGGCCGCAGGTGTCGATTTGCTCTTGGCCTTCTAGCGGCGTTAACCGTCGGGCGATGGATTCGTCGCCGGGAAAAGTCCATTGACCACGTGCGGCGAGATCGACGAGAAAACCGTAGGCCTCATGGGCGGAGGTCGAGTCTGCTCCAAACTCATCACCTTTCGCCAGGGCCACATGGCGGCTGCCGGGTCCGTGACAGGCCTCACAGCCGACGTCTTCCTCGAAGAACTGGGTGTCGAAACTCCGCGTGCTGACATCGTAGTTTTTTTGTACATCGGTGCTATGGCATTCCGCACAGCGGGTATTCCAGTTCTGATAGGGACCGGTCCAGTGCAGGGGGTCATCGTTTGCGATGGCCTCATCGGGGTACAGGTGATACCAGCGCTGGCCTCCCTCCGCTGCGGGGCGGCTATCCCAGGCTACCGTTAAGGCCTGTAGGCGACCGTCGTCCAGGGGTAGAAGATACTGCTGTAAGGGCTCGACCCCGAAGACCCAGGCCACCTCATACTCCGTGGGTTTGCCGTCGGGTCCGTCGGTGCGAACCATGTAGGCATCACCGCGCCGGTAAAACTCCGTGGTTACCCCAAAGTGCTCAAAGCGCGCATCTGCAAAGTCACCCAGCACCGTTTCTGCCGTGGGTTTCTGCATGGCCAGATCATGGTGAGATCCCTGCCAGGCTTCGAAGGCATCGCGGTGGCAGGCCGCACATTGGGGCGTACCTACGTAGCCTGGCGATAGATCCGCTGGAGCGTCTGCCCCAAGAGTCGACGAGGCACTTAGGAGGGCAAAAACAAGACTGAAGAGGGCGGTCGCAAAACGCGATACCGACCCTGCGGGTAAGGACGTGTGCATAACGCCATGGTAACGCAATACGGCTTCCTCCCTGGGGTTATGGACACTGCTGCTGAGGGCTTCGTAGACTCGTCAACTCATAAAATTCATGGGTCGACGATGTGAAACTGGGAATTCTCAAGACTGACGTGGTGCGAGACGAATGGGTACCGCAGTTCGGCGAGTATCCGGATATGTTCATGGAGCTTCTCGGGGCAGAAGATACGTCCATCGAGTTCACCGTGTACGACGTCATGGAAGACGAGTATCCCCAGGATATCGATGACATGGACGCCTACCTGATTACGGGCAGTAAGTTCAGCGTCTACGAGGATCGCCCCTGGATTCACCGTCTGCTTTCGTTCATTCAAACCTTGGGGGAGCGGCGCAAGAAGACCGTGGGCATTTGTTTTGGTCACCAGGCCATTGCCCAGGCCCTCGGCGGTCGGACTCAAAAAGCGGATGCGGGTTGGGGCGTGGGTCTTCACCGTCATCGTTTTAAGACACGGCCTGCCTGGTTCGATGATGGTGACGAGGAATTCCCGGTCCTGGTGAGTCATCAGGATCAGGTGGTGGAAAACGCCACGGGCGCCGAAGTGTTAGCGGGCAGTTCCTTTTGCCCCAACGCTGTGTGCCAGGTCGGTGAGCACATGCTGACGTTTCAGGGTCACCCGGAGTTTGTTAACGATTACTCTCGGGAGATCATCGAATTCCGCCGGGACATGATCGGAGAGGACAACTACCGGGAGGGTCTGGCCTCTCTGGAGGAGCTTCCGGCCACCCGGCGTATGGCCGCGTGGATCCTGGACTTTCTAAAGGCCTAGTCGCCCAGAACCTTGTGCTGCATTGCCTCCAGATAATCGTCTAACTCCTGGTCGTTGGAGAAAACCGCCATATCGGGCAGGGCCTGGAGGATCTCAAACACTTTTTCAATCTGAGGTTGTCGGTTGGCAACGGCCAGGCTTCGCTCTTTGGCCTTGAGTTCCTTTGCGGCCTTGAAGATCACCCGCAGTCCAGCGGAGCTGATGTAGACCAGTTCCGCCATATCCAGCAAGACCATTTGCCAGCCGGCGCTGAGGGCGGTGTTTAGGGCCTGCTCAAGGTCGCCGGCCGTATCTGTGTTCAAGGAGCCGTTCAAAGCCAGCCGCAGCAGGGAATTTTCCGTGTTCTCTTGCGCGGTAAGGACCAGTTCCATGGGTCGCCTCCTTGGCATTTGAGCGCATCACTGCGGCAGGTATCGACGTATCCTCAGTATATTGCGCCCGTCTCGTCGTCGATAGAACTGTTCGTCGCTGAGTTTCGTGATGAGGTGTAAGCCTAGTCCCCCAATGGCGGCGTCATCTGTGTTCTCGCCCAGGGTTGAGCGCTGACCCTCGGTGAGTGGATCACACGCTCGACCGGCATCTGCGCATTCAAGCTCCACGCGGTCCTCGAAACGCTCCAGGCTCAGCGCGAGGCTGTCTGTGGCTCCTAGCCCCGAGTGGTCGCGAACGTTACAGACGAGCTCTTCAAGGACCAGCTGCATATCGGCCAGACCGTCGTCCCAAAGCCCCTGGGACTGCCACTGCTCCTTGAGCCAGCCCGCCGTCGACGAGGGCAGCGCCTCGTCTATGGAAAACCCCCGGCGATCCAATTGCAGCGGCGCGCGGCGCTGGCCCGGGATTTCCAGGGCCAGCAAGCTCATATCATCAAACTGAGGATTTGAACCCGCGAACTCATCAGCTCCCGCGAAAAGACCCTGGGCGGCTTCCCCCAGGGGGCGATTGTCTTGGGCCGTAAAAATCGTCGCCAGGGCGGCAACTCCAAGGCATTCGCCCGTGGAGTTTTGCGCCTCATCGAATCCGTCGGTGTAAAACAGTAGGCGATCGTCGTTGTGCAATTCCAGCTGATTGTCGGTGAAGCTGAGTCCGCCTTGCAGACCTAAAGCGGGACCGCGATTTTGTTCCAGCTCTCGGCTTGCGCCATCCCGCAGCAGCAGGGGGGGACTGTGTCCCGCGCAGGCCCAGGTCAATGCCCGCTCTCGCAGATCAATCACCCCCAGGGTAAGGGTGAGGAACATGCAGGCGTCGTTGTCTCGGCTTAGGGATTCGTTGAGCTGCGCCAGGGCCACGGCGGGGGGCACGGTCGCCTGCTGGACTTCCCACTGCTGGATCAGCGCAATGGCTCTGGCCATAAACAGGGCGGCGGGTATGCCTTTGTCGGACACATCACCGATGGCAAACAACAGCGAACCGGGTGACTGAAAAAAGGAGTAGAGGTCGCCACCTACGGCCCGCGCCGGTCGTACGGAGGCGTA
>DIYG01000113.1 GCA_002428935.1 Halieaceae bacterium UBA6060
TGGAGTGTCAGCCTGGGGATATTCTTGAGTACGTTGAGGAATAGTCATCCCATTGAGGCGATCACGCTTCGATGAAGCTTGCGATGGTTTCCAGTGGCTTTTTGCAGGTGGCCGCTCTGGGAATCATCGCGTCATCCGCCGCATGGCCAACGACCAACAGAATATAGGGGCGCTCATTGCTGGGGCGATGGAGAATCTCGTTGAGAAACTTCATGGGATTTGGTGTGTGGGTGAGGGTAGATAGGCCTGCCTCGTGGAGAGCATTGATGAGAAATCCCGTAGCAATGCCCACGGATTCGGGCATGTAGTAGTTTTTTCGCTTCTCTCCGTTGTCGTCGAATCCGTAACGTTCGGCAAAAATGCCGATGAGCCAGGGCGCCGTCTCTAGAAAGGGTTTTTGTGCGTCGGTGCCCAGCTCTTGCAAATCCTTGAGCCACTCATCACCTGCTTTACCACCGTAGAACTCCCGCTCTTCTTTTTCCGCCGCGATCCGTATCTCTCGCTTGGTCGCCGGATCGCTGACGCAGGCAAAGTGCCAGGGTTGGTGGTTCGCTCCCGAGGGAGCGGTACCGGCCGCGCGAACACAAGCTTCTATGATCCCCCGCTCGACCGGCTTATCGCTGAAATGGCGCACGGAATGCCGGGTGCGAATGAATTCATAGTACGCCTTGGCGCGTTCGCGACTCTCTTGCATGGAGAGTGCTTCGCGCGGTGGCAAGGGAATGGGGTCGTAGTTGTAGTCCACCGTTTGGGCCTGCGTACGGTTTGTAAGGAAATGTGCATTATTGGTCACAGGAGAGCGTTTTGTACAAGGTGGCAAAGTGACGCTTTAGGCTCGATGCTCGCGCCAAGCCGCGATAGACGTTTCAGAAGCCTGGTCTTCGCGGGTGGTATCAGTTCCGGCCGTCCATGGACCTGTGCAGGAGTAGGGCAAGCAAGGTTGTAAACGGTAAATTGCTTGTGAAAGATGATGCTTTTGTTACAGTGACACACGAATAATAACTAGTGCCTAACGAAGGACATTTCATGCAAGCACCTGCTTTTTGTCGCCCAGTTTTAGCCATTCTCGTCTGCCTGAGCCTTATCGCCTGTGAAGGGGATGACGGAAACGATGGTGCCCCGGGCACCCCAGGGCAAGACGGTTTAACCTCCCTGCTTTTGCAGACAGATCTCCCCTTTGGAGATGACAACTGCCCGACCGGTGGAGTACGCGTGGACTCCGGTATCGATGCCGATGGCGACGGCGTATTGGAGGCCGGCGAGATCGACCAAACCAGCTTTGTTTGTAACGGCGGCTCAGCCGTGGCATTCCAAGAGCTGTTTGACCAGGGTGTGGATCGTTACCTCGGTCAGTTTTCGCCCATGATGTCTGACGTGGGTGACGATGGCGTGACCGAGCACGTATTCGGCACCGGTGAAGGCGGGCCCCAGTGCTTGCGCGGTGGCGAATACCGTATGGCAACACGCGACGGCGCTGGCAACGAGCTGATGATTTTTCTTGAAGGCGGCGGTGCTTGTACAAGCCAACTGTGTGCGGCCACAGAGACAGCATCCAACGCCCCCATCCGTTTACAGTTTGGCATTCTCAACGCTGGAGAAGCGGAGAATCCAGCGGCTGATTTCGACGTGGCTTACTTTCCCTACTGCGACGGTTCCGTGTTTTCCGGGGACCAGGATTACGACGACGATGGAGATGGAGTCCTGGATCGCTTTCACCGGGGTGTTCAGAACACCTCGGCGGGTCTGGATGTGGTTGCCGGTGCCTATCCCGCTCCCAGTCTGATTCTGCTGACGGGCAATAGCGCCGGAGGCTACGGCACAAACTACGCGTTGCCCTTGGTTCGCAAGCTTTGGCCAGACGTGCCCATTCGTATGCTCAATGACTCTGGTGTTGGCATCGCGTTTCCCGGATACACCGCTGCCGTGTCTGCGGAATGGAACTCCACTGCGTTCCTTCCGGCGAGCTGCGACACTTGTATTGGTGAAGATGGCCATACGACGGACTACCACATATACCAGTTAGACCAGGATCCGAACCTCCTCACGGGTTTCATGAGCACCGAACAAGACTCGGTCATTGCCGATACTTTTATTGGGATCGGCGGTCCTGCCTTTGAGGCGGCTCTTCGAGTTGAGATGGCCGAAATCGAGGCCGCGCACCCCGATCGATTCCGTTTCGTCATTGCCGATGGCGCGGAGCACACCTTTATCCAGCGTGCCTTTGATCTTGCGGTCGGCAATACCACGATCCGCGATTGGGTAGGCAATATGCTCGCTAACAACAGTGACTGGGTGTCTGTCACCGACGACTGACCCCGGAGTTTATAGCGCCTCCTGGCCTTAGGGAGGCGCTATCCCCTCAATGATGCCCGACACCCCTATTAGCGGAGCCAGATAAGTCGAGCGCTTCTCTAGCTATCCGTATTGCCTCTTGTCGGTGCTGGCTACCGCCCTATCTTCAGTTGGGGGCAATGATGGCTCGCCTCATCACTGGCGATGCGCTTACGGGAGAACTTCCGAGAGACGATAGCTGGTTCGCACCGGGGCGCGATCCGATTGCGGTGACGTCTCGTTCTGTCCTGGCATGAGAATTCGTCCTTCGAACCAGGCGCGCTGTCCTGATCACGCTTGTGTTCGCAAAGATAGTTTGAAAAACTGATTCGCATAGCGGCCAGGCAGTCGCCGGTCCGTTCCAAACAAAAATAACTCGACTACAACGCTTACGTTCACCCGGTGTTTCTTGCGCCTGGGCCGAGCGTGTTCGTGTGTCGTTAACGGTGCTGAAGCACGTGCAAAAAGGGAGATGAGCTTATGGATCTTCAAGGCAAAACGGCGCTGATCACCGGCTCCATGACGGGTATCGGCTTTGGAATAGCCAAGGGTCTAGCTGACGCGGGCATCAATTTGGTGTTGAATGGGATTCGTGCGCCGGAGGTGGTTGAGCCACAGCGAGCCGAGATCGAGGCGCTCGGCGTGAGTGCGATTTTTTGTCAGGCCGATGTGAGCGATGCGGATGCGGTTGCGTCCATGGTAGGCCGGGCGGAGGAAGAGTTCGGTGGCCTCGATATCGTGATCAATAATGCCGGCATTCAGCATGTCTCACCCCTGGAAGACTTCCCCCGTGAAAAGTGGGACGCGATTCTGGCGATCAACCTGTCGGCCGCGTTTCATCTTTGCCAGAGCGCCGTGCCGCTGATGAAAAGAGGGGGTTGGGGGCGAATCATCAATATCGCCTCGGCGCACGGTCTAGTGGCTTCCCCCTACAAGAGTGCTTACGTGGCGGCCAAGCATGGCATTGTGGGTTTGACCAAGACCCTGGCCTTGGAACTCGGTGAAGACAATATCACCTGTAATGCTATCTGCCCGGGCTATGTGCGTACGCCATTGGTGGAACAGCAGATCGCGGATACTGCGCGAGCCAGGGGCATCAGCGAAGAGGACGTGGTCAAAAATGTGATGCTAGAGGCGCAATGGACGAAAAAGTTTGTGACCGTCGAGCAACTCGCAGGCACGGCACTGTTTCTGTGTTCCGATCACGCTGAGAACATTACGGGTACCGCTATTCCCGTGGATGGGGGCTGGACCGCCGCCTGAGATTTACGTCGGCGCGCCAAAGATTCCACGGGACACCCGGGCCCCTAGCAATACTCCTCATGCGCCTCGAACGCTGTATATCTAGGATTAAAGTATGGCCAAAGGACAAAAGACGGTAAATCTTGCCCTTCAGGGAGGTGGTGCCCACGGTGCTTTCGCCTGGGGAGTGCTAGACAAACTCCTTGAGGACGGCCGTCTGGCCATTGAGGGTATCTGCGCCACCAGCGCCGGAACCATGAACGCCTGTGTGCTGGCCTATGGCTTGCACACGGGTGGACCGGATAAGGCGAGAGAGTCCCTCCATGACTTCTGGTGGCAAATTCACAGAGCGGGAAAGCTGTTTAACCCCATCCGACGCAACCTTTGGGAGCGCCTGTGGGCCGTGGGTTTAGAGCACACGGTTGCGTACCGATACTTCGATTCGTTAACCCGGGTGTTCTCTCCCTACCAGCTTAATCCTTTTGACTTTAATCCCCTTCGCGATGTGCTGGGCGATGCCGTGGATTTCGAAGTGCTTCGCGAGTGTGAGCGTGTGAAGCTGTTCATTAGCACTACTCACGTTAAGACCGGGAAGGTAAAGGTATTTGATACACCGCAGCTCAGTCTCGATGTGGCGATGGCCTCGGCTTGCCTGCCGTTTATGTTCAAAGCCGTGAACATTGATGGCGAAGACTACTGGGATGGCGGTTACGTGGGGAATCCGGCGCTTTTTCCGCTGTTTTACAAAACCCAAAGCCGCGATGTGATCATCGTGCATTTAAACCCTATCGTGCGGCAGAAAACCCCAAAACTTGCGCCGGACATCATGAACCGGCTCAATGAAATCAGCTTTAACTCCTCGCTCCTGAAAGAGATGCGAGCCATCGCCTTCGTAAAAAAGCTGATTGAGCACGACATGCTGAAAGATGAGTACCACGAACAATTTAAAGACGTGCTTGTCCATTCGGTGCGCGCCGATGAAGACCTGTGTGGTTTCTCCGTGGCGAGTAAGCTCAGTTCCGACTGGAAGCTACTCACGAAGCTCCGGGACCTGGGGCGCGCACGCGTGGAGCAGTGGCTGCAGGCAAACTTCGATGCCGTGGGAAAGCGGGATACGGTAGACCTGCACGAAGAATTTCTAACTTCGACTACGGAGATTTTTAAGGGAATTGAATCGTCTTTGAGTCGCTAGTTCTTTTGGCTGTCGCTTGTGAAGACAAAGAATTTATTGAGAACGAACACAACAAGGGGTGTCACTCCAACCATCAGCGCAATAGAGAGATAGCGGGACAAACCTCTGAAGTCCACTATATACCAGGCGAACAAGGTGTTCAGGGCCAGACCCGTCAGGGCGGCGAGACAGAACTTAGCTAACTGCGATTTGCGAAATTCGTTCTGAGGAAATACCCAATAAGCATTCCCCAGGTAGGACACAAACACCGCCAGGGTGAATGCCACTACATTCGCCGCGGCCGCCGTATCGAGTAGCGCGGGAAACAGCAGGAGATAGCAGGCCACATGGGTGAGGGTGGCCAGGCCACCGGTTATGGCAAAGCGAATCAGTTCTCCACCCAGACGCCAGGCGGCGTTCTCGGGAGCTTCAGTCATATACTTTGCGCACGATATAAAGGGGGCGGCGTTTCGTCTCGATGAATATGCGTGCCAGATATTCGCCCATGATTCCAATGCCGATCAGGGTTATGCCGTTGAAGAACAGTATGACGGCCATCATGGAGGCGTAGCCCGGTTGGTCGACACCGTAAACCATGGTGCGAACAATAATGCTGATACCGTAGACGAAGGCTCCCAGCGCCAGGGTGATCCCCAGCCAGCTCCAGATCTTCAAAGGCAGTGAGCTAAACGACGTGATGCCATCGATGGCAAAGCTGTACAGCTTGCGATAGTTCCATTTCGTTTCGCCCTGGGTTCGATCCTCTCGGACCCGAAACAGCTGTTTTTCTCGAAAGCCCAGCCATTGAAAGAGGCCCTTATTAAAGCGAGTGCGCTCTTCAAGGCTCAGAAATGCGTCCAGGGCCGGTCGCGCCAAAAGGCGGTAATCCCCAGCGTTTGGCGTCATTTCCGTATCGCTGATGGTGTTGATAAGGGAGTAAAACGCATTTGCCGTGGTGCGCTTGATCACGCTGTCTCCATCGCGATTGGAGCGTACATGGGTGACCACATCGTAGCCCTCGCGCCAACAGGCGATCATTTCAGGAATAAGTTCCGGTGGGTCCTGTAGATCGGCGTCGATCATGATCACCGCGTCACCCCGGGCGTGGGCCAGCCCGGCGGTGAGAGCGGCTTCTTTGCCAAAGTTACGGGACAAATCGATAACCTGGAGTTGGGGAACCGACTCTCTTGTTTCCAACAGCCGGGCGAGGGTCCTATCGGTACTGCCATCGTTAACGACGATCAGTTCAAAGCGATCGCAGCAGGCCTGTATCAGCGGAAGCACCGTGTCGAAGAAGCGGGGTAAGGCCTCCTCTTCATTCATCACCGGGCATACCACACTGATCTCAATAGCGTGGGTATTGGTTTGCGGGTCTGTCATGCAGGCATCTCCGTCGGAAATGGTCCAGAGAAAAACGCTATCTGAGGTCTAGTTGCTACGCCCCACAGTACAGGAACTGACATCATCTCGACATTCGAAGTAGGCGCGCACGGTGCTTCGTGAGTCTTCTGGGTGATCTCTGCGCAACACCACCGGGAGCAATCCGAGTATCTCTTTAGGAGGCTCCGACTCGCCAAAGGCGTATTCCCTGAGAGAACTCTCCACACGCTTATGGTGAGCTTCAAAGAAAGTCGTGGCCCGTCTGTATTCGTAAAGCTGCCAAACATATACGGTTGCGATAAGCAGCCAGGCGAGTACGAATATCAATCGCGTGCTGGCCTTAGACGCCAGGTCCTGAATCGTTGGAGCGCGCACGATCAGCCAGTACCAGCCAAGTCCGAAGAGCGCGAACGTGGAGTATCTTACATAACGCGGTGAGATAACGTAGTAGTCACCAAGCTCATTGCGCGTCACGTAGGTGCCTACAAGAGACAAAAGCCCAAATACCACCAGGGCTATCCCAAGGTTGCAAGGCCTCCGGTAGACGAGCTGGTCTACCCCGGTTAAGAGAATTGCGCAAAGGATAGGGGCCCCAAGGAGGAGAGATACCTTATAGATCTCCGCCTGAGATAACCCTCTGCTCAAGAAGAAAGACTCCGATAGCAGGCCGGATCCCAGGCCGGCGCTCGTCCACTGTAGGAGACGTCGTAGGTCGAGGCCGGACAACATGTTGGAAGAGTTATCCTCAGCACCGGCTAACAAAATAATTACGGGCGTCAGCAGCAACAAAGCGATCAACGGGTAAGCACGCCGCAAGGTACATTCCTTTGCGACGAGCGCTGTGATTGCCAACGCAAAGGATGAACCCAGGGCTAGCGTAAAGGCGATATCGGCAAACAAGGCACCTAGCAAAGTCATGGCGACCACGGGCGTGAAAGTAGCTGAGGCCCGGAGATATCGATAAACAGCGACAACCATCAGCCACGCGAGGAGTATGAATGTGTACTCAAACGCGAGTAGGTTGTTTCCGAAACTGTAGTCATCGGGGTGTGTGAACAACATCAGGAGCAGGGTTAGGGCCCACCAGTTAGCGCCACCCTGAGACCGCTTCATCTCCTTCCAGGCGTAGTGCATGAGCAACACCAGAAGGCCGGCATAGGCGGTGGTGCCCGTGAGCCGAAGCATATGTAGATCGAAGCTCGCAAACTGAGAAACTAACAACAGCATACTCTTGGTCAGAACATGACCATGGCCCGGAAACTCATACTCGGAAAACAAAGCGGCCCAAAGCTTCGGCTCATCGGCTTCCGCCAACGGCGTTAGAAACTGATAGACCCAGCGAAGTAGATCCCCGTAGTCGGGATAGGCGTGGGCCGTTTGCACAAGGTTGGTCGCCAGCAGAAGGGCCCATGCGCTGGCCAAAAAGGCGAAGACGATACGTCCCGGCTTGTGCGTTAGCACTCGAGTGTTCGGAAGCTGCACGGGGAGGGGCCAGGGCACATCAACAACGTGATCTGACGATACCACAGGGTGCTTTCCCCGGGTAGGAGTAGCCCTGCGAGCCTATGCCTATGCGCTGGTGCAATCCCGGAAGGGGCCGCCCTGGATCACCAGGCGTTGCGATGCATGGCGAAGACGCCTCCAGGAATTGAGCCTGAAAGCGGTTTCTCAGCCTTAAGACGCTTTGCGTGCCGCCCGCTTGCGAGGAGTAGCTTTCGCCTTGGCGCGCTTCTTTTTGGCGGCGGGTTTCTTTCTAGCCGGGACCTTCGCTCCTTTACGAGCTTTTAAGGCGCGATCACGAACCTTCCGAATGTCGTCGTCGCTAAACACACCGTTCACGCCGGAAATCGCCGCCAACTCCATGCCGTGCTTGAGACCCATCTTGTAGATTTCATGGACTTTTTGCCATTCCAGATTGCGACCCAGAGTAAAGTTCTCAAAACGACCCTCAAGGGTGAGCACGATGGTTTCCGCCAGGCAGGCATAAACGACGCTGCGATCTTCGAAGCCGATGGTTTTCATCTTTACGTCACCGGGTAATGCAACCTCTCCCGATTCAATAACCAGCACATCCGGGCGTTTTGCCACCTCTTCTGGTGGCAGGTCCAGAGGCCGGGCAACATCGGTGATGACACAGCCCGGTTTTACCTGGGTGATATCCAGGATCTTTTTACCTGCGCCCGAGGTGGCCGTGACGATCATGTCCATCTCGCCGATGCTTTGATCACTGTCGGCGTAGGATGAGAGCACCAGCTTGACGCCTGGTGATTCCTTGAGAATGGATTTCTTCAGTACCAGGAGTTTGGCCGCCTCCGGAGAGACCAGATGCAGCTCCTCCGCGGTTCGCGCCAATAACCGGGCACAGGCTGAGCCGATGGCACCAGTGGCACCGACCACCATGGCTTTACCTTTGACTCGTTTACCCGGTTCGAGCTTTAGCAGCCCGAGGCGCTCCGCCGCATCGTGAGCGGCCCACAGGGCACCCGAGGCGCTATAGCTGTTGCCCGTGGTAATGGGCAGGGGCGCTCGTTTGGCAACGGTTACTCCCGCGTCCCCCACAACTTTGGTGAAGGCACCCAGGCCCATGATTTGCGCGCCGAGTTTCTTGGCCATCTCGGCCGCCGCCAGGAGGCGGCGGTAGGTGAACTCGGGGGTGTGGGACATGATTTCCTTTGGGGTGCCCCCCACGACGATAAGCCAGCCTTCGGCTTCCACGCCCTCGGGGGAGCGGATACCTTCGACCTTCGTGTACACAAAAGGTGGCGTATAGGCTGCGGCCTTTTCAACCAGATCCATGACTGGCGATGGCGCGATCTTGGATACCAACTCCAGGGGTTTGAGATTATTGAGATACTGCTGTGAGAGGGGATGGATCACAAAGGCAAAGCGATTGATCTGCTTAAGGCCCTCGATGGGATAAATGATCCGGGGTTTTAAATCCAGGTCGGTGAAAATCTCCAGATAGTCGTCGTGGGTGATGTCCTCCGCAGGCTTGTCCAGGGCAGCCATCACCATGGCCTCGACCACGTTAAGGGCAACAGTTTCCTTAAAGGGCTGCACGCTGCAATCCAGGACCAGACGCACGCCTTTTTCCGCCAGCGCCTGGCGTCGACCCTCAGAGATGGTCGACGTGATCACGGTCTTGCCGTCGAGGGCCTCCTGGTCGTAATGCATCAGCTGGTCGTAGGATGCCACCACCACGTGGGCCTCTTTCACGGCTTTGCGAAGCAGGCGGTGATTGACGAACTCAAAGGTCGCCAGGGACGGGACCAGCTCTTTGCCACTGTCCAGGCGAAGAATGGGGTGGCTACCGGCGGCGTAAAGCTCCAGGGCCTTCAGCGTACGCAGAACATTGGGCAGGCCAAACTGGACAATAGGGTCGGCGAAAGACAGATTGTCCGTATACTCGGCCATGATGGATGCCAGGCGATAGTCCAGGGTGCCCGACAGAAACAGTACCTTGGCATTGTTGAAGATGTTGCCCAGCTCCGCTTGGGTTGAGCGTAGGGTCCACTCCTGAACGATCTCTCGAAGTTTTGAACCTTCCGTTATCGGAGTGTCTCCGGCGAGCTTTTCGAGCTTGCGGGTGTCTCTTTGGACAAAGCGATCCGTGCCCACCGTGTAGTGTTCACGCACTCGGCCGAGACCAAGGCCATCGGCTTTGCCACGCCATTCCTTGACCAGGCGTTTCGCTTCTTTGAAGTCTTGATCGGCGCCTACGCGGGATACCTGAAAGCTCTCTCCGAGGAATCGCGTTCGGAAGTTGTAGTCCTGGCTCGGGGAACCCAGGCTGATGCTGACTACCTTTTTCATGTGGCTAGCCCACTTCTTATCAGTTCCTGGAGCATAGTCTGATTTGCGGGACTTACCTTGATGGAGCGCAATAAATAGGAGATGGCAACCCTGGGCTCCTATTGCCCGAGATCTTGGGCCGGCACCCTTCTATTAGTCTGATTGCCGGGCTTTCTTGGTGCGATGAGCTGTGAGGAAAGCGGACCAGGGTCGAGGCGGATTTAGGGGCCCAGATCGACTTTCTCAATGATGGTACAAGCTTTCTCTATGTCTTCAGGGGAAACATCGAGGTGGGTCACCATGCGTAGGGTCTTGCGATCCATTTTGCCGATGAGCAGGCCCTCTTTTGTGAGTAGGTCGATAGCACGGTCGGCGGTTGCAAGATCCTCCACATGGACTAGCACGATGTTGGTAGAGGCCCAGGTCACATCCTCTACCCAGGGCAAGCTTTGCAACGCCGTGGCGAGTCGCTGTGCTTTTCTATGATCCTCGGGGAGCCGTTCCAGGTGATGGTCCAGAGCGTAGATACCCGCCGCCGCCAGGTACCCCGCTTGACGCCAGCCGCCACCGAGGCGTTTCCGCACCCGGCGCGCCTCGCCAATGAAAGCCTCTTCGCCGAGAAGTAGGGAGCCCACGGGACAGCCAAGGCTTTTACTTAGGCAGATCGAGATGGAGTCGAACACTTGCCCGTACTGCGAGGCCTGTTGCCCCGTCGCGGCAAGGGCATTGAACAGGCGGGCCCCATCGAGATGGTAGGCCAGCTTGTGCTCTCGGGCCTGCTGCCCGATGGCTTCCAGAACATCCCATGGGTAACAGCTACCTCCGCCGCGATTACAGGTGTTTTCAACGCTAACCAGTCGGGTAGGCGCATTGTGTACGTCTTGCGAGGTGTCTATGGCTTCAGCCACTTGCCTTGGGCTCATCAATCCATCGGGTGTCCCCGTTAAGCGCACGGATACGCCCGAATTAGCCATGATGCCGCCGCCTTCGTAGAGATAGATGTGGGCGAGAGGGTGGCAAATCAACGTTTCCCCTGGGCGGGTATGCACGTTGATGGCGATCTGGTTTGTCATGGTACCGCTGGGACAAAAAAGCGCGGCGTCCATGGAAAAGAGCGACGCCATGCGAGCTTCCAGTTCACGGACGGTGGGGTCTTCACCCAGCACGTCGTCCCCGACGCTGGCGCCGGTCATGGCGCGGAGCATTCCCGGTGTGGGTTTGGTCACCGTATCACTACGCAGATCAATCACTGTCAGCTCCTGTCAGAGGTTCTCAGCCCCAGAGTTGAGGCCCTGGAATGGATACCTGGCCCGATGGGCTGTAATTCAACCCGTGGTCCAGATTCCTTGCAAGGAGGAGGGGGCCATCGATATCGATATGCTGGCAGAACTGTCCGATGACATAACTTGGAGCCATGGACAGAGAACTGCCAATCATATTGCCGATCATCAAACCCAGGCCGGCGCGCCGGCCCGCCGCGATCAGTTGCAGTCCTTCGGTCAAACCGCCGCATTTGTCGAGTTTGATGTTCAGCACCTGGTAACGATTCGCCACCGTCGCGAACTCTCCCAGATGCAGGCAGGATTCGTCGGCACCGAGAGGCACGGCACTTTTATAGCTTTCCAACGGCTCGTCTTGCCCCCGGGCCAAGGGTTGCTCGAGCATAAGAATGCCCAGTCGCTCGCAATGGGGTACGTATTCGCGGAGCTCCGCAAAGGACCAGCCCTGGTTGACGTCTACGATTAACTGCGCATCGGGGCGTTGAGCGCGTATGGCCTCGAGTTTTTCTATGGGTCTGTTCCCATCAAGTTTTATTTTTAACTTGGGGAAGGCGATGGCCGCTGCAGCAGTCCTGGCCATGTACGTTGGGTCAGCAAGGCCAATGGTGTAGACGGTACCCAGGGGTTTTGGCGTTATGCCCAATCGGCTCCACACCGACTGGCCCGTTCGCTTGGCCCGAAGGTCCCAAAAGGCACAGTCGAGGGCGTTGCGAGCTCCTCCCGGCGGAAGTATTTCCTGGATGCGCTCGCTGCTTAGCGACGAATCGATATCACCGCGCACAGCTTCCAGGTCCTGGGTCATGGTGTTTGTGGTCTCACCCCGGTAGAACGCACCCACGGCCTCACCGACACCGCAATAACCCTCATCGCGTAGGGTTACTTTGATCGTGTCGCTGGTTTCGAACACTTTGCCCGTGATGGCAAAGGTTTGCTTTAGCGGATAGGAGACCGTTTGAACGTCGAGATGCATACCCGGAGATCGAATTCTGGATGGTCAGAGCTGGGCAACAATCGCTGCGGTGCCGCCTCGTAGCGGGTCCACGCAGGGTAGACCGTGCTGGTCAGCGATTTCCTCCATGAGTAGACGACTGCTCGCATCGTCCAATCCAGAGGTATTGATGCTGATACCCACGCAGCGAATGTTGGGGTTGGTAAGGTGGCCAATCTGCAAAGTGCGATCGATGACCTCCTGGATACGGGGAAGCGGGAATCCAGGCCATCCTTCGATGTGGCTGCGTCCCGGCTGATGGCAAACGACAAACGCATCGGGCTGTGATCCGAGGAGCAAGCCGTGGGAGACTGCCGCGTAGCCGGGATGGAAGATGCCTCCCTGGCCCTCGATGACGTCCCAGTGTCGGGGATCGTTGTCTGGGGATAAGAGTTCAGCGGCGCCAGAGATAAAGTCGGCCACGACACAATCGATGGGGATTCCCTGGCCGGCAAGCATGATGCCGGTTTGTCCCGAGGCTCTAAAATCAGCCGCAAAACCCGCAGCTCGTAGATCCTTTTCGAGTTGTAGGGCCGTGTACTTCTTCCCCAGGGCACAATCTGTACCCACGGTTAGTAGCCGTAAACCAGACCGCTTACGACCCGTGCCTACGGGAAGGGTCTCCGGTGGGTTTCGCACGTCAATAAGCCTGGCACCGGATTGCTCAGCGAACTGTCGGAGTTCTGCATTGTCCCCCAGGCGCGTATGAAGGCCGCTGACGATGTCCAGACCGGCGCGGGCCGCCTGGTACAGGATGGGCCACCATTGGGCGGGAATGTCACCGCCCACGGGGGCGGTGCCGATCACCAGGGAGCCTACTCCCTGATGTGCGGCCTCCGTGACGTCCATATCAACGAGCCCCAGGTCGACCGCCTGAGTGCTTGTGCGTAGCTGTCCGGCACACAGCGACCGCCGCCAGTCGACAATACCTTTCCCCGTTTTCGCATAACTCAAGCGGTTTTCGTCGCCGACAAAGATCAGATAGGGAGGTCGCAGTTCTAGGGTTTGCACGGGTGTTCCTCTAAGGCGGTTGGTGGGCGATTCGCCACAGACCAATGGTGAGCAGGGAGATGAGAAGGACGGCGATAAACACCCAGCTCAGAATACCGTAGCCCTGGGCGATGAGATCGACAATGCCGACAGACGTGGCTCCATAAACGGATAGGAGCAACAGCAGACAGGAAATCCCCGGCCGAGCCCACCGCGGTAACTGGGTGCTTTGCTCTCGCGCCTGGCTATCGATACGTTCGTTGATGCTGTGAATCAGCCCCGTACCCGTCTCCACAAAGGTGCCAAACACCACGAGATGAAAGATCCCCGTCAACCCGGGGCTGTTTAGTTGCCCCATAAGATAAAGGGCGGGAACAGGCTCTGTAGTGATCTGCGGGTATTGGGAAAGCATGGCGATGAAAAACAGCAGGGCGGGAAGCACGGCAATCACACCGGTCATGACCCCGGCCCCGAGGGCCTGGCGACGGGTGCTTATCAATGTCATGCAAAAGAGCACGGCCGGCAGACTGACGTTGTAGCTGGCGTAGCGAATACCCGCCGATAGCCATCCCGGACCACTCGGTTCGACGGAGAAGACACGGTCAATTTCGTGGCGGTATTCGGCAAAGGTCTTTAGCAGCAGTACCACATACAACAGATACAGGAGCACGGACCAGAGGCTGAGGGCTTTGGTGATCAGGGATGAACCCGCATAGGTTAGGAGAGCAACCAGAAGAATCATGCTGCTCGTGCCCAGCATTGGCGGCCAATTCAGCGCCGAATGCAGTAGCTCTCCCGCCGCGGCACCCAGCACGGCGAGGATGAGCACAACCAGGGCCAGATAGGCTATCTCGTAGGCGATCCAGCCGGGCCCCAGAAGAGCTTTGCAGAACAACCGATAGTCCCGGGTTTGCGTGATTCGGGCGAATTCATAAGCCGTGGCCATCACCAGGGCGAACACCGCGCCGGCGGTTAGAAGTCCCAGGATGCCTACCCAGGGACCACTGGGCATGAAGAATTCCACCAGCTCTCGGCCGGTGGCGTAACCACCTCCTACGACGACGGACTGAAAGATCAGACCGGGAAGCAGATAGGGACGAATATCCACTAGGGCATTGCCGAGGGCTCAAGCCCCTGGCCTCGGAAGGGTACAAACTGACCGTGGCGATCTGAGTTCAATACGCCGTCGCGAAGAGCAAACTCACCCCCGAGGAGCACATGGTGAACACCGCGAGCGTGTTTTCCCGGATCGCTCCAGGTTGCTTCGTCGACAACCGTTCTCGGGTCGAAGATGGTGATATCGGCAATCGCGCCTTCGCGCAGTACGCCCCGGTCCGTAAGCCGGAGATAGCTCGCCGGGAGTCCGCTCATTTTATGGACAGCCTCCTCAAGGCTTAGGACCCCCCACTCCCGCACGTAGCGCCCGAGCACTCTAGCGAAGGTTCCGCGACCGCGAGGGTGGGATGGATTCAACTCTTCTCCGTCTGAAGCAATCATGGCCCAGGGCTGCTTCATGAGGATCCGCAGGTCTTCCTCCTGGATGGCGCCGAGGGTAACCATGGCGGTGTCTCCTTCTGAGACGAGGATACGGCGCAGGAGCTCAAAAGGATGGTCTCCCAACTCCTCGGCGAGGTCGCGGACGATCCGGCCTTCGTAGCCTTTCTGATCGCTCACAACAATACGCAGTGATCCGTAGCCCACGGTTGCTATCCAGCTGTACTGACCAGCGGGTGGCTTCTCGTTGTACCGCTGGGCGTTCGCCAGGGTACTGTCATCCGCACGAAACGTGGCCCAATAGCTGCGAAGGTCCTTAACGAGTTTTTTCTCGGCCGGTGAACCTTTGTGACCGCTCAACTTCAGGAGTGTCATCCGCTGACGAAGCTCTACGCCCGTGGCGTCGTCGCCCGGTAGCAACAACTCCCACACGGGTCTGGTGGATGCACCGTCGTAGGGGTAGAGGTCTGTGGTGATGTCTTCTCCGCTATCGATGCGACTCTGCAGCAGCGCGACCAATACTGGACCTTTACCAAAGTTTTTGCTCCCCACCGCTTTGATATGGGCGGGGTGGGCCGCCACGCCCGCGGCGCGCGCGGTGTCTAGGCATTCCCTATGGGAAGCGACGAGATCATTCACGGGATCGCGAACATGGGAGTCATAGACTCCCCCGAACGGTTCCACAACCCGGGCCAATTCGGTCATTTCCCTTGAGCTTGCATAGTTGCCGGGTAGGTACATGAGCCCGGAAGATAAACCGGTAGCACCCAATTCCATGGCGTTTCGTATCTGGCTCTTCATGGCCGCTAGTTCCGCCGCGTTCGGTGCGCGTTGCTCCATACCCATAACACTTCGGCGCACAGCGTTGTGGCCGGCGAGGAACATGAAGTTCACGCCGATGAGCTTTTGTTCTGCGTAGGCGCGGAATTGCCTCAGGTCTTCAAGAGCCAGGTAGCCGTCGCCACCAATAACGCTGAGGGTGACGCCTTGTCGGAGATAGCCTTCACTCGCCGCAGCCTGAGGTTGATAGAAAGCCCGGTCGATATGGCTGTGGACATCGATAAAGCCCGGCGCAACGACCAGGCCCCTCGCATTGATACGCCTTGGCGATGAGGCCTTGCTCAAATCGCCAATGGTGGTGATGCGACCGTTCTTGATACCCAGGTCTGCGGCTAGGGCGGGGTTCCCAAGACCATCAACAATACTTCCGTGATCGATGATCAGGTCGTAGAGGGTGGTATTTTCCGAGAGCGCAATGGGCGCGATGAATAGCATCGGCGTCGTGCCGTACAGGAAAAGCCTCAGAAATGAGCGAAGTAAACTGGCGCAAAGGCCTGCGACAGTATCCCGTAATCGACTCATTGGGTCAGGCGGTTGTGTTGCCGAAGGATGTCCTGAAGTCGCTCTTCGGGAAGTTCGTAGACCGTTAAGTCGTTAGCGCCGGTCATCGTCTCTGCCGCTACAAGGGCATTGATAATGGCTTCTTCGACGGACTCGACGGCGCCCTGGAAAAGCCCATTCAAAACTGTCCCGTTAGTCGCTGTCGGCGCTTCGATGGTAGTGCGGGAGTCTTCCATGCGGCTCGTGTTGGCGGTGGAGAAAGCGAGGACGATTTCACCGGACATGTGCCCGCCGATGCTGCCGTTACGGCCCACGCCAAGGCTCGCTCGGCGGGCGAGTCG
>DIYG01000091.1 GCA_002428935.1 Halieaceae bacterium UBA6060
CAGCGTCAAAGAGACAAGGCTATAGCACACCACGACAACGGTAAAACTAAGCAGCAAGGCCAGAGGTATGGTTCTCTCCGGGCGTTTGATCTCGCCCGCCAGTTCAATGATCACCATAAAGCCCGCATAGGAAAAATACGCGGGCAGCACACCGAGCCATACGGGCCACCAACCATTGGGTAGGAAAGGAGTCAGCAAACGTGGCTCGCAAGCCGGCAAGCCAAACCCAACAAAGGCGCCCAGGGCGAGAAGGAAGGCAAGCACCATCACTCCTTGCATCCAGGTGCTACCGCGCACGCCAAAAAGATTCAAAAGGCCGATAATCACGATGGCGATCGAGGCCAACACGGTATTTGACAACGGAACCCAAGGACTCAGGTACTCGGCAAAACCCGATGCCAAGAGGGACACACCCACCGCCGAGGCACCAACGAGCAACCACACCAGGAGAAACCCCCAGCTAGGCCCCAGCAATGCCGTTACCGCGACTACGCTCGCTCCAGATTGGGGATAGGCAGCCCCAATCTGCGCACCAACAAAGCATGAAAACAATCCCAACAGTGACGCGATAAGGTAAACAAGCACGACGCCTGGCCCAGCGCTTGCGGCTATGGTCCCCGGTAAAACAAAAATTGACGCGCCAATCACGAAGCCGACGATGGTAGCCACCGCGCCGGGCAGCCCGATAACACGCTCGGTCATGGGGATATGCTCTTGAAGTACATCACTGCGCCTGAGACAGCATCGCGTTCACAAGCTCTTGTGCTTCCATAGCTAGAGTCTCCTCCAGGTCCAAATAGGGAGTGCGAGCAAGCGCGCTTTTGAGGCGTCCGGCGTTTCTCAGCGGAAGGGTCAATAATTCCTCCGCGAGGCCCCTGGCTCGGCTGTGCACGTCCTCATCGGCCACCACTTCCGTCGCCAAACCAAAGGACAATAGCTCTGTCGCATCATACTTCTTCCCCAGGAAAAGCATTTGTCGGGCTCTTTGCAGGCCCACAATTTTGGGTAGAAGCGTAAGCACCCCTCCGGTTGGAAACACTCCGAGGCTTACCTCCGGAAAAAAAGCCCGCGCCGATTGCCCCCAAACCGTAAAGTCACAATTAATCGCCCACTCCAGACCCGCACCTACCGCCCAACCCTGGATGGCACCAATGTAGAGCCGCGGGTCCTCGCTAATCCGTTGCGTAATCCGCTGCAGCACCTTCGTGCCTTCGCGAAGTCGTGTCGCGTCAAGCCCCTCGGCCAGGGCGGCCTCGGTACCTTCTAAATCATTACCTGCACAAAAGGCCCGACCGGCACCGCAGAGAATGACAATGCGGACAGCGTCCAGGCTTGAAACGGCTTCCAGAGCGTCGTCCAGGGCACCAATCAAATCCTCGTTAATGGCATTGAGCTTCTCTGGTCGGTTGAGGCGAACAACGGCAATAGCCCCATCCTGCTCCAGGCAAACGCTATTGCCCATGTCCTGACTCCTTTCTATCGATATCCACGGCGTTCGCCGACGCTACAGCTCAGTGCTTGTTGTCGGAACACGCCTCTTCCTTGCTCGCCCATTCCCGTAACGCGCTCTTGTCGACTTTTCCCACGGGAAGCATGGGCAAACCATCCACTATGGAAATCCTCTTCGGCACCTTGTAGTTCGCCAAATGCTCTCGGCATTGCTGCGTGAGCTTCTCCGGGGCAAGGTGCTTACCAGCCGCTGGAAGCACCCATGCGTGGCCAACCTCCTGATACAGGGTGTGCGGCACGCCAATCACTGCGGCCATCGCCACCTCCGGCAGCGCTTCGAGCACCGCTTCTATCTCTCTCGGGTAAATGTTGTAGCCACCGGACTTGAACATATCGGACTTACGGCCACGCAGGCTCAGACAGCCCGCGGCGTCTCTGGAGCCTATGTCTCCGCTACGGAACCACCCATCCTCGGTCCAGGCATCGGTCGTCGCCTCTGGCCGCTCCCAGTAACCCAGGAAGAAAAAGTCACCCTGGAATTGCAGTTCACCCGGTACACCATCAGCGCAGAGGGCACCTTCTTCATCAACGACTCGTACACGCACATGCTCATCGGGCCAACCGATAGCGCTTGCTAGTTCTTCAACTCCCGCCTCCTGGTTAACAAACACAATGTTCGCGGCAGTTTCCGTGAGGCCATAAAGACTCAGTCGGCGTTGGCAAATGGCCCCGAGACGCTCGATGCTCACAGCAGGCATTGCTGCTCCTCCCCAGGCGATGAGCTGTACCGAGGACAGATCAATGGACGGCAACTCTGGCTGCTCCAACATGAGTTGCAGCATCGTGGGAACCCCGCCGAGCATGGTGCAGCCCTCCTGCTCCACGGTCTTCAGGGTGTCCAGGGCGTCAAAGCGTTCGCGGAAAACGATTTTTCCGCCAGCGACAAGCGTTGTCGCGCAGGTATCTGCCACGCAGGCAACGTGATTGATGGGGAAGTTCACCACCAGGGAGGGCGCCATCATGGCCAGATGTCTGGTTTGCATCGCGGCGCCTTTAGCCAGGCCATACTGCGACAGGACAGCACCCTTGGGGCTCCCGGTGCTACCAGAGGTATATACGATCAACGCCGGGTCTTCTCCCGACGGTAGATCGGGAAGAGCGCAATTACTCCTCTCGCCGGCCACAAGAAACTCTTCAAATGATCCACCTTCCAGCGACGCCCCGATACCTACGGGGAGATGCGCGGAGGGATAAAGCGTGCCGAGCCGCTGGGCATCACTTCGAAAGTCTCGCCCCTCAAATTCCGCGATAGAGAAAATCAGCTTTGGCCGACTGTCTGCTATTACATAGGCGAGTTCTGCGTAGCGGTATCGCGGATTCAGTCCCAGCCAAATCGCCCCTACTCGAAGACTGGCAAGAAAAAGGCACCAAAACTCGACTCGAGGTGTGGATAAAACGGCCACACGATCACCGGCCTTAATCCCCGCCTGGCGCAGAGCAAGAGCGCAAGCCTGCACCCGACAGTACAACTCGCGATAAGTCCAGCGCTGTTCTTCGAAGACACAAGCCAGGGCATCTGGCGTCTCCCTGGCATAGAACTCCAGGTACTCATGCAAACGCTCAAACTCTTGCGGAGAAGCCGTCATTGCTGGCTAAGCTCGGTGTTAGACATGACACAATGGGTTTTAGGTCAGTTTGTGATACGGAGATGATTGTATTTTTTCTGACTATATGTCAAATTTTTACCTTTCCCAGGTCACCCAAACGGGTCGCCAAAACGGAGGTAGGAGAACCCCATGCCTAGCAGCTTATCCATCAAGCAAGTTCGCCCCGCTCTGCGACGCTTATCCCTCCCCTGCCTCTTGGCCGTTGCGGCTACTCTGAATCCAATCCTTGCTGCCCTTGCTTCGGGCAGCACAGAGCACGGGAATCATAGGGCCCGGGATCTCGGCATCCCGTTCACGGGAACCCCGGGACCCTTCAACGCCATCACCGACGTGCCGGGCGTACTGGTAGGACAGCACACGCTAGTTGAAGGGAGCGGTGCCTTAAGCATTGGGGAAGGTCCCGTGAGAACCGGTGTCACTGCTGTATTGCCTCTGGGGCGGGACATGTCACGACTCATACCCGCGGGGCGTGCTGTCATTAACGGCACGGGGGAAATGACCGGCAGTTGGCTCATCGACGAAGTCGGCGGGTTTCTGGGTCCGATCATGCTCACGGGCACCTCTAGCGTAGGTGTTGTTCACCACGCCACAAGCCGTTGGGTGCGGGACAATGCCCCGACGGAACACTGGATCGCCGGGCTAATCCCCGTAGTGGCGGAAACCTTGGATATCCATCTCAACGACATCTGGGGCTATCACGTCACCCCCGAGCATGTATTCGCAGCGCTAGATTCAGCCACCTCCGGACCGGTAGCCGAGGGCAACGTCGGAGGCGGCACGGGCATGATCGCCTACGCTTTCAAAGGGGGCATCGGCACATCGTCTCGACAAATAGCTACCCCCAACGGTCAGTACACCGTTGGCGTGTTACTCCAGGCCAATCACGGCGGACGGCAGCATCTGCGCGTGGCGGGCGTACCAGTTGGACAGGAAATCGACGATCTAATGCCTGAGGCACAAACCGAGGACATCGAGAAAAACTCCCTGGTAATCATTATCGGCACGGACGCCCCCCTGACACCCAAGCAACTCGATCG
>DIYG01000025.1 GCA_002428935.1 Halieaceae bacterium UBA6060
GGGCTCTACACCCAGGGCAGCCATCATGCGCAACCAACGCAAAGGTCTATGGCTCGCCGCAAAGGGCCCTCGGCCAAGGGCCCGCAGCCGCGCCAAGGCGGTGTCAGCACGAAGGGCCTGTTCGTAAGACTCTAGCAAGATAGGCACCTGAAAGCCTCTTGAAGCCAAGCGATTCTTGAGCTCGACTACGGCCTGGTGCTGGGATGAAAGCACCCGGCGCTGACGACGTACCAGGGCTGGCGTGTCCCACAGCTGACGCAAGGGTCGATACGCGCCCACGACATTGCCCCCATGCTGTCGGTAGCGCACAAGAGTTTGGGGGTCCAGGTGCACTGGGTGCCTGGCAGTAGAGGCCATACCGAAACAACATAGCGCCAACCACCAGTCGTGATTTACCAGGCCTTCAGGGAACGGCAAGGCGACATCCAAAACCTCGCAACGAAGGGCGAGGGTGCATCCGACAACCCAGTTTTGCGCCAGCAAGGCCCTCAAGCCTGGCTCTCGCGGCGTATGAAGTTGTCGCAGCAAACCAGACCCCAAATCCTGGGACGCCTCGTCCATAAGCATCGGGTCAGAGCAAGTGGCCAGAGCGCCCTGTAAAGCCTGGGTCTGGATCTTTAACTTGTCTTCATGCCAGAGATCATCCTGGTCACATAGGGCAAGGAAATCCCCGGGCCTCGCAACCTCAGCGGCATGGCACAGCAGCTGCTCGAAGTTGCCACAAGGCCCGAGAGGATTAGAGGAGCCAGTGAGAATACTCAGCCGATCATCGTCCTGCGCATATCCTTCAAGGAGTTCAACGGTTCCGTCAGTAGAACCATCGTCCCGTAGGAGAAGCTTCCAGTCATCGGTGCTTTGCGACACGATAGACGCAAGTTGCTGAGGTAACCACCGTGCCCCGTTAAACGTGGCCAAACAAATGAGGGCACTCATGGTGAGGTCAGTACCTCCTCGACGATCTCTCCCATTCGCGCAGCGATGGACGCCTGCCCGAAATGCTCGTCGAAGATCTCGCGAGTGGTAGCGCGCCATCCCCCATGAAGCCGCTCAGCCAAGCCCTCTAGCTCATCGGCCAGGGCGTTGGGATCACCCGGGGGACAGAGCACCAAACCCCGCTCCCGGTCCAGGAGGGCATCGGTCGCTGAACCGAAACGGGATACCACGGGACGGTTACTCGCCAGCGCTTGATGGACCTTGTACGGCACGACCTCTCCCGCCTTTATCGACTCGCCAAATACTCCCAACACGATGTGGGCAGCAGCCAGGGCTTCGCGCAGCTCAGTCGTGTTGACCAGCGACCGGCGCCAGGTGATGTTAGAGACCGGCTGTTGTTTCAGTTCCATCACAATGCGACCTGCCTCCTGGCCATCTCCGATAAGTTGAAATTCTATGGCCACACCTCGCCTAGCAAGAAGTCGCGCTGCCTCTATGATCGTCGCGACACCGTGGAGGGGAATAAAGGTGCCATAGAACAGTACCTGCAAGGGCTCCCCCACCAAGGGCTTCGCCGCCGAAAGAGGTGGCCACAATTCTTCGTCGATACCCACGGGCACGGCACGTACGGGAATGCGCAAACCCTGAAGCTCTCGATCCAGTCTCGCGCTCTGCTCTTCCGTATCGATGAGCACCAGATCGGCGCGGGCCAGACTCAAGCGTTGAAAACCCCGAAGACACCGCTCACGAAATGAGCCCCGAGGCAGTATTCCTCGATCCTCTACGACAGTACTGTGCAATTCTAGAAATGCATCGGCGAGGACCTTTGTCTTATCCCCAAGGCGTATGCAGCGCAAAAGCAGGAGATCCAGGTACGCTGGATAGGGGACGAAGACGAGGTCCGCCTGACGAAGCTCTCGACGCCGGCGCCACAGCAGGAAGCGATCATAGAGGCAATTTTTCAGCCGGGACCATAGGCTCGTATGACGAGAGAACATATGCCCCGGGTGCTCGTTAGAAGGCCGAACTTCGTGATAATCCGCGCTGAGCTGGCGCAAACATCGCGATAGCGTTCGGTTGCGTTGATAGAGGTCGTGATCCGTGTAGGCACCAAAGACCACGGTGCTCGGTCCCACCCTTTTCCCTGCTGCCACCTTACGCCACGCAGATCGTGTTACGGCCCTCGCGCTTGGCCCGGTACAGGGCGGCGTCGGCGCGATCCACAATCAATCCCGGATCGATCTCGCCGTCGGGCTGTAGGGAAAAAACACCCTGACTCACGGTGATCTGATCGGTGATTTCCGAGTCCCGATGAGGAATAGCCGCGTCATGAATCAGTCCCTTAACTCGCTCTGCTGTGCGAATCGCGTCGTGAAGCTGGGCCCCGGGTAGAACCACGATGAATTCCTCACCCCCGTAGCGAGCGACCACCTCACCGGCGCGCGCCGACGCCTGACGCATGAGATTACCCACCTCGCGCAGTACGTCATCACCGGCCGAATGGCCGTAGCTGTCGTTGTACTTTTTGAAATAATCCACATCAATGAGGATTACCGATAGCCAAGCGCCGGTACGCCGGGCACGACTCACTTCATCGCGCAGCACTTGATTGACCAGACGCCGATTCCCCAACCCCGTGAGTTCATCGATGTTGGCCAGATCCGTAAGCTGGCGTCGCGCTTCCTGCAACTGACGGTTTTTATCTCGCAGGGAATTGGTAATTTGGCCCAGTTCCCGAGACATGGTTTCCTGCTGCCAACTGAGGCTAAGCATACGACGAAAGGTTTCGTGAATCCCATTACTGGCGGCCACCAGTAGGCCGGTCACGCCCAGGAGTAGGAAACCGAGCAACAGGTTCTGAGGTTGATCCCAAAAGTGCAAAAGGCTCCACCAGGCGATGGGCCACAAGGCGGAAAACACAAAGGCAAGAAAATACTCGCGAATCACCACCATCACCGCCAGGGAGATGGCCGCGATCATGACGATAATCAACAGCACCATGTACTGCAGGGCGACGGGCAGCTGGCCACTGGTGGCGATGAACATACCCGACCACACCAGCCCCGTGAGCGCCGATCCAATTACCAAGTGCCAAAACAAACGCTTTGGCCGACTGACGAATCGTCGCTCCGCCAGCGCACTGCTCATGTGAAGAGACCGAAGGAGCAACAAGCTGAGAATGGCAAAACCCCAAAGCAGAAGTTCCAGGGTTTCGTAGTAGGGCCAGAGCAAGGCCATCACCGCCAGAGCGCCAATCAGGTTGGCACTCATGGAGGCCACCCGGCCGTGCTGCATCAGCAGTTCCAGCTGGGCCGAGAACAACTCGTCGTCCGATATGTTTCTCAAGTAAATCATGGGCACGAGTTTACACAGGGGCAGAAGGCAGCATAAGCGCGAAAAAAGACCATCTGAGACGCCCATCACAGGCCCTCTGAGACTTCCATCACAGGTCCCTGAGCCTTGAATCAGCCCTCCCCCTAAGACCCTGAGAACTCCATCACAGAGACCCGATTGTGGCATTGCTGCCGCGCATAGGCCTGCGTGACACTTTCGCCACGGAACAACATCGGATTACTACGATGTACGAATGGAAGGCCCTACGGATCCTGGCGGGGCTACTGCTCTGCCTACCCGTGGTGCACCTTACCTATGTCGTGAGCGAGGATCTAAATCGCTATCTAGACCCCTCCCCCGAGGTTTGGGAGGCGGAGATGCGCGATCTGATCCGCGACGATATGGAAGCCTCTATCCCTAGCGATCCTCTTTTGGTCGTGGGAGGCCATCGCGTACGTCTGTGGCGAGATCTGCCTGCACGGCTCCAACCCAGGCCGACCCTGTTGCGCCCCCTGGGAGATGCAACGCTGGAAGACATCTCCCATCACTATCAGCGTCTGGTGGGGTTTTATCGCCCGGCCATTCTGGTGGTATTCCCTGGCTACGCAGATCTTCATCTGCGCGATGAAAAATCTCCGGAGGAATTTGAAAAGGCTCTTACCGGACTCCTCAAGCTCGACGAATCCTATGGCTCCACGAGCTGGCGCTATGTCATCGCACCGGTCCATATGCCCCTGCACCCCGAAGACCAGGGTCGTATCTCGGAAATTGCTCGGCGTACAGAAGCCCTCGCAGCACGCCTTGGAAACACCACGATTATTGATCCCAACCCGACGTTGCGCGGCCTTGATGGCGAACCCAACCCGGCGTTTTTCAGCATCGACGGCATCAATCTGAGCGCCGAGGGCTACGCTCGCATCAGCATGCTCCTGGAGGAGCACCTGCGCCAACAACCGGTGCTCCTGGCGCAAACACCTGTACTCTGACGGGCATCGCCAGGCATCAAATTGCGCTAAAATCGCGCGATGTTCACGGAGCTCCCAACGCAACGCCCCCATACACCGATCCTCGATGGGATCGACGCTGGGCGAAATCCATCGGCCCTGAATGAGCAGGAACTTCTCGCGCTGAGCGACGAGCTGCGTGCCTACCTCCTCTACAGTGTCGGTCAGTCGGGCGGTCACTTCGGCGCCGGCCTCGGGGTTGTAGAACTCACCATCGCGCTCCATCACGTTTTCGACACGCCCCACGATCGATTGGTTTGGGATGTGGGCCATCAGGCATACCCCCATAAGATCCTTACGGGCCGCATGCAAGACATGCATAGCATCCGGCTGGCCAACGGACTCTCGGGCTTTCCCAAAAGAGCGGAAAGCGACTACGACACTTTCGGTGTGGGTCACTCCTCCACAAGTGTGTCCGCCGCCATGGGGATGGCCCTTGCGGCAGCAAGGGAGGAACAACGCCGACGCGTAGTAGCTGTCATCGGGGACGGCGCCATAACCGGCGGCATGGCCTTCGAGGCCCTGGCCCACGCCGGGGACGTACGACCCGATATGCTGGTGATCCTCAATGACAACCAGATGTCCATCGGTCACAACCGAGGCGGACTCGCCAGCTATTTCGCCAAGATATGGGCCAGCAAAACTTATATCGCCATGCGCGAAGGCAGCAAGCGGGTATTGAAGAAGATGAAGCCCGCCTGGGATCTTGCCAAACGCACGGAAGAACACATGAAGGGCATGGTCGCTCCGGGCACGCTGTTTGAAGAATTGGGCTGGCACTATATCGGCCCCATCGATGGCCACGACCTTCCGCAGCTCGTGCAAACCCTTGAGAACATGAAAGATCTCAAGGGCCCACAGTTTCTTCATGTGCTGACCATGAAAGGCAAGGGCTACACACCGGCGGAAGCCGATCCCGTAGGGTTTCACGCCATCAATAAGCTCGAGACAAAACCTGCTCCGGACACCGCCGCCCTATCGGCACCGACGCCCGAAAAAACCAAGAAGAAGCCCAAGTACCAGGATGTGTTCGGTCAGTGGCTTTGCGACATGGCGGACCAGGACGGTCGACTCATGGCCATCACGCCGGCCATGTGTGAAGGCTCGGGCATGGTCCCTTACTCCAAGCGTTTCCCGGATCGCTATTTCGACGTGGCGATCGCCGAGCAACACGCAGTGACTCTCGCTGCGGGAATGGCCTGCGAAAACCTGAAACCGGTGGTCGCCATCTACTCAACCTTTCTCCAGCGGGCCTACGATCAGCTTATTCACGATGTAGCGCTGCAAAAACTCGATGTAACCTTCGCCATTGATCGCGCCGGCCTTGTAGGACAAGATGGCCCAACCCATCATGGCGCCTTCGACTTAAGCTACCTGCGCTGCATTCCTAATATGCTGATCGGTGCTCCATCGGACGAGAACGAATGTCGGCAAATGCTCTACACCGCCTACCGGCATCCAGGGCCCGCCGCAATTCGCTACCCCCGCGGCACAGGACCCGGCGCTCTTATTGAAGAGACCATGACCGAGCTAGAAATCGGCAAAGGCGTAGTTGTGCGACAAGGCTCCGGCACGGCAATCCTCAACTTTGGTGCGCTCTTTACCGAGGCTCTGGCAGCCGGAGAGGAGTTGGATGCAACAGTCGTGGATATGCGCTGGGTGAAACCTCTGGACGAGGCCCTCATTCTCGATCTAGCCCGAAGTCACGACCTGCTTATCACCTTTGAGGAGAACGCCATCGCCGGTGGAGCCGGTGCCGGGGTAGCCGAGTTTCTCTCGGCCCAGGGCATCAATGCCGCGATCAGGCACCTGGGTATTCCCGATCACTTTGTCGAACACGGTGGTCAAGATGACATACGTGCTGAGCAGGCCATGTCTCGGGATGCGATTGTGGCTTTGGTACAAACAGAATCTGCGGAACCAGATTCAAAAGGCGGCCCATTCAGCCTCGTAGCCAGTCGAGACGCTTTTCCTATCGCTAGAGACTGACTAGAGCGCCGATCAGGCAACCGATGCGTCGTCGCGGTCTTCTGCGATGGCCTCTAGAACATCCCGGCAAACCAATGTCCTATGAGCCAAAATCGCATTCTGAAAGCGCTCGTAAGCTGATGGCTTATCCAGGGCGCGACGTTTGACAAAGGGCAAGCGTTCCTCACGCAGCAATGTCTCCCAACGTTCCAACGAGGGATTCGTTCCGACACGGGTTTCGCCCATTAACCAGGAAAATACGTCGCGGTAGAAATCCTGCTGTCTCCAACGACGACTAAACCCACGTAATCCTCGAAGGACAATACGCTTCCCAATCTCTCGATCATCCGCCGCTCCATCCTCGCAGATCGAAGCAAGCGCTAGACCATCTTCAAGCAGAACTTGGGACAAATTGATTTCTCCCGAGCGAATGGCCTGGCGTCGGTCACTAATCTCATCCGTCTGAGACCAGAAGCTCGTAAATGCCTTACTGGCTAGAGCGCGACCACGAAAACACAGGAAGTAGCTCTGCAGATGCCATTGGAGCTCGTCGCTCGTGGTGATACCCCAGGCATCGACGTTACGCTCCTTCATATCTACATACCAACGCGTCATCGGAAACAGCGGCCCATATACACTGTCGTTGCATAGCGTCAGGGTTGAGATATCCAACTCGGACAACGCACTGATTCCCATGCGATAGCTTGCAAAGTCCCAGCCTTGATTAGGCCTACAAATGCATTGAATGCGCCCCGAAAGAGACTCGGGCAATTGCACCCGCTCCCTTCCAGCAACCACCAAGACAACGATTTCAGCCAACTCAAGAAACTGCCGTAGGGCTGCCCACACATAGCGTGGAGTCTCTTGGGTGCCCGGGTAATGAGCGTACACCACGGCATGTCGCTTGATCATGGCACCCGTACCCACCACAACCTAGGCGGGCTCATCCGATGCAGACACTAGATGTGATCGATCTGCTAGAAGCCCACGGTGAAACGCCATGATTCTTTCGCCCGTCTGCGCGCTCGACAACAGACTCGAGGCCTTCCGAGCAAGGTCTTCACGTTTGCTCCCGCACCAGAGACCTGTGGGATACGGGCTTTCGCGAAACTCCTCAATCTCTACACTCAACCCAAGTTGCGCGGAAAACTCGCTGACCTGATCAACGGCGCCATTGTGAATAACCGGAAGCCCACACATCGCGTATTCGGCAAACTTTATCGGTGACGCCACCGCGCTCGCTGGTCCCGGCGCGCGAAGCAAGAATGCGGCATCGGCGGCATTGAGGTAACCAGGTACATCAGAGAGCTGTCCCGTGGTAACTCGCAATCGTGATCTAAACCAGGGCGCAAACGCCGTCTCAACTTTGGCAACAGTGTCACAGACCACGAGCACCATCAGGTCTGGTTTTTCTCTCGCGACGCGTTCAACGACCTCGCGCATCTCCTCAAATCCTTGCCAGGGCGCGAGAGAGCCCACATAAATCCAAACCACGGCATCGACCGGAATTCCCAAACGCTGTCGAGCTTTCTGCCTGAGCTCTTCGGAATACCGAAACAAGGCAGGATCTGCAAAGTTGGGAACAACGACGCTCGTTCCCCCATAGCCATTACCTATTTCATGCTTGCGCAATGCCTCAGAGACAAAGAGCGCGGCGTCCGCGGTTCGAGCCCTGCCTAGCCAACTCTCTATCCGAGCGGCTCCAAGCGCTCCGAGAAAACGGTATATTTGAGGTTTCAAAGACCAGCGGAAGTGGTGTTCACTCAGAGTGTCCCCGCGGCAATCCCAAACAACACACGTTCGACGTTCGCTGCGTTTCGCCATCGCTGTGGCGTATTCTGTACGCGCGTGGATTAGATCCACAGCGCAATCAATACGTTTCAGATAGCTCTCCAACCTCCGCGAATTCTGAGACACAGACCACGGCCAGATCTGTCTTATTCCCTTGAGTAAGTGAATGGACAGTCCGTAGCGCTCTTCAAGTCCTGACTTCGCCTCCAGCGCTTGTTGATACCTAGCTAAGGATAGGGCGAAAACCACAACAGTAACCTTGCAGCCCCCCTCCACCAATTGTCTTGCGACCGACAACACCTGAGACTCGATAATCGTCGGGCCGAGACCTTCGTTGCTAAGGAAAACAACACTCGCATCGCCAGTCAGAGGTACACTGATCACAAGCGTTCCGCTCTACTTACGGGCAACAAACAACACCTCCTCCGGCAGCAGACCAAATTTGTTGTCCCTGCCACCAAAACCCGTGTCAGCCTCCCACCAGCGGAACTGCTCCACAGCGAAACCTACACCCTCGAGCCGGGCCACGTAGTCTGGCCCGTAAATCCGCACATGGTCATGCTGACCGAAGCGCTTCTCCCGCTCATCGGCGGTTTTAACGCCTGGATCTTCAATAGTTTTTCCTAGCAGATAGGAGATAGGCACCTGCAAAATGGCCCAACCCACAGGTTTCAGTATTCGGCGAAGTTCCGCCATGGCCAGTCGATCGTCGTCTATGTGCTCCAGGACATGATTACAGACAATGCCATCGAAGTAATTGTCAGGGAAATCGGTTTTTCGCAGGTCGATCTTCTGCATAACCCGATGCATGTACAGATCAGCACTGAGATAACGCACAGCTTTTCGGCTGCGCAGCCAAATCTCCAACGCAGGCTCAGGAGCCACATGCAGTACTCGACCGTTGAGCCCCTGCTGCCCGACGCGCCGCTGCAAATAGAGATGTACGAGACGCTCCCGATCCGTCGCGCCACAGAGGGGGCAAAGCCCTTCCGGCCGATATCCAGCACCGATGACCTTGAGTTCTTCAAGCACTGGAAAATCGAGGCCGCAGGGCCTCAGTCGACGCAAGCTCGAGTCACATAAGGTGCACTCGAAGCGGGAGCCTCTCTCGCGCAAGCCAAGCAACGATTTTCGTATCATCACTTGATACCGTGGGGGAAAAACCGTTTGAAAGAGAGCCGCAAGTTTTCCGCGAGGCGCCGTCTTCCATAATCTTTCCAAACTCACAGCTTCCTTCCATGTTCGATAGCTCGCGGTTGGCCAAACATCATCTCCAGCATCAACAGAACCCAGGGCTTGTTCAGGGCGGCTGAGAAACAACCGTACAAAAGACACATCAGAGTGCCGCCAAAAAGAAGGGTACCGAGGGGATTCGAACTCCAGGCCATTAGCAAGCTGCTGGTAAACCCAGCGCACACCGCCAACAACATTGGCCAAAGGGTTACAGATACATAAGTGGGCAGCGAAATCTGGGTATTTGGCATCACCAAAAAAAACCATAGAGGGACGTACAATACGGCCAAGGCCGCAACCAGGCCCTGAGCCAGAACTACTGGCCCCATATTTACTGTTAGAGCGACAGCGCTCGCCATAACCAAGGCCACAGCGATATCCCATCGCAATGCCAAACCAGGACGACCCACCCCGAGTAGAAGGCTTCCAACGGGGTTCCCTAACGCCCTAAGAGCGCCCCAAATGGCAAAGATCTTCAGGAACTCGGATCCAGACGACCAACCATTCCCTAGCAAGACGAAGGAAACTTCCTCAGCGAAGAAGAAAAGAAAAGCGTACGCTGGTGCGTTGATACTACTGGTGGACATCAACACCGTCTCATAGAGCGTTGAAACTGCACTCCTATCACTCTGGGCGCTTGCAATGAGAGGAAAACTTAATCGAGTCATCAGAGGATTGATGAGACCCTGAACCTGCAGACCGATACTTCGAGGCACACTGTACTCCCCAAGTTGCTGTGGCGAAAAAAACAGCGATGCCACGTAAACGTCACATTGCGCGCCAACAGTGTTGACAAGACGACTACCCGTTAGCGGTAGGCCAAACCGGAGATAGCGGCGGGAAAGACTGAAGTCGAAGCATATCCCCGGTGGCGCAGAACGCTCTAAGCGTGCCCAAAGACAAAACGTCAGAAAGAATTGCTGCGCTGCTACTCCAGCGACGAGCGCTATTACTCCAGCGCCGTTCAGCGCCAACGACACCGCGCACAACAGTCCCAATGTCTGCGCCGCAATCTCAAGCTGGACCAGGGCACGAAACCGCAAAGCCCTCTCCGCCCTGGCTTTTGGAAGAGAACCAACAATCGCCAACAGACCCACCCCAAGGCCGCTGGCCACATTGACAAAGAGTGTGGGTTTGTTTAGCACCACGGCAGCAACCGCCGAAGAGGAGGCAACCAGTGCCACCCAGCATAAACTGGATACCATCGACAGCCAAAAGAGTGCTCTTAGTTCCTTTTCGTTAGCCTCATCAAAATGCACGACAGAACTACTCAGCCCCAGATCAGCGATCGAGATCGTTAAAGCGGAGATCACCGAAACAATCGCAAAGTGTCCAAAGTCGTCGGCTCCAAGGACTCGGGCGAGAATGGCGAGCTGTGCAAGATGCAATAACAATCGGACAGCACCCCCTAAAGCTGTCCACCGGGCAGACCGAATTGCGTTACGCCGAAGGGACGAATTCAAGATGTTTCTTTCACTCTCTGTCTCGTCGATAACACTTCAGTTCCCTCGCTATAAGCTGTTACAAACTCAGCGCTTTGCTATGTCTATCGGGCACCGCTATCAGCAGCGAGTGATCAGCCCTGGGGACGACTTCCCCAGTGCAAATCGACAAGCGATGAATTCCCGTGCAAAGAGCCACTAGACGATTCCAACGGGTCTTCCATGCGGAACCGGTGGTCTTTGGGCTTTCAAACCAGCACAAGTGGTACCCCTCCGCTCGTAGAAATGCTACGGCCGGAGTTTCCGTTTCATTGCAATCAAATGCTGACTGAAGCTGCTCAAATACAATGATGGGCTGCTCCTTGCGAAGGGTTTCGCGAGCACCTAGTAATACCTCATGTTCAGCTCCCTCCACGTCGATTTTTATAAGCTGTATGTCGTTAAATGGAAGAGCTAATTCATCAAGGGCGTGGATGGCTACCAGGTTTTTACTGTCCGCGTCGAGATTATCCAACTCTAAACGCATCGCACCCATATTGCCTTCACATCCCACAAGACGGCCATGGCCGCACTGCGATCCAAGACCAAATGGATAGGGATCGATGGCACCAGATAACTCCGCATTGAGTTCCAGCATTCGAAATGCCAGTGGGTTGGGTTCGAAGGCACACACCCGGGCGAAAAACCTCGCGAAAAACACCGAGTGATTACCAATGTTAGCCCCAATATCGAGGACATCACCCTTGGAAAACAGGTCCTGTAAAGGCCGCAGAAACGACATCAAGGCTTCCAGTTCTCGCCGCTCGTAGAACACGTCCAAGGCGACCCTACTTCCGACCCAATCGTTGGCGAGCACCACCAGATCCTGCCCACGCTGGGCACGATTCTCATCAGCATGATCCACAAGGTGCCTTAGAGCCAAGTGCTTACGGAAACGCCGCAATGTAGACTGCCGTGACTTGTGAGTTTCTAAAGTGCGCACTTTGTTCCGCTACAATTGTCTCGTTGTCGCGCCCGCATTCAACGGAAGCTTCTCAAGAGATCCCTGATAAAAACCTGAGGCTCCTCCAGCGCGGAGCAATGATCCGTCCCACTGCTCATCATTGGGAGTCCGATTTAGCCCAAGATAATCCTGCAGTTCTCGTTTTGTAAGGGACCAGAACTTACTGAGTGGCGTGCGCTGATTAACGGATTCAGTGTTGTTTCCGGCGGTGAGACTTAACTCGTGCATGATCGGCATTGAGCCAGTAAAGATGCCTGGATCACAGAATGTGGAAGTTCCACGCTTGACCGCCGCAAGCTTGAACCAGAAGTCGTCGGCGCGGGGCGCAAAACGCAAGAAGCTCCGATCCAATAGAAACTCAAGATCTAGCAATGAACTTCGATACGCGACACCACCGACACCGACGGGAAGCACGTCGATACCCTCTGCCTGGCGCGGCAGCGCGGGCCATAGACGGTAGTTCAAATAGCGGCCAAAGAAATTCCGGCGTATGTGTCTCCCGTGACCACAAACAATATGTGATGGGTAGGCACAGCTCGCGGCCCTGAGTCGGGATAGGAATTCTGGGTGATAGAGGACATCGTCATCAACGGTAACTATCAGCGCATCGGTTACAACCTCTTCCATTGCTGGAATCAGCTTTTTGTAAGAGCCGATGTCCTCTACGAGCCGTATGTCCAGTCGCTCGTCATCTCCCCACTGCCGCAACTGAGCCCTAACTTCCTGGACCTCAGAAGCAAACTCAGCTTCGCTCAAATACAGAAGAAAACGATCCGGTTGCATACGCTGTCTGGCCAGCGTCGCCCAGCAGTATTGAAACATTTCCAATCTGTCTCGCGTGGTAGTTACGCTGACAACTAACAAAGGATCTTGTCCGGACCAGTTACTGAAGACATTACGCAATTTCTCGATGCATCATCCGCTCACCGGCTTAGCAGCTAGATTCATCAGAGGTATACTCACAAGGAACGAGCCAGTTACCTTGACATCATGCCAGACCAAGACGTTGAAACGATAGAGAGTGCTGAAGATGTGCCGCCCTCCTTCGAGAGTCTCAACGACGAAATTAAGACCATCGTCGACCGATTAGAAAGTGGGGAACATTCGCTGGAATCGCTAGTTAGCGACTACGAAACGGGCATCAAACTTTTGGAGCGGGCTCAGAACTTACTCACAGCCGCCGAGCAACGAATCACCATGTTGCAACTGCAGACTACTTCGGAAACCTCTCCCGAACAATGACTAGTTATCTGGATTCGGTGCGATCTTATGTTCGCAGTAGTCCAGGCAAACGCCTTCGACCTCGCCTGCTCGAGGCATCAGCGATCGCAAGCGGTCTGTCTGAAGCGAGCGAACTATGCGCGGCGGCCGCCCAGGCCATCGAGCTCATCCACACCTATTCCTTAATCCACGATGATCTTCCGGCGATGGACGATGACGATCTTCGCCGCGGTCAACCCACCCTGCATGTCGCCTTTGATGAGGCCACGGCGATTCTTATCGGCGATGGGCTGCAAACCGAAGCTTTCGAGCTACTCGCCACGGACGAGACCTTGAGCACCGAGCAACGGGTGGCCCTAATTAGCTGTCTGGCCAAAGCCTCGGGCTTTGCCGGCATGGTCGGCGGGCAAGCCATGGATATGCAGGCGACGAATACACAGCTTTCCCTGGACGAGCTAAAAGCTATGCACGGCATGAAAACCGGGGCGTTGATCACGGCGGCCCTGGAAATGGGTGCCATCGTCGCCGATGCCCGCGAGGAGCAACGGCTAACCCTCAAAGCCGTAGGCGACCGCATTGGCTTAGCCTTTCAAATCATTGACGATGTTATTGACGTGCGCAGCGATAGCCAGACCCTGGGAAAAACCTCGGGCAAAGACGCCGCGGCGGGTAAGTCCACCTATGTGGAGCTCCTGGGCCTCGAGGAAGCCAGTGCGGAAGCTATGCGGCTCTATCGGGAGGCCCTGGACCTGATCAAGAGCTGGGGCAAGGAAGCTGATGGACTACGAACGTTGCTGGGGAAAATGGTCCATCGAGACCGTTAAGCCTGCTAATACCATCGTTTAGGGACGGATCGCCTGCGGTAAACCAGTCAGTGCTCACGTTCAAACATATGACCCAGCTTGGCACCCTTGGTTTGTAGGTATTTTTCGTTGTGGGGGTTGCTGTCGCACTGTAAGGGCACACGCTCCGCCACGACGATGCCGAGTTCCTCGAGGGCGGCAACCTTGCGGGGATTGTTGGTCATAAGGCGCACGCTTTGAATACCAAGATGCTCAAACATGGGCCGCAGGATGCTGTAGTCACGCATGTCGGCACCAAAACCCAGTCGCTCGTTGGCCTCAACCGTATCGGCCCCTTCGTCCTGCAGGCGATAGGCTTTGATCTTGTTCAAGAGACCAATGCCACGACCTTCTTGACGCAGATAGAACAGCGCACCACGCCCTTCGTGGGCGATGGTCCGCAGCGCGGCCTGGAGTTGGTTGCCACAATCACAGCGTAGGCTAAACAGCGCATCACCCGTCAGGCATTCGGAATGGATACGGGCCACCACGGGCTCCTCTCCTTTCACCTCACCAAGGGTCAGTACCAAATGCTCCTTATTAGCTTCCTCATCTTCGAAACCATGCATGGTGAATACCGCCCAGTCTGTGGGCAGGCGCGTGGCATCGACAAATCTGACTGGCACAAGAGATTCCGCAGAAAAAAGGACGCGCAGTCTAGCAGAGCCCGAGACCAGGGCGAATACTCGAAGCGTTACGCCGAACGGCCATCACCAGCGAGCCTTGAGGGTCATCACTCCGCCCTGCTCGGTCATTTCCACATGCTTCAGATAACTCATGCCGAGCAGAATGGTTTCGGGAAAATCCCCGTCGATCACCGTGGCAGCGACCGTATCCACACGAATGCCACCTACAATGACCGAGTCCAACACTACGCTGCGTGCAGGGACCACCGACCCAGCGGTCTGAACCTGGCTGGGTGTCCCTTCATCCGGGTCGATACCCACCCGGCTGGCGTGGCGCCCGTTGAGGGCAACGACGTTGGCGCCCGTATCGACAATTACCGGTAGACGCACCCCGTTGATCTCGGCGTTGGCAAGATACTGCAGCTGGTTGTCCCGTCGAATGGTGATGCTGCGCTGGGTTGGTTCCGCAAACTGTCCGCTAATCCGCTGGGAAACCGTCAGCCGTTGCTCCACGCCATCCAAGCGGACCAGAGCTGAGCTACCGTCGGCCTCCACCAGGGTGACGGGCCCATGACTCTGTCCCGCCCGCAGATGAACACGCTGCCCATCGATCTGTAACACCGCCATATTGGGCAGCAATGCTTCCACATACACGTCGGCCGCAAACATGGGAGCCGCAAAGCCAATGTAGACGGCGATCCCAGCCAATAGGCGAAGCTGTCGCTTCCCAAGCGTCACAGAGCCACCCCCGAGAACAAAGCGATATGTAAGGTAATACAGGCCAAAATCCCTGCAGCCACGTCGTCAATCATAATGCCCAAACCTCCCTTGCAGTGACGGTCTAGCCAGCTGATAGGCCAGGGCTTAGCAATATCGAAGACTCTAAAAACCAGGAACCCAGCAATAATCCACAGGGGCTCCGTGGGCACCGCCCAGAGCGCAATCCATAGACCAACAAACTCATCCCAGACAATGCCCGGGTGGTCGTGGACTCCCAAGGTCCCACTGGCGCGCCCACACAGATATACCCCCACAACTCCCGCAACAAGCACAATGGCGGTATAGATAAACAGGGGCTGCGCAGCAAAAAGCAGATAGACCGGCAGCGCCGCCAAAGTGCCCACGGTTCCCGGCGCCTTCGGCGACAGGCCAGAGCCAAACCCAAAGGCAAGGAATAGTACCGGGTCGCGGAACACCATGGCGTTCACAGGCGTCTCCAAACGAGTCGCTTCCCCAGGGAGAGAAGCCTAGAAGTGTCGATAGCCGTACACCTCCACCTCTGCATCGCAATACACTCCTTCGCCTGCGGTGATCTGACCAATGGGAAAACAGCCATCAGGTGCAGGAGCTCCTGGGGGAAGAGTAAAACACAGCACGTAGTCTTCACCACCGGCCAGGGCCCAACGCAGAGCCTGGGCCTCATCGGTCAAAGCGCGTAACGCCGATGATTGGGGCACCCTCCCTGCCGCCACTTCCGCGCGCACGCCGCTGGCCCGAGCAAGGTGGGCCACATCGGCCAGCAAACCATCAGAGATGTCGATACAGGCCGTCGCCTGACCCCGCAAAGCTTCCCCGAGAGCCAACGCCGGTTGGGGGCGCCAGAACTTTTTGGTCAAGGAATCCTGCGACACCTGCGGTCCTGACAACTCTCCCAGCACCACCGCAAGACCCGCCGCCGCGTCCCCCAGACAACCGCTAACCCACAGTTCATCCCCGGCGCGGGCACCGGAGCGAGACAAGCCCATGCCCGCAGGCACGGCACCCATGACCTGCACCGCCAGAGTCAGATCCCCTCGGGTCAAGTCGCCGCCCACCAGAGGCAGAGAGAAGTCTTCTATGGCTGAGGCCAACCCAAGACGAAAGTCTTTGAGCCAATGCTCGTTCGCCTCGCTCAGGGTCAACGCCAGGGTCATGGCCACGGGCCGGGCACCCATGGCCGCCAAGTCGCTGGTGGCCGCCGCAACCGCTCGGTAGGCAATCTGGGAGGGGCCGGCCGTAACGGGAAAATGCACGCCCTGGACCATGGTATCGACGGACACCACTAACTGCTCATGGTCGGCCAGGGCCAGAATCGCCCCGTCGTCGCCGTTACCCAGGACCACCGAAGCACCCTGATCCAGCTCCGAAAAGAATCGTGCAATCAGTGCAAATTCATCGCCCGGCGGTTCAGGAGGCTGCACTGACCTCAGGTCCGCGAAGCTGCCGGGCAAGCTTATCGAGCACCCCGTTGATGTACTTGTAGCTCTCCGCAGCACCAAACTTCTTGGCCAGGGCCACGGCTTCGTTGATCACCACCCGATAGGGCACGTCAATCCGGTCGCGCAATTCAAAGCAACCCATGCGCAACAAGCTCCGCTCTATGGGGTCCAGCTCATCAATGCGACGGTCCAGCAGCGGTGTGTAAAGCTCGTCGAGTTCCTCCACGAGGGGGGGCACACCATGGACCAGAGCCTGGAAATACTCCAGATCGACCACGGCAAAATCATAGTCCGTGCGAAACTCCGCCTCGATATCGGTAGGTTTCGCGCCGGCCATATGCCATTGATACAGCGCCTGCAGCGCATAGTGGCGGGCTTTACGCCGCTGCGCGATAAGCTGCTGTTGAGCCTGACGAGACACGGAAGGTAAATCGCTGGCTTAGGCGAGTTGACTTAACAGGCTAACCATTTCCAGCGCCGACTGGGCCGCCTCGGCTCCTTTGTTGCCTGCTTTGGTGCCTGAACGCTCAATGGCCTGCTCAATGCTATCCACCGTAAGCACACCAAAGGCCACGGGAATATCGCTATTCATACTCACCTGAGCGATGCCTTTTGTGCATTCGCCTGCGACATGCTCGAAGTGGGGTGTGCCACCGCGGATTACCGCGCCCAGGGCGATGATCGCATCGTAGTTGCCGCTTTTGGCCACCCGCTGACACGCCAGGGGAATCTCAAACGCGCCAGGCACACGGACTACGGTCAATTGATCATCGGCCACCCCATGGCGGCGAAGGGTGTCTACGGCCCCCTCAAGGAGGTGCTCGACAACAAAGCTGTTCCAACGGCCAACCACGAGAGCATAGCGCCCGCTGGTGTGGGTCATGGTGCCTTCAATAGTCTTCAGGGTAGTCATAGGCGGGTGTTCCGTGTGTTAACTCTGTTCGTCCGAATCGTTTCCTCGACCGTCTTCGGGGTCGAGGTAATCAATGACCTCCAGGCCAAATCCGGAGATCGCATTGTACTTGATCGGCGGTCCCATCAGGCGGATCTTGCCCACCCCGAGATCGCGAAGAATCTGTGAACCCAGACCGACGGTGTTGTAACTGTCACCGGCGCTGGGCTCCGGCGCGGGCAGTGTACCCAGAGCTAGATCGAGGCTTTGCAACAACTGTTCGTCCGACTCGGAACGCGCCAACAACACCAACACCCCCCGCCCTTCGCGGGCGATAGCCTGCAGGCATCGCTGCGCGCTCCAGCCCGTACTACCGGGCACGGGGCTTCCGAGCACGTCCCGCAAGGTACCGCTGACGTGCACACGGACCAGGGTTGGTTGCTCCGCGTCGATGTCCCCGCAACTGAGGGCGAAGTGCAGCCCTCCGTGGGTTTGATCACGATAGGCGGTAACCCGAAAACGCCCGTGGGCAGTTTCCAGGCTGCCCTCCCGGAGCACCTTGATGGTCCGCTCATTGGCCAGACGGTAATGGATTAGATCGGCAATGCTGCCGACCTTCAGGCCATGTTCGCGGGCAAAAGCCAACAGCGTGGCCCCATCGGCGAGTTCCCCGGCATCATTGAGGACATCCGCAATCACCCCGGCCGGCGTCAGGCCCGCAATACGGGCATAGTCTACAGCGCTCTCCGTGTGGCCAGCACGAATCAACACGCCACCGCTTTCCGCAGCGAGGGGAAAAATGTGGCCGGGCTGGACTATGTCTGCGGCTTGCGTCTGATTGTCTACGGCCACTTGTACCGTGTGAGCGCGATCGGCGGCGGAAATCCCCGTGTCGATTCCCTTCGCAGCCTCTATCGACAGAGTGAACCGCGCCGTATTTCCGTCGCTTCCGTCAACCATGGGTGGCAAATTCAGCTGACGACAGCGCTCCTGGGTCAGGGCCAGGCAAACAAGCCCCCGCGCACGGCGAGCCATGAAGGTGACGTGATCTGGTGTGCAATGCTCCGCCGCCACCATCACCACCCCTTCATTGCGCTGCTCGTCCCGC
Organism: Halieaceae bacterium UBA6060; assembly: GCA_002428935.1. Taxonomy (GTDB): domain Bacteria; phylum Pseudomonadota; class Gammaproteobacteria; order Pseudomonadales; family Halieaceae; genus Congregibacter. The sequence continues at coordinate 18,596 of DIYG01000025.1, forward strand.
TCATCAAGGATCACCACCATGCGGCCATGGCGAATGTCATCCAAGAGCTCGCCAACGCTGTTCATCGTGGCACCGTTCATGGCTTAGCTTTCACGTAACCGTGTTCCGCCAGAGTCTCAAGGCTGACGCTAGCGCCAGGCTGCGCGGCGGCGTCACCAGCGAGCAAACGTTCGAGATAGCGAGCGATGACATCCACTTCGAGATTGACCTTGGTTCTCACCTGGTAATCGCCAAAAACGGTCTCGGTCATGGTCTGAGGAATAATATTCAGATCGAAGCATGCACCATCGACGGCATTTACGGTGAGGCTCGTGCCGTCAATGCAGACACTGCCCTTGTGGGCGATGTACTTGGCCAGCGCGTCTGGGGCTCGCACGACAACGCGCCAGGACCGGGCATCCTCCGCCAGGCTGACGATCTCCCCAAGACCGTCGACATGGCCACTGACGATGTGCCCGCCCAGACGATCCGTCGGCGTTAATGATTTTTCCAGGTTTACACGGGACCCCGCTTCCAACGCGCCAAGAGTCGTCAAACTCAGGGTCTCTCGAGACACGTCCGCCCAATAGCCGTCACCGGGCAACTCCGTTACCGTCAGGCACACCCCGTTAGTGCAGATACTATCGCCGATGGCCACGTCATCCAGCGGCAGCTTGCCCGTCTGCACCCGCAGGCGCACATCGCCGCCGCGAGCTTGCAAGGTCGCGATGGTGCCGACGGCCTGAATGATTCCTGTAAACATAAGATTTCTCTGGGGTTACTCGACGGATCTAGCGAGGACCTTCTAGTCTGGATCTTTGGGATCGGCATGCTCCGTGGGGTGGAATCGCAAGCGCAAGTCACCTCCCACCTGCCGCTGCTCCACCAGCTTCAAGGCCAGACTGTCGGCCATGCGATCCAGAGGTAGGTCAAACAGTGGCCGGGCCCGGCTTCCGAGAAGCTTGGGGGCCAGATAAACCACAAGCTCGTCTGCAAGGCCCTGGCGAAGAAAGGCCCCCGCCACGGAAGGCCCAGATTCTACCAGAATCTCATTGCATTCCCTTTGGCTTAGGGCTTCAAGAAGTTCTGCGAGGTCAATGCCGTCATCGTTGCTGGGGACGGGTATCTTAGGTACATCTTCCAGGGCCTTCGGGCTCTCCACACCGGCACGGTGGACAAGCAGCTTCGGCTGCGGTCCTGCCAACACCCGGGAGGTCGCGGGGGTGCGCAGCTTTGAATCAAGGACGACACGCAGGGCGCGGCGGGACGCCTCAGGTAACAAACAGCCGGGAAGCTCGTCTTCGCGCACGGTCAAAGCGCAATCATCAGCCAGCACCGTACCCACGCCAGTAATGATGGCGCAACTCGCGGCCCGCAAACGCTGGACATCGCGACGAGCCGCCGGGCCGGTAATCCACTGGCTGTCGCCACTGGCCATGGCCGTACGCCCGTCGAGGGACATGGCCAGCTTGATGCGCACTCGGCCTTTTCCGCGGCGCTGACGAGCGAGGAACCCGGCGAGTTGCTCCTCCACCGCTGCCGCGAGAAGTCCATGAGCGACAGCAACACCGTGCTCCTGAAGGTAGGCAAAGCCGCCACCATCCACCCGCGGATTGGGATCCTGTAGGCCCGCGACCACCCGGACTACCCCAGCCTTTACCAGGGCATGGGCGCAAGGAGGTGTTTTGCCAAAATGTCCACAGGGTTCCAGGGTCACATAGGCCGTGCTTCCCGATGCCGTTTCGCCTGCCGCGTTGAGAGCCATGACTTCGGCGTGAGCACCGCCCGCGGGCTGCGTAAATCCCTCGCCCACCACCACACCATCACGAACCAACACACAGCCCACATGAGGGTTAGGTCTAGCCCAGAAACGACCTCGCTCTGCGAGGCGAACGGCCCTGGCCATCAGGGCATGGTCATTTGCGGTGAACATCTTTACGGGGGCAACGCCTCAGGCGTCGTTCTGGCTCTCGCCGATGCCATCTGGCTCGGCCTGAAGGCGCTCAATGGCCGCCTGGAACTCGGCGATATCCTCAAAGCTTCGATACACGGAGGCAAAACGAACGTAGGCCACCTTGTCGAGAGTCTTCAAACTATCCATAACCAATTCACCCAGAACACGGGAATTCACTTCCCGTTCACCGGTCGCGCGCAGGCTCTGCATGATGTGGCTGATTTCCGCCTCGATGCTCTCAACGGATACGGGACGTTTTTCCAGCGCGCGAAGAAAACCGGCCCGCAACTTGTCTTCATTGAAGGGTTCACGACTGCCGTTTTGCTTGATAACCCGCGGCATCACCAGTTCCGCGGCCTCATAGGTTGTGAAGCGCTCGTGACAAGACAGGCACTCACGACGGCGACGGACCTGAGCACCATCGGTTACCAGGCGGGAATCTATGACCTTGGTATCGTCTGCCGAGCAGAAGGGACAGTGCACAGAAAATCCTCCGAGGGGTCGCGGGCCGTCGCCAGACTGACGTCGGT
>DIYG01000014.1:0-8520 GCA_002428935.1 Halieaceae bacterium UBA6060
AATTCCTGTAACCTTGGCAGCCATTTTTTCGCCAACGAGAGACTTCGACTGTGCACCTCGCCCGCTTTCCCCGCCTGCACTTCGCGCACCTTCCTACGCCTTTGGAGCCCCTCGAGAATCTCACCCGTGAGCTGGGCGGCCCTCGTTTGTGGATCAAGCGTGACGATTGCACGGGCCTTGCCGGTGGCGGTAACAAAACGCGGAAGCTCGAATTTCTCATGGCCGATGCCGTAGAGCAGGGCGCGGACACAGTGATTACCCAGGGCGCGACCCAGTCCAATCACGCTCGGCAAACAGTGGCCATTGCGACCAAGCTCGGCCTCGACTGTCACATCCTCTTGGAGGATCGCACTGGTAGTACCGAGACGGACTACAACTACAACGGCAATGTGTTTTTGGATCGTCTGTTTGGCGCGCAGATTTCCCGCCATCCCGGCGGTACCGACATGAACGAAGCGATGGAGCAATGCGCGGCGCAACTGCGTGACAACGGCAAGAAGCCCTATGTCATTCCCGGTGGTGGGTCGAACGCCATCGGTGCTCTGGGTTATGTGAACTGCGCCTTGGAACTCCTGCATCAGGCCAATGACCGCAGCCTGCGTATCGATCATCTCGTTCATGCCACGGGCAGTGCTGGCACCCAGGCGGGCCTCGTTACGGGGCTGGCGGGCGCCAATAGCGGAATCCCGGTGTTGGGAATTGGCGTGCGCGCGCCGAAAGCCAAGCAAGAAGAGAACGTGTTCCGTCTCGCCACGGAAACGGCGGAACATCTCGGCAAGGGTGTGCAGGTCGCGCGCGAGCAGGTGGTCGCCAATTGCGATTACGTGGGTGAAGGCTATGGCCTCACGACGCCCGCAACCATCGAGGCTATTGAGCTCTTCGCCCGTAGCGAGAGCATCCTTCTGGATCCGGTGTATTCCGGTAAGGGTGCGGCGGGTCTCATCGATCTGATTCGTCGCGGCGAGTTCAGTGACGACGAGAACGTGGTCTTCCTACATACCGGTGGCAGTCAGGCGTTGTTCGCTTACAACAATGATTTTTCCTTACCCGAGGCTTGAGCGGCAGTGAGCGGCACTATTCCTGGGGATGGCAAGAAGATCGTCGGCATTCTCGGAGGTATGGGCCCCGAGGCGACCATCGATCTGATGCAACGGATTCTGGCAGCGACCCCCGCGCAAGACGATCAGGACCACCTCCGTCTTCTGGTGGACAACAATCCCCAGGTTCCATCGCGTATTGCGGCGCTGATCGAAGAAAACGGGCCGAGCCCGTTGCCCGTGCTAATCGATATGGCCCAAGGTCTGGAAGCCCAGGGCGCGCAGCTTTTGGCCATGCCCTGTAACACGGCCCATCACTACCACGCAGACGTTGCGGCGGCCGTGTCTATCCCGTTTCTCAACATCATGGAGCTGTGTGCTGATACCTTGCACCGCGCTGATCCGGGCATCCGGCGTGTGGGTCTGCTGGCCTCGTCGGCGCTGCGTAAGACTGAGTTATACGAGCCGTGGCTCCAGTCCCGTCACATGGACGTCGTGTATCCCGATCAGCAGCGGCAGGATGCCTTGATGGCGCTGATTCGGGCCGTTAAGGCCGGTCGCGCCGAAGAGCAAGGCTCAGCGGCGTTTTCTGCCGCCGCCGATGCCTTGCACGATGCCGGTGCGCAAGTGCTGCTGATTGCCTGTACCGAGCTTTCGGTTATCAGCGATACCCTCAGCGCCAAGCTGCCGGTATTGGACGCCGCCGACATCCTGGCCCGCGCTGTCGTGGATCGCGCTTCCGGCGCCTGAGGTTTAGCCCAGGGGCTTGGCCTAGGGGCTTGACCTAAGGGCTAGGCTTGGCGGCTTAGCTCAAACGCTTGGCAATACCCTCCAGCGTTTCGCTCAGCATGACCTTGCGGCGCATGGCATCGGCATCACCGCCTTGCTCGCTTTTATCACCGCGTAAGGATTTGGCCATATCCCGCAGCTTGCGCGCCATTTTACGATCGCGCTTCTCGTCGGCTAGAGCTTCGCCAGCGGCATCCAGGGTCGTCTCAAGTTCAACGCTCATGGCCTCATCGAGCGCCGTGTCACGCTTGAGTTGGTCGATGTAGGCCCGCGCAACCACTGGTTCTGCGGGCCAGCTCACGGGGAACTGTTGCTGGGGGTTAAACACCGCTCCCTGATCGGCAAGCTCCGCCGCTGCGATCTCGTTCTCCGTAAGAAACTCGCTGGGCTCCAGGGCGAAAACATCCAGTCCTCGAGCGATTTCTGTGCCGTAGATGCGACCGTTGTACCAGTAAGTAGACCAGTATCCTCCCAGCACCAAAGCGTCTTCGTGAATCGGTCCGCGATCAAAGTAGGCGATTTCGAAGGGGTTGCTAGAGTCTGTGAAGTCGATAACGGACAGCCCGCCCTGATACCAGGCCTGCACAAAGATGTCGCGGCCCGGCACGGGCAGTACGGAGCCGTTGTGCGCCACGCAGTTCTCTTGCTCGACCTGTGGTGCTGGTATCTTGAAGTAGCTGCGAAATTCGAGCTTGCCATCGACGATGTCATAGATTGCGTCGGCGCCCCAATCCAGGGGATCGTGGGTGCGACAGCGGGGGCGGCTGCCGCCACCCCACTCATCGGTGAACAGGACTTTGGTGCCGTCGTTGTTGAAGGTGGCGGAGTGCCAGTAAGCGAAGCCCGTGTCGCTGACTTCGTCGATACGCACGGGGTCCATGGGGTCGCGAATATCCAAGATGATGCCGTTGCCCGAGCAGGCACCGGCGGCGATATGGGCAGACGGAAACACGGTGATGTCGTGGCACTGATCCGTGCGCGACGTGTCCTGGGTTTCGTCACCGTGATCGCCGCCCCGCCACAGGCCAGCGATTTGCCCGGTCTCGGGGTCTGCAAACACCGTGGGGCTGTGCACGATGCGAGCGCGGCCTGGATCGGCCACGGGAATTTCAATCACGTCGATGCGAAACAGGGCCGTGCGGTCATCCCCGGGGGATTCGTCGAAGCACCCTTCGAGTTCTTCTTCGTCACGGACCGAGGAGGTGCCCGAGTTGTAGACCACGATGCGATCCTCATCGGCGTCAACTACCGAATGGGTGTGGGAACCGCGGCAGGTTTGCACCTGACCCACCTGCAACGGGCGACTCAGGTCGCTGATGTCAAAGATCCGCAGGCCGCGGAAACGCTCCTCGCTGATGTCCTCGGAGACCCCCTGGCGACCGCAATCGATACGCCCGCGCGTTTGCTCCACGGACATAATCAGCAGATCGCCAACGATGGACACGTCGCCCTGACCTCCGGGGCAAACAATGGAGCTGAATAGCTCCGGCACGCCGTCTTCGACCAGCTTATAGACGTTGAAGCCGTGGTAGCTGCCAGCAACGAGCACGTCGTTGGCGAAGGCGATATCCGTATTGGAAAAACTCAGCAGGGGTGAGCGTTCTCCCCATTCCGTGTCTTCATTGCTCTGTTCATCGTCCTCGCGCTTGTCGCTGTCTCCGTCTTCTTCGTCGGACGAGATCACTGGCGGCAGTCCGGCTGGGTTTTCGGGATCAAAGAATCCCGGTGGTTTGGGCAGTGAGGCGACGAGACGGAGATTGCTGATAGCCTCTTCAGCATCGGTAAAACCCGGTGCTAGACCGGCACGGGGATCTACGGATAAACCGACCAACATGGCGTTCATGCGTTCGATTTCCGAGGTCTGATCGGCCACGATGTCGCTGGTGAAGTCCAGCAGCACCGGGTCGTAGGCCGACCCCGGTTGCTCTAGAAGCTCTTCGACCATGGTCACAGCACCCTTGTGGTGCTCGATCATCAGGGAGAGAAACAGTCGATCGAAGGCCGTGTCTTTGGCCTCCGCCAGTTCCGCCATTTGCTCCGGTGAGGCCATGCCGGCCATGTCGTGGGTGGTGTGCATGGCGTGATGAGCCGTGGGGTCAGGGACGGTTTCGCCACGCTCCGCCAGCCAGTCCTGCATGAACTTAATCTCATCCGCCTGAGAGGCGTCGATGCGCCCGGCGATGTCCACGAGTTCGGGACTGTTGGTCCGCTCCGCGACCAGGGCGGACATCTGCACCGCCTGATTGTGGTGAGGAATCATGTCCTGCATGAAGCGGACGTCGTCCGGGGAGTAACTGCTTTTTGCAATCTCCGAAGCTTCCGCCACAGACAGCTCGCGGGCGCTTTCGCCTGGAGCGCCGGGCTGAATGATGGGTACCTGGGCGTGAGTTATCGCAGAGCCAAAGGATAGGGCCAGGGTCAGGCTGGTAAGCATCCCGAGCCCTGCGCCGAGATCGGTAAAAGAGCGCAGCATGGTTCGTCTCGTTTTTTTGCGACCAAAGGGTCGCGAACCATAGCACGCAGTGCGTGATCCGTGGCCTTAGGGGGCAGCTTCTCTTGCGATGGCCTTGCGGATCGCATCGGCGGTAAAGGTGGCGCGGAATTCGATCATGGCCTCACCCAGGGCGACAGTGGATTCTAGAGGTTCCAGGGCCACCCCATTGATGGATGCGCGGCCGGCCTGTACGCGCTGTTCAAAGCGGATTTGTTGCGGGTCGACCACGGCCATCATGGCCGTTACCCAGATGTCATCGTGGTAGCCGTCATTACGGGTTTCATCCACGCGAAGTTCTTGCCGGGTGAACTCCTCGGTAGCTTCCCAGCCGGGATCGTAGAACTCGCGCACGAAATGAGCACGGGCATCCTCCCATTCGTTGTTCAACGCGTTTGCCACCCGGGCCATACCGCTCTGGTTGCCGCCGCTATCGCCGATAAACACGATGTGTAGAAACCCTGTCTGACGCAGGCTCGCGGCGATGTCGGTAAGCAATGCCTCGTAAGTGCTTTCTCTAAGACTGATGGTGCCTGGAAAGACCATGGCGCCGGAAGGTGGATCGATGTCTCCCTGAGGCACGAACTTGACGATGGGGGCGCAGAGGGCATTGCCGAGCTTGCTGGCGATGATGGGGCAGCTCGCCTCCAGAATGAGGTTGTGTTTACCCGTTGCGAGATACGGGCCGTTCTCCTCGATGCCACCGGTGGGCACGATGACCGTGGTGTATCCCTCGGCAATGCGGTCGCGAATCTCCATCCAGGTCAGTTCCTCAATCCACGGGGAACTCTCAGCGGCAATGGGGCTTGGTGCTTGTAGGGCTTCGTCTCTCATCGACGCCTCCGGGCTCGATGGCGGGGTATCGGAGTCCGATTGCCCGGCGTAGGTGATCGTGGCGACGGCGACCAGTAAGCCGGCGATGAGGGTAGCGGAGATGGCGCTTGAGAAAGTGCCTGATCGAGTGCCTGGGAGGGTGCTCAAGAAACTATGGGAACGATTCATAGGTCATGCCTCGCGAAGGATCACCCATTATGCCGTGGGTGGTCGCGCCCATGAGCTTTTCGCGGGTATCACCATCGCGAGAACCGAGTCTGTCTTTTTTCAAACCCTTATAGCTCGGTCGATACTGGTGCTCTATCGGTTGACAGGATCGCCTGCTTACCGACTAATGCGTCACTGGCCCGAAGGACATGGGCAGCCCCAAGATGAGCGACAAATTCGCCTGTGACCCTTTCACCGCGCAAGTTACTGACCGCTTTAGGACCATGCGAGCGCCGTAGGCTATCCCCTGGCGATGGCGGCGTCTGCACGACAATGCTGGTTGGGGTGATGCTGTTCCTTGGCGCCTGCGGTGGTAAAGAGACGGGATTAAGCCCGGCGGCCATAACAACGCTTGCATCACCGGAGCTCGTAGTTCGAGGGCAGTATCTAGCTACCGCAGGGAACTGTGCGAGCTGCCACACGGAGCCCGGGGGCGAGCTTATGGCCGGTGGTCTGCCCTTCGAAACGCCGTTTGGCACTATCTATTCAACGAATATCACACCGGATCCATCGACTGGTATTGGTGCCTGGGGTCAGGGCGATTTCGTTAACTCCATGCGCCTGGGGGTGCGGCCCAACGGAGAGCATCTTTACCCGGTGTTTCCCTATACCCACTTCACCCGGGTGACGGACGAAGACCTCGCCGCCATCTACGCCTACCTGCAAACCCTGACACCGGTGGCCCTGGCGAACAAAGCCAACGCCGTGTCGTTTCCCTTTAATCAGCGAGCGCTCCTGACCCTATGGAAAACGTTGTTTTTCAAGCCGGGCGTGTGGGAGGCAGATCCCGATAAGGGCCCCCAGTGGAATCGCGGCGCCTATCTCGTGGAGGGGCTGGCCCATTGCAGCGCTTGTCATTCACCGCGTAATCCCCTGGGCGCTGAGAAGCGAGGACTGGCCTTCGCCGGCGGCGAGTACACCGACCGCGCGGGCGATGAGGGCGCGTACAGACCCTGGTCTGCGCCCAATCTCACGGCGACGGACCGCGGCTTGAGTCTTTGGACCCAAGAGCATCTGGAAGATTACATCGCCTCCGGGCGAAACGAGTTTCTTGAGAGCTTCGGGCCTATGAACGAAGTGATCATGAATAGCACCCGCCATCTGCAAGCGCGGGACGTAGAAGCCATAGCGAGTTATTTGAAGAGCCTTGAGCCCGTTCACGAAGCGCCCCCTGATGAGCCCGACACGGTGACCATGGGTCGCGGTCGGACCGTCTACAACCTCCATTGCGGTACCTGTCATCTACCTACCGGGGAAGGAGATCCGGAGATGGGGCCAAAGCTGAACGGCGGCAGTTTGGTGGTCCAGGATTCGAACCCCGCATCGATGATTAACGTAATCCTCTACAGCCCGGAAGCTCCCCACGGCCTGGATCCACGATGGCGTAACCCCATGGAAGAGTTTCAGTATCTGCTGGACGATGAGGAGATCGCGGCGGTGGCGACCTATATTCGCAACTCCTGGTCCAATCGGGCCGGGGTGGTTACGGCGGAGCAGGTAGCGAGGCAACGAGGGTCATGAGCCGGCAAACCCTTGCGATGAAGCTCCCGCGGCAGGCCGTCTCGCCTGCTATATTGAGGTCATCATGATGGGATGGCGTTCTCACAAAGGATTCACCGGCCTGGGGCTTCTCCATCAACGTGGGGGAACACTGCGGCAAGGCGCGCTTGTTTTGGCGCTGTTGGCGCTGGTGGCCTGCGGTGGGAAGCCGGAACCCGAGGACAGTAGCGCTTCGCCCCTGCGGGCGAGATTGCTAACCGGCGAGCAGTATCACAATGCCATCGCCGCGGTGTTCGGCAGCGATGTTGCCGAGGCGGTCATTCCGCCCATGCCGCCGATGCAGCGGACCGACGGTCTACTGGCTTCCGGCGCAGCTACCGCAGGTTTGACCTCGGATCAGGTCTCGCAGATACATCAGGCCGCCGCCGTTGTCGCGGCGATGGTTGTCGACGAGGTGCATCGCGATTTCCTTTTGCCCTGCACTCCCGCCGATACCACCATGGCCGACGCTACTTGTGCTCAAGAAGTTCTCGCTAGTACGGGCCGGTTACTGTTTCGCCGACCCCTAGGGGAGACCCGAGTTGAAAACCTCGTGGCTGTCGCCGGAGAGGCGGCCTCCCAGACCGACAGCTTCTATGACGGTCTGGCCCTGGCGCTTGAGGGGTTGCTGATCAGTCCGGAGTTTTTGTTCATTGTCGATCAAGCCGAGGCCGACCCCACCGCGCCCGGTGGGGAGCGCCTGGATGCCTGGTCCCTGGCTTCTCGCTTGAGCTTCTTTTTGTGGAACGCGCCGCCGGATGATGCGCTGTTGGCGGCAGCGGAGAACGGAGCGCTCCACACCGAAGGCGGTTTAGAGAAGGCGGTGGCGCGCATGCTTGCCAGCCCGCGACTGGAAGTGGGTATGCGCGCGTTCTTCGATGACATGCTGGCCTTTGATGACTTCGATAGCCTGGCTAAAGATCCCGCGGTGTATCCCACGGTAACGGCGGCGACCCTCACCGACGCCCGCGAGCAAACCCTGCGAACCATCATCGATCATCTGCTGCGCCGAGAAGGGGACTATCGCGACCTGTTCACCACCAAGCAGACGTTTATGTCCATGCCCCTCGCGGCGGTCTACGGCACCCCGGCCGGCGAGGGCTGGACCGCTCATACCTTTCCACAGGACAGTCCTCGGGCCGGCCTGCTCACCCATGTCAGCTTTCTCGCCGCCAATTCTCATTCCGTGCGCAGTTCGCCCACCTTGCGAGGAAAGGCCCTGCGCGAACTATTCCTCTGCCAGCATGTACCCGATCCACCGCCCAATGTGGATTTTTCCAAGATCGAGGATGCGGGGGATGTACCTACGGCCCGGGAACGCTTGCAGGTGCACAACACCAATCCATCCTGTGCGGGCTGTCATCTCATCACCGACCCCATGGGACTCTCGCTGGAAAACTTCGATGGCGCTGGTGCATTTCGTGAAACGGAAAATGGCGCCGCCATCGATATCGCTGGTGAGTTAGACGGCGTTTTCTACGACGATGTGGCGGGTCTGACCCAGGCCATGCGCAACCACCCCAAGCTTTCCTACTGCCTGGTAAACCGCCTGTATGCTTATGGCACAGGGGGCGCCGTTTCCCTCAAGCACGATCGGGATACCTTGAAAACCTTTGAGACCGC